>CAXUCL010000117.1:2120-7134 GCA_964249395.1 uncultured Rhizobiaceae bacterium
GCGATGTCGAGCTCCGATAGCGTGCGGAACGCCTCGTGCTGCGCCGGGCGCAGGTGTGAGATCGCCTTCGCGGCGGGCTTGGCGACCCAGTCCCGCACCTGCGCGGCGATTCCCGTCCGGCCGGCGAAGGCCGCGAACATCCGGTCGGAGGTTTCCACCACCTGCCGCCCCACGGGCCGCCGCTCGGCGTCGAAGGTGTCGAGAAGGTCCGCCGGCGCGCCCTGCAGCACCGCCGCGAGCTTCCAGGCGAGGTTGGCCGCGTCCTGCAGGCCGGTGTTCATGCCCTGCCCGCCGGCCGGCGAATGGATGTGGGCGGCGTCGCCCGCCACGAAGACGCGGCCGCGCCGGTAGCTGTCGACGCTGCGGTGGTGGACGCGGTAGCGCGTCGCCCAGACCGGATCGAACAGCCGGACGTCCATGCGGCACGCGTCGCGGAACGCCGCCTCAAGCTCGGCGAGGTCCATGTCCGTCGCCGCTTGGCCGCCGGAATCGGCGCGGCCGCCGGGGTCGGTCGCCATGACGCGCGACCGGCGCCGGCCGTCGAGCGGCAGGAACAGCCCGATCGCGGCGCCGTGCATGAAAACGCGGAACCGCGCGTGGTCGAGGCGGCGGTCCGGCGGCCAATCGATCCGGCAGTCGGCGAGCAGGAAGGTCTGCGCGTACCTGTCGCCCTCGAAGGCGAGGCCCAGCGCCTTGCGCACGACCGAATGCGCCCCGTCGGCGCCGACCACGAAGGCGGCGCGGATCGTCGCCGCGCCGTTCGCCCCGCTGGCGCGCACCCAAACGCCGTCCCCGTCCTGCTCCAGCCCCTCCACGACGACGGTCCGCTCGACCCCGACGCCCTGCCGCGCGAGGTCGTCGACGAGGATCGCCTCCGTTTCGGACTGCGGCAGGAGGAAGAGGAACGGATAGGGCGTGTCGGACGCCCCCGCCTTGTCGTAGTTCAGCCCGCCGACGTGGTCGCCGGACACGAAGACGTCGATGCCGGGATTGACGACGCCCTTGTCCAGCACCGCGTCCGCGACGCCGATCCGCCCGAACAGCTCCATCGTGCGCGCCTGGATGGCGAAGGCGCGCGACTCGGCGGACGCTTGCGCCCGCTCGTCGACGATCCGCACCGCCACGCCGGAGCGGCGCAGCAGGTTCGCCGCCATCAGGCCGGTCGGGCCGGCGCCGACCACGAGGACTTCGCAGTCGGGACCCGCCGTCACGCCGCCCGCCCCGGCAGGCGCGCTTCGGCGGCCTTCGCGCCCTGCGCCTGCGCCGCCTTCTGGTTGTTCGCGAGAAGCCCGTAGAAGGGCAGGTGCTCGCCGAAGACGCCGAGCGTTTCCGCCGCCTGCTCCGCGCGCCGCCAGTCGGCCTGCAGCATCGCGGTCACCACCGCCCAGTTCACGACGGTCGCGCCCATCTGGGTGAGCCGCATGCACGAGGTCAGCGCCGACATCTGGTCCCAGCAGCCGCTGGCGTCGTAGACCGTCCACACCTCGTAGCCGCGCGCGATCGCCGACATCGCTGGCAGGTAGAGGCAGACGTCGATCGTGACGCCGGCCATGATCAGCTTGCGCCGTCCCGTCGCCGCGACGGCCGCGGCGAAGGCCGGGTCGTCGAACGCGTCGATCGGGCCGGGACGATGGATCACCGGCGCGTCCGGGAACATCGCGAGGAGCTCCGGCATGATCGGCCCGTTGGGGCCCTCGACGTAGGAGCCGGTGAGCACCGTCGGCAGCTTGTGCGCCATGGCCGTCTTGGCGAGCGCCAGGACGTTCGAGCGGAACTGGTCGAGCCGGATGTCCTGGACGCCCAGCATGGTGCCGGTCTGGTGGTCGATCAGCAGCATCGCGGCGTTGTCGGCGGCGAGTTTTTCCGTGGTCATGGTGACCTCCTTGCAGGTTGGATGGGGACGGCGATCGGTCGGCGCGGCTCGCGCCGCGTCGCGGCCGAACGGCGCGGCCGATCGGGAGCGGTTCTATTCGGCGCCGGTGGACGCGTCGGACCGGAGGTTCGCGACGGTGATCACCTCCCGGAAGATCGCCGGGTGGAAGGCGATGCCGGGAATGCTTTCCTCGCCGGGAACGTAGTCCTCGTGCGCCTGGACGAACGCCTGTTCCGAGCTCCAGAGCGCGATGTTGACGAACTGGAACGTCTGGTTGCCGACGCCCGTGTTGCGGTGGAGGTGCGTCTCGATGAAGCCCTCGGTGCGGGCATAGACCTGCGTGGTCTCGTTCCAGCGCCGCAGGAACTCGTCGGCCTGGTCTTCCGGCACGCGGAAGACGTTGATGAGCTTGACGGTCATGGCTGCTGTCTCCTCACGAGATGCCGAACGGCGGGCGGTCGGCGAAGAGCTGCTCGACCCCGAGCGGGGCGCCGTGCTGGTGGACGCGGCGCCCGCCCCAGGGCTCGGAATGCATCTGGCCGAGCGTGTCGACGACGCTGTAGGTCGACTCGAGCGGCTTGCCCGCGGCGCGGTCGGCGAGCCAGTCGGCGATCACGAGGAAGAAGGGCGTGCCGAGCTGCGAGGAGCGCGAGCCGCCCATGCCGTGCTCCTCGCCGGCATACATCACGAGGGTCTTCGGACCCGGCACCGCGTTCAGGTGCTCGATCGTGCAGGCGACGTCGCTGAGCGAGTCGTCCTCGCCGCACATCACGAAGTAAGGCATCGCGAGCGACGCGCTCAGCCGCATCACGTCCATCTTCGCCGCTACGGCGTCGAACGCGTCCTCGTCCGCGACGCCCGTCATGTACATGAAGCGCTGCTTGAACGAGGGCGCCGCCATCTCGAAGAGCGGCCAGTTGCCCGGCTGGAAGCAGTTGTACATGACGGCGCAGGCGGCGAAGCGCGGCTCGGCCGCGGCCATCTGCGTCGCCCAGAACGAGCCGAACGAAAGGCCCCAGACCATGATCCGGTCCGCGTCGACCTCCGGTCGGCCCGCCGCCCAGTCGAACGCGTTGCGGCCGACCTCGCCGTAGCGGTCCGGATCGTACGAAATGCCGCGCGTCAGGCAGGTGCCCTGGCCAGGCCCGTCCAGCATCAGGAGCGCGAAGCCGCGGCGCAGGAACCGGTCGGCCGCGGCGCCGATCTGCAGCTCCTTGAAGGCGTCCATGCCGGACACCATCACGAGGCACGGCAGCTTCGTTTCGCCGTCGTGGCCGGGCGGCAGGTGGAACCAGCCCGGCACCGTCGCGTCGCCGTAGGGCACCTCCACGGCCTCGACGCGGTGGTCGGCGAAGCGGGCGTACTGCGCGAAGCAGTCGGTCTTCTTCTCCTCCAGCGCGAGGTTCAGCTCGGTGGTGGCGAAGATCGGCCATTGCGCCGCGCCGTACATGACGGACGCCGCGAAGAAGCCGTCGCCCGCCGTGACCGTGTGTCCGCTCGCGAGCGCCGCCCCGGCCTGCAGCTCGAAGCGGCGGGCCAGGCGCGCGAACTCGCGCGTCATGTCGTCGAAGCGCTTGATCTGCCCCGCCAGGCCCAGCACGGCCGGCGCGAAGTCGGGACTCATCGGCGCCGCGTAGTAGTGCAGCCGCGACTGGTCGAACTCGGGACCCGCCAGTTCGACGATTTTGTCGATCAGCCACCGCTGGTCGCGAAACCGCTCCACGCGGCGCTGCAAGGTGAACGGTACGCTCGGCATAGGAAGCTCCATCCGTTGATCGTTGCGAGAAACCGGGCGCATCCCCCTTCGACGCCCTCGCTGTCCGGGCGCGGCGGGATGGGCCGGTCGCGTGGGAACGAGGACTCGAAAGCCTCCCGGCGTTTGGCCGGATGCGGCTTTCGGCCTTCGCAGCCGGGTCGCCATCGGGTAGCGGCACGATGCTCGACTACCCAACTGACCCGGTAGTCACATATGACCAACGGGTCAGAATTGCGAATCGTTCCACGGCGGATGCGGAAAATGAACCAGACCGAAACGATCGCGTCGAAGCGGCGGGCGCGGGGCCCGAGCCCGGGGAGAACCGCCGCGACGCGGGCGGCGCTGGTGGAGGCGGCGCTCGCCGCGTTCCTCGCGGACGGCTTCGCCGCGACGCGCATGGACGACGTCGCCGCCCGCGCCGGGCTCGGCAAGGGCACGATCTACCTGCATTTCAGCGACAAGGCGGCGCTGTTCGCCGACGTCGTGCGCGAGGTGGTGGAAGGAACGGTCCGCGGCCGTCGTCCGCCGCGCCCGCGCCCGAACGAGCCGACGCGCGACTTCCTCGTCCGCATCGTCCCGCCGGTTCTGCGGGACCTCGAACGCAGCGGGCGCTTCGGCGTCGTGCGCCTGGTGATGAGCGAAGGGGCGCGGTTTCCCGTTATCGCTAGCGCCTACCGGCGCGTCGCGGTGGAGCCGCTGCTTCGTTTGGTGCGCGTCCACGCGAGGCGCGCCCGCCGCCGCGGCGAGCTGCGCTCCGACGCGCTGGAGCGCGCGCCGATCCTTCTCGTCGCCCCGACGGTGCTCGCCGCCCTCGGCAACGGCGTGTTCCCGGACGGCGCGTTCGACGTCGAGGCGGCGTTCCAGGCGACGCTCGACGCCTTGTTCGAACCGGACGCCGTTCCAGCAAGCTGAGGCGCCGCGCTTGGCGTCGATCGTCGGAGCGACGTCCGTTGCTCGTCGACTTCACGCTTCTTTACGTTCGAGCCGAACGGGCGCAACGATCGTCCTCCATTCTCGCCCGATCGCAGCCAGGGCGCTGCTCGACGCTAAGGAAACGAAAATGGAAAACGGACCATCGAACACGGACCGGACGAACCGGCTCGCGGGTTGGCGGTGGCGCGCGGCGGTCGGCGGCATCGTCGCCGTCGTGGTTGTGGCCGGCGCGTCGGCCGCGATCGGCGCCGGCGGTCCCGGCATGGGGCGCTACGGCATGGGGTTCGGCGAGAACCGCATCGAGCGCGTCCTCGACGAGGTCGGCGCGACGGCCGATCAGCGCCTCTTCGGCTGCGCCGAGGCGCACCGCGACGGACCCGGTCCCTGCGACGGCGATGGCGACACGCGCGATCCGTCCGGACGCATCCAGCTGCACGAGGGTACCGGCAGCC
>CAXUCL010000118.1:0-7112 GCA_964249395.1 uncultured Rhizobiaceae bacterium
TCGTCAGGCCGCCTTGCTGGCCGCGCGGCGCGGCAGGTGCGCCACGACGTTCTCGATCATCCGCATCCCGGCCTCGCCGCCGAGCGACATGATCGACTCGGGGTGGAACTGCACCGCCGCCACCGGCTCCGTGCGGTGCTCGAAGGCCATCACCACGCCGTCCTCGGTTTCGGCCGTCACCTCGAACTCCTTCGGCAGGCGGACGGGATCGGCGAAGATCGAGTGGTAGCGGCCGACCGTCACCTCGCCCGGTAGGCCGGCGAAGATGATGCCGGGCTTGGCGATCCGGATGCGCGACGGCTTGCCGTGGACCGGCATGTGGAGCGTTCGCAAGGTGCCGCCGTAGGCCTCCGCCAGCGCCTGCAGCCCGAGGCAGACGCCGAAGATCGACGCGCCGCGCTTCCTCGCCTGCCCGATCGTCGCCTTGCAGTCGAAGTCGCTCGGGCGCCCGGGACCGGGCGACAGCACCACGAGGTCGGGGCTCAAGCGGTCGAACACCTCCTCGGCCACCGGCGCGCGCACCGTGGTGACGGCTGCGCCGGTCTGCCGGAAGTAGTTCGCCAGCGTGTGGACGAAGGAGTCCTCGTAGTCGACGAGGAGCACCTGCAGCCCCGCGCCGACCTTGGCGGTCTCGCGCGTCGCCGCCGCCGCGCTGGCCGCGCCGGCCTCGCGGATGGCCGCCAGCATGGCGGAGGCCTTCAGCTCGGTCTCGGCCTCCTCCTCCTCCGGGTTGGAGTCGTAGAGCAGCGTCGCGCCGGCGCGCACCTCGGCGACGCCGTCCTTCAAGCGGATGGTGCGCAGCGTCAGGCCGGTGTTCATGTCGCCGTTGAAGTGGATCATGCCGACCGCGCCGCCGTACCAGGCGCGCGGGCTCTTCTCGTTGGCTTCGATGAAGCGCATCGCCCAGAGCTTCGGCGCTCCCGTCACCGTCACGGCCCAGGCGTGGGACAGGAACGCGTCGAAGGCGTCCATGCCCTCGCGCAGGCGCCCCTCGATGTGGTCGACGGTGTGGATCAGGCGGGAATACATCTCGATCTGCCGCCGGCCGATGACCCGCACCGAGCCCGGCTCGCAGACGCGGGACTTGTCGTTGCGGTCGACGTCGGAGCACATGGTCAGCTCCGACTCGTCCTTCTTGGAGTTCAGGAGCTTCAGGATCTGCTCGGAATCCGAGATCGCGTCGGCGCCGCGCTTGATCGTGCCGGAGATCGGGCAGGTCTCGACCCGCCGGCCATTGACGCGCACGAACATCTCGGGGCTCGCGCCGATCAGGAACTCGTTGTCGCCTAAGTTGATGAAGAACGAGTAGGGCGAGGGGTTGATCGCCTTCAGCCGCCGCGACACGGCCGACGGCGGGTTCTCGCAGCGCTCGAAGAAGGTCTGGCCGGGCACGACCTCGAACAGGTCGCCGCGCATGAACTTCTCCTTGGCGCGCCGGACGAGCTCGGCGTACTCGCCGGGCCGGTGGTCGCCGCGCGGCGGGATGCGGGTCGCCGGCGCGAAGGGCGCGTCCGGGCCGCCGCCTTCCAGCCCTTCCGTAGTCAGTCCGTCGCGGGCGAACGTGTAGCGCTGCCGATACGCGCGCACCGCGTGGTGATCGACGGTCAGGATCTCGTCCGGCAGGAACAAGACGAGGTCGCGCCGGTCGCCGGCGCGCGGCAGCGTTTCCGCCACCGGGTCGAACTGGAAGGCGAGGTCGTAGCCGAAGGCGCCGTAGAGGCCGAGCTGGCCGTCGGCGTCGGACTTGAACAGCGCCACGACGCGGCGCAAAACGGAGAACACCGTCGGCACGCGCGAGCGCTCTTCCTCCGTGAAAGCGCGGGCCGGCTCGGCGACCGCGAGCTCGATCCGCTCATCTCCGACCTGCAGGGAGGCGATGTCCGCGTCGCCGCCCAGCGCCGCGGCGACGAAGCCGAGCAGCACCCGCCCGCGCGCGTTCAGCGCCTCGATCCGCACCGCGCGGCCGCTCGCGGTGACCACGAGCGGCGGATCGACGATCGCCGTGTCCCAGCGCGTGTAGCGGCCGGGATACTCGTAGTTGGAAGAGAACACCGCGCCGCGCCGCGTGTCGAGCGCGTCGACGATCGGCTCGATCGCGCCGGCGTAATCGAGGTATTCGCGCCGGCGAGTGACCGAAACGCCGCCTTCCGTCACGTAGCGCTCGGCGCCGTCGTCCAGCGTTTCAACCGTCATCGCCGTTCTCCCGGTTTGCGAGGGATCGGAGCGGCGGCCTAGGAAAAAGGCCGCCGGCTCGAACCCTGGCGACCTTCTCGTCTCGTTTCTCGCGCGAGCGAACGGGGGCCGCCTCTAGCCGCCCCGCCACCGATCGTTCCTGCGCGCGATCAACGTCATCGCTGGAACGGTAGCGTAGGCGCGATTTCGGTGCAACCGGTGTCGCCCACGAGCGAAGCCGGTTCCGATGTCGTCTCTCGCCCATTCAAGAAACGAGGAAATCAAAAATTCGCGCTTTAAAGCGGACGCTATGCATCAGCGCTTCCGTGTGGTTCCACGCCCATAGCAATTGTTCAGATTGCGAAATGCCAATCCGTAAGCCGCCTATTCGAGCTTGCATATTTTAATTAAGGCGAATGGAACGAGCGAGCCAGGTTCACGCGGGTGTCAAGTTTGCAAATGTAACGCACGTTTGCCGTTTCATTTTAGGCAGAATCAGCACTTGCGGCCCACGTTGAGGCGAGACAGTATCAAAGCGAGGAGAACGAATTTGGCATCCGAAGCATCTCAGCCCGCCGAGGGCACCGCAGCGACAGCGGAGAAGACGGTGCGCCGAAAGATCCCAGGCAGCCTCCCGTACACGTCCAGCCCTGGCGTGTTGCGACGAGTCTTAGAGAAGATTCCGACTTCAGAGAAGCCGGGAGTTTTCACGAACGACTTCCTCGGCACCGTCATGGGAACGACCGGTGGTGCGGCGCGTCCCATTATTCCCATCCTCAAGGCCACAAGCCTACTGAATCAAACTGGCGCGCCAACTGAACTGTATGCGCAGTTCCAGACCGACATGGGTCGCCCGGCAGCTGCGCTGCAAGCCCTTCGAAACGGCTTCAGTGAAGTCTTCCGCCGCAATCAGTACGCTCATAAAGCGGAAGAAGCTGCCCTCATCGACGTTATTGTGGCGATCACGGGTCTTCCGAAAAAGGAGGGAATCGTCCGCTACATCCTGACCACCTTCCAAGCGTTTCAAGATTACGCGAAACAAGCGCGGGAGGACATTAAACCCGAAGACAGAAACGATGTTGCGGTGTCGTACGACGCTCCGCCACTGATGCCAACCGACCAAAACGGCGGAGGTACGGGACGACTGCAGCTTGCCTATAACATCAACGTGATACTGCCTGAAACGACAAACGTCGAAGTGTACAATGCCATCTTCAAAAGTTTAAGGGCAAATCTACTGGCATGAGCGATCACACCATCGAACTGTTCGTGTTCAAATGCGCCGCGATCGAGACAGGTTTGAGAGCAATTATAGCAGAGTTCGGTACAGGCGGCTATGGCGCTCTGAGCCAAACAGACGACGAACAACTAGAGCCATTTATCAAACAATTTGATATCTCCAACCGTAAGAACGCGGCGCGCATGTCGCGCTATTATGAAATTTTCTACCTTCTAGAGAACGACATCCGCCGCCTCATTGCAGAAACAATGGAGGCTGCACACGGCACAAGATGGTGGGACACCTGCGTGCCGGCCGGCGTCCTCGAAGAGGTACGAAAGAACCGCGAACGCGAAGCCCAGGCCGCCGTATCAGTCCGATCGGAGGATGATATCGATTACACGACCTTCGGCCAGCTTGGGGACATCATTCGCGCGAACTGGTCAGATTTCGCTGGAATGCTAAGCAATCAGTCAGCCGTTTCGCGTGTAATGGCGGCTCTGAACATGCTCCGGGGCACCATCGCACATTGCGGCGTTTTAGCTGAGGATGAAGTTGACCGCCTTAAGCTCGCAATCCGAGACTGGTTTAGAATTTTAGAGGGCCCTAAAAGCTAATCCAATTCTATCGGCTGGCGAAGGAGGCGGAATCAGAAATATAGATGAATTGCATCGTTTCTATTTCTAAAGCAAGCTTCTTGATCACTATCCCACCTATTCGTGCCGATCATTAATCTATAGATTGGGATAATACCATTGACGAACTTCATCATTTAATTCGGAGCGTCGCTTACCGGGTGTAAATTTTTCTTTCACGCGTGGTATCAAGGTCCACTATTTCCAAGATTCGCGCGCTCGCGACCAAAACGCTGGGTCGGTTTCCAGAAACTACAGCGTTGCAAACTACTTAACGCTTCTGGTCAGGATACCGCTTGTTGCCAACGAAGAAGCTATCGTTCGCTATTAACTTCTACGTTCCGTAAAACAGACCGACGGAAAACTTCCTGCCGGACATTTAAGCCGAAACGTGCCGCTTGCGGCACGTCTATCCTGTCGCATGTTGCTTTCGCCACATTGAGAGCTGCGGCCGTTGTAGGACGAACATTCGCTCCACTTCGCCCAACACCCCTCACGCTTCCGGCAGCGGCTTTAGTGCCGGGCCGCTGAGGACCGTGCCGTCGGGGGAGAACTGGGAGCCGTGGCAGGGGCAGTCCCAGACGCGCTCCAGCGCGTTCCAATGGACGATGCAGCCGAGGTGCGTGCAGGTCGCCGAGCGGGTGTGGAGGACGCCGTTCTCGTCGCGGAAGGCCGCGACCTTCTTCAGGCCGCTGCGCACCAGCGCCGCCTGCCCCGGTTGCAGCTCGTCCACCGTCTTGGCGCCGCCGGGCGTCAGGTATTCGACGAAGTTCGCCGCCGTGTGGCCGACGTTCGCCGCCAGATCCTTGGCCGCGCGCGGCGTGATGCGCGACGGGGCGTAGGTCTTCTCGTCGGGAGCGCCGCCGTTCACGATCAGGTCGCGGATCACCAGCGCGCCGAGGACGCCGTTGGTCAGCCCCTCGCCCGAATCGCCGGTGTGGACGTAGATGCGCTCCTTGCCGTGCGCGAGGCCCGAGAACGGCAGGAGGTCCACCGGCTCGACCACCATGCCGGACCAGCCGTGCGTGCGGTGCTCGAACGTCGGGTAGTGCTCCCGCGTCCAGCGTTCCAGCCGGTCGAGCCGGTCGGCGCCGTCGTCGTGGTCGCCCATCTTGTGGTCCTCGCCGCCGACGATCAGGACGTCGTGCTCGGCTTCCGGCTGGATACGGACGTAGTGGTAGGCCTCCAGCGTGTCCCAGACCAGCGCGTCCGGCACCGAGCCCTTCGGCACGGTGCCGGCGATGGCGAAGGCGCGCCAGGGCTCCAGGAACGGCTGCAGCGCCACGTCGCCGAGTGCCACGTCGGCCGCCATCACGGCGGCGCCCGCGGTGATCGTCGCGCCCGTTGCCGTCTCGATCCGCACGCCGTCGCCGTCTTCGGCGACGTCCATCATGGCGGTGTTCTCGCAGAGCCGCCCGCCGAGCCGCTCGATCGCGGCGGCCAGCCCGTCGAGGTATCGCAGGACATGGAACCGCGCCTGGTTCGGCCACAGGAGCGCGCGGCCGGTGTTCCGGCCGGGCACGGGCGCCTGGTCCACGAAGCGCACGCCCGGGATGCCGAGCTCGCGGCAGGCGTCCGCCTCGTCCTGCAGGATCTCCTGATCGGCCTCGCTCGCGGCGAACAGGTAGCCGTCGACGCGCGCGAAGTCGCAGTCGATCCCTTCCGTCGCCGCGATCGCCTCGATCCGCTCGATGGCGCTCGCGATCCGGCCGTAGTAGCCGATCGCCGCCTCGTCGCCGCCCTGGCGGCGCAGGACGTGGTAGTAGTCGTCGAGCTGCCAGGCGAGGTGACCGGTGGAACGCGCCGACTGCCCGCGCCCGATCCGGCCGCGGTCTATCACCAGGACCTCTCGGCCGGCGCGCGCCAGCTCGTAGGCGATCGACAGGCCGGCGATGCCGCCGCCGACCACCGCGACGTCGGCGCGCGCGTCGGCGCTCAAGGCCGGCCGCGCGGCGGGCTGGCCGACGTCCATCCAGACGGAGCGGGTGGGTTCGTCGCCGACGTTCATGCTCGATGTCCTCGCGTTGCAGGGGGGAAAGGTGGACGGCTTGGAACGATTCCAAGTGCGGCCCCGAGGTCCGTTGCTTGGTTGGCAATGGACCGCAGAGCCCGTCAGGCGCCTGGCGGCCGCGGCCAGGGCAGCCAGTAGGGCACGCGCCGCGCATAGGCCTCGAAGGCTTCGCCGAAGCGGTTGCGGAAGCGGCGCTCCTTCAGCACCGGCGCGAGAACGCAGTAGGCCGTCAGCGTCAAAGCGACGGCGAGCTGGTCCGGCGTCCAGATCGGCACCGTCCAGAGCGTCAGGGCGAACGACACGTAGATCGGCTGGCGCACGATGCGGAACAGGCCCGCGGTCGGCATCGGCGGGAAGCGCAAAGCCCGGTTCCGCGCCACCGACCACCAGCCGAGCGAGCCGACCTGGACCGAGATGCCGGCATCGAGGATCGAGCGCAGCAGCAGCAGCCAGGACGCGGCGTAGAGCAGCAAGAGGAGCCAGAGCGCCGCGCCCTCCGCCTGCCACCAGACGACGCCGCTCGGCGTCCAAAGCGCGAACAGCGCGAGCACCTGCGCGGACGCGACGATGACGTAGGTCGTGGTGGACAGGCGGCCGGCGATGCGGCTCGGGGCGAGCCGTTTCAGGACGCGCGCGCCGGCGGCGCCGAGCAACAGGGAATGAGCCAGCGGAAACTGCAGGAGCAAGACGGCGTTCGCGAGCGGCCACCACGGCGAAGGCACGGCGCCGAGCGACCGGCTCATGCCGAAGAGCATCGCCGCGATCATGGTGGCGACGCCGAGCGCGAACAGCGCGTGGCACGCGACGCCGTAACCGACGGCGAGCGCGCGCTCGGCAGCGGTCGCCGGCGCCGCCGGGATGGCTCGGGCCGGTTTCCGGCTCGGATCGGCTTCCGTCGAAGGGGCGCCCGTCATGGTGCGGGAGCTAGGCGCGACCCTTTGGCCGGCGACGGGTGCGACCTGCGGCTTTTGGCGCCCGGCGCCGTCCCGTCCGGCAGCGGCCCGCAGCGTCCGGCACGGCGGCCTCGCGCGGTTCCAGCCGCTCTACGAGGACGCGATGCCGCTCATAACCAAGA
>CAXUCL010000119.1:0-7021 GCA_964249395.1 uncultured Rhizobiaceae bacterium
GACGGCAACCGCCGCGCCGAGCCGCTCGGGCTCGCGGCGCTTCCGGCGGCGCCGGCGGCTAGGCCGGAGCGCGCGGCGGTTGCCGTCGGCGCCTGACCTGTCAGCCGGCCAAGGGTGACAGCCGCGCGAGGAGGCGCACGACCTCCACGGCTTCGGCGGCACCCGTTTCCGGCTCGGCGCGGGTCTCGACGCAGGCGATGAAATGCCGGAGCTCTCGTTCCAGCGGCTGGCCGGGCTCGAAGGACACGGCTTCGGCCTCGGCGTGGTGGAACGAGAACGCGCCGTCCGCCGCCGGCTCGACGCGGTGGGCGTGAAACACGAGCTTCCCCTCCGCCGGCGCGCCGTCGTCGAACACGAGCATGCCGGCCGTGCCGATCGCCGCCAGGCGCCGGTCGCGATAGGGCGACACGCGCGACAGGTGGATGGCCGCCGTCACGCCGTTCGGAAACCTGAGCGCGACGTCGGCGGCGTCGGTCGCGTTCGACAAAACGGTGCGGCGCTGGACCTCCACCGTGTCCGGCGCGCCGCCGGCGAGCTTCAGGACGAGCGACAGGTCGTGCGGGGCTAGGTCCCACACGGCGTCCATGCCGAGGAACCGCCCGAGCCCGAGCCGCGTCGCGGCGACGTGGCGCAGCGCGCCGATCCGCCCTTCGGCGACGAGCGCGGCGAGGCGCTGGAAGGCCGGATGGAAGCGCAAGACGTGGCCGACCATCAGGATGCGCCCGTGCGCGCGCGCCGCTTGCGCGGTCGCCTCCGCGTCGACCGGATCGAGCGCGATCGGCTTCTCGACCAGCACGTCCTTGCCTGCCGCCACCGCGCGCCGCGCGAAGGAGCCGTGCAGGTGTGGCGGCAGCGCCAGAACCAGGGCGTCGATCGCCGGGCTCGCCACCGCCTCGTCGGGCGTCGACCCGAGGACGCCGTGCTGTTCGGCGAGCGCCCGCGTTTTGTCGGGATCGCGGTCGGCGACGAGGCCGAGCGCCCCGATCGCGCTCAAGGTCCGGACGTGGTTCTGGCCCCATTGGCCGCAGCCCACCACGCCGACCCTGACCCGCATCCGCTCGGCTCCGCCCGCTCGCTCGCTCGTTGCCCGAGCGATAAAAGCGGCGCGGCGCCGGGGCAAGCGCGCCGCCGGTTCTTTCGCGAACGGCGGCCTGTCCGGGTCGGCGCCGCAGGCCGCGCGTTGCTTGACAGCCGCGGCGGCGCCTCTCTATATCGCGGCGGCCTCGGCGTTGCGGCGCCCGCCCGGGGCGGGGTAGCTCAGTTGGTTAGAGCAGCGGAATCATAATCCGCGTGTCGGGGGTTCAAGTCCCTCTCCCGCTACCATCAAAACATTCAGTGAAAGCGGCATGCGGGCCATACGATACGATGCGGAACGCGTCGTCCATGTCGCGCCATGTTCCAAACGGCCGCCATCGACCCACAACGGTTCTTCGGAATGTTCGGCGGCTCCATGCGAGCCTGAAACGCCGCAGCGAAGGTCGAACGTGAAGCTCCGCGGATGACCGACGGCGAGAAGGAGCGGTTGAAGCTCACCGCCAACTCCATCAACGTGCTCGCGGCCGGCACGGTGATCACCGGCGGCATCGCTCCGCTCGTCGCGGCGTTCTTCCGGACTGCAGCGTTCACGTTACCAGCAGCAGCGGTCGGGTCGAGCGTTTGCCTTGCCATCGGCTTCCTTCTACGTTTCGGCGCGCGATCGTTTCTCAAAAGGCTGGACCGATGAGCCCGTTCGAATTGTTCGCCTTCTTCGGCGCGCCGCTCCTCATGTTCGCTGGCGCGATGATGGGCGTGCTTTGGTACGCCAGGACGTACCCTTGACCCATCGCCGATGACGGCCGTTGTCAGAAGCGGAAGGAGCCAGCAGGGGCCAAAGCGGAACATCGTCGATCCGCGTGTCGCCGGTTCGAGGCCGGCCCTCGCTACCATGGTCTGAGTGCCACACAGCCGGTTTCGGCGCTTCCCGTACCGGAAAGCTGGGATGAAACTTGCCCGTTGGCTGTGAAGCCCGGTCTCGGTGCTTGATCACAGTCCTGAGTTGTGCCTGATTGCGGTCGGGGGATACGGGATCGGGATGATGGTCAAGCTTTCGACGAACATCAGCTTCAACACGCGCCTGCTCGATTTCAGCAGCTTCAACGACATCGAGTCCGGCGAAGCCGACGCGACCGCGATCCGCCTTTATTATTCGGACGGAAGAACGGTCGAGCTCCTCGGTTCAGGCTTCGACGGCAACGACGAGGGCACGCAGTTCAAAGGCACGATCGAGCGCTACCGGTCCTATCAAGATGGCGATCTCGTCACTTCCATCGACGGGTTGCGCATCCCGCTGGCCGCGTTCGTGAAGGTGACCGAGTCGCCGTCCACGGCCGACGAGCGCAAGTTGTTCAGCAACGCCCTGGCCGGCGCCGATCGGATACAAGGCAGCAACGAGAACGACGTTCTCGAAGGGTTCGCCGGCCATGACACGATCCTCGGTCGCCGGGGCAACGACGTGCTGCTCGGGGGCTCGGGGAACGACCGGCTGGCGGGCGGGATCGGTTCCGATCGTCTGAGCGGTGGCGAGGGCAACGACACGTTCGTGTTCGACACGAAGATCGCCGTTCCAGGAAGCATCGACAAGATCACCGACTACAGCTCGAAATACGACAGCTTCCAGTTGGAAAATTCGGTCTTCGTCGGCCTGAAGGGCAAGACGATCGCGCCGGACCAGTTCAAGGACGTGTCGAAGGGAGATGCCGACGCCAACGATCGCATCCTCTACGATCGGAGCCAAGGCAATCTCTTCTATGACCGGGACGGGTCCGGCGAGAAATACGAGATAGTGAAGTTTGCGGAGGTCACCGACAACACCCGGCTCAACGCGCTCGACTTCCTGATCATCTGAAAATCGGTGGCTGGCGAGCCGACCGGTCGAAAAGCTGGTTCGATGACGCTCTTCGAGTTCGTCGCCTTGTTCGGCATGCCCTCGATCGGTCTCGCCAGCGGGCATGGGGTCTGCCGGGCGGGCGGCCACCCGCGCTGAGGCGCATCCGCCGCAGCCGGCAGCGTCGAGCCGGGTCCGGCAGCGCAGGTACCATGACCCGCGTGTCGGATATCCATGTCCCTTTCCCGCCACCATTGTCGGGCAAACGCCGCGAACGAGCCGGTTTTCAGGTGTTGGGGAGCCGGCGGGCGTCTGCGGCTTGCGTCGCCATCCCCGGACCATGGTATGGGCCCGGGAGGCGCCCGCGGGTTCGGGCCTTGTGATTTGGGGGACGCGCGATGGGAACCGAGTTCCGGGTCAACGGCTACCAGAACAACTGGCAGCGGGACTCCAACGTCGTCGCGCTGCGCGACGGCGGCTTCGTCGTCACCTGGGAAAGCTATCTAAACAACTACGACGACACGGACGTGTCGGCCACCTACGTCGCGGCGCAGTTCTACGACAGAAACGGCCGGCCGGTGGGCGGCGAGCTGATGATCCGCGGCATCGACCAGGCGTATTCCGGCGAGCCGCAGGCGACGCAGCTCGCCAACGGCAACGTCGCGTTCACCTGGAGCGAGACGCTCGAGGACGACATCTTCACCAACGGCGCCCACGTCATGGCGCAGGTGTTCACTCCCAAGGGCGTCGCCGTCGGCGCCGCGGTTCGTGTCGACACGGTCGAGTCGTTCCGGACCGTCGCCCCGGACGTCGTCGCGACGAAGGACGGCGGCTTCGTCGTCACCTTCGGGGCGGACCGCTCGACCACGCTGTTCGATCAGGTCTACCACCGGGCCTACACCGCCACGGGCGTGGCGAAGGGTCCCGACAAGCTGATGAACGTCGTGTCCGGCGACTTCGACGAGCTGGTCACCAAGTCCACGGCGCTTTCCAACGGCAACAGCGTCGCGATCTGGAACTCGGAAGCCGCGCTCGAAGACGGCAGCTACGACGGGCAGAACCAGTTGCGCGCGACGCTCTTCGACGCCGCGGGCCGGGTGCTGCGCGCCGACTTCGGCTTGAAGCCGCACAACGGCGGGGCGGGCGACAACCGCAACTACGGCTACGCCGTCGCGGCGGCGGACGCCGGCGGCTTCGCGGTCGCCAACATGGACTGGACGCCGAACGCGGACGACGCCGGCCGACAGGGCATCTTCTTCACCCGCTTCGACGCGGCGGGCCGGGCCATGAGCGCTCCCAGGATGGTGTTCGCGCAGGGCACGGTCATGGGCGACATCGAGATGGCGCGGCTGGCGACGGGCCACTACGTCGTCACCTGGAGCCAGCATTCGCTGGTGGACGCGGAGATCGGCAACGACGCCTATGCCTTGATCCTGTCGGCCACCGGCGCCCCGGTCAGCCGGGTCCTCACCGTCGGTCTGGACGCCGACCGCTACGACGACCAGGAATCGGTGTCCGTCGCGGCGCTGGCCGGCGGCGGCTTCGTCGTCAGCTACGACTCGGACTCGATCGACGCCGACGACGAGGGCATCGCGGCGCAGGTCTTCGGCCGGGGCACCGCCGGGGCGGACGCCGTCACGGTCGACGCCACCGGCATGGTCTCGGGGCTCGCCGGCAACGACCGGCTGACCGGCGACGCGCGCGGCAACTGGCTGTTCGGCGACGACGGCAACGACACGCTGGTCGGCCTGGACGGCAACGACGTCCTCAAGGGCGGTCTCGGCGCCGACCATCTGCAGGGCGGCGCCGGCAACGACACGCTGGACGGCGGCAAGGCCGTGGACAGGATGTTCGGCGGAACGGGCAACGACACCTACCTGGTCGACGACGCCCGCGACGCGGTCAGCGAGGTCGGCGGCAACGGCGTCGACACCGTGCAGGCGTCGGTCAGCTTCTCGCTCGCGAGCAAATCCGTGGCGGGCGCGGTCGAGCACCTGACCCTGACCGGCAGCCAAGCGACGAACGCCACCGGCAACGCCCTGGCGAACGTCCTGACGGGCAACGCCGCCAACAACGCGCTGACCGGCCTCGATGGCAACGACCAGTTGCGCGGCATGGCCGGCAACGACAAGCTCAGCGGCGGCGCCGGGGCCGACCGGCTCGACGGCGGCGCGGGCAAGGACACGTTGACGGGGGGCGCCGGCCACGACGTGTTCGTCTTCTCGGCGGCGGTCGCGGCGACGAACGCCGACCGGATCGTCGGCTTCAACAACGGCGCCGCCGACAACGATCGGTTCGAGCTCGACGACGCCGTTTTCGCGGCCCTCGATCCGGGGTCCTTACGCGCGTCGGACTTCGTGCTCGGCACGGCGGCGCGGGACGCGTCCGACCACATCGTCTACAACAAGGCGAAGGGCGCGCTGTACTACGACGCCAACGGCAACGGCGCGGGCGGGCTCCAGCTCATCGCCACGCTGGACAAGCCGGCGTCGTTGACCGCCGCGGATTTCTTCGTCGCGTAGGACCGCGGCGACGTCCTCTAATTCTGCGGACGGCCCGACCGACTGCCCGCCTCGCCGGCCGGGGCCCGAGTCGACGCGTTAGGATTTCCGCAACCATGATCTGGTGAAGTCCGGCTCCACCCGCCCGTTCGGCCGGGACCCGAGCCGCTCGCCCGAGCCGCGCCCGATTCGTGGGCGCCCCGGCCGGCGGCAGCCAGGAGCCCTCGCATGGCAACGCCCCTTCGCCTCGTCCTTCATACGTTCGTCCGCTTGGCTTTTCTCGCCTCCCTGGTTCTCGGCGTCACGGGCGCGGCGAACGCGCAGGCGCAACCGCAGAACGGCTATTCGGTCGGCGAGATCGTGACCGAAGGCCACCGCTTCTTCGGCGCCACCTCCGGCGGCCTCGCCAGCGTCGTCGAGAAGGCGTTCGAGACCTACGGCGTGCCGAACGGCTACATCCTCGGCGAGGAAGGGGCGGGCGCCTTCATCGGCGGCCTGCGCTTCGGCGAGGGGACGCTGTTCACCAAGAACGCCGGCGACCACCGCATCTTCTGGCAGGGGCCCTCGCTCGGCTTCGACGTCGGCGGCGACGGCGCGCGCACGATGATGCTGATCTACAACCTGCCGTCGGTGGAGGGCGTCTACGGCCGCTTCGGCGGCGTCACCGGCAGCGCCTACCTGGTGGGCGGCGTCGGCATGACCGTCCTGAAGCGCGACGACGTCATGATCGTGCCGGTGAAGACCGGGCTCGGCGCGCGCCTCGGCATCAACCTCGGCTACCTGAAGCTGACGCCGGTGCCGACCTGGAACCCGTTCTGACGGGACACCCCGCGACCCGATCGCCGCATCGAGGCGGCATCCGGCCCGTCCGGGCGCGCTCCCGCGCGTCCGGTTTGCTTGAACGGCGCGAGATGCTATCGGCGGGGTCGGCCGGTGCCGACGCCGCCGCGTCAAGCGAGGGCGTCGCGGCCCGCGCTCCGAAGGGTCTCCATGCTCGCGACCGTTCTCGTTTTCCTGTCCGGGTTCCTGATCGCCTCGCTGGCCTGTTTGCTGCTGGCGCCGCTGCTTTGGCGGAAGGCGCAGCGCTTCGCGCGCCGCGACTTCGACGCGACGCTGCCGGCGACCGCGAACGAGATCCGCGCCGAGTTCGACCACGTGCGCGCCGCGGCCGCGCTCGACATCCGCCGCAACGAGGTCCTGACGGAGGAGATGCGCGCGCGGATGGGCGCGGCGCAGGCCGAAGCCGGCCGCGCCCAGGTCGAGATCGCCGCGCTCAGCAAGCGCAACCGCGACCTCCAAGGTGAGATCGACGCCTTCGCGGCCGAGCGCGAGGCCATGCGGGAAACCGTTTCGGCCCATCTCGACAAGGAAAAGGCGCTGGCCGACACGCTCGGAAACGCGCAGCGCGACGGCTCGCTGAACGCCGAAGAACTCGAAGCGCTCGCCAACCGCTTCCGCGACGTGTCGGAGCTCGCCGAATCGCGGCAGATCGAGCTGGTCGCCGCCGAAACCCGCATCGAGCGCCTGACGGACATGGTGCGCGCGCTGGAGCGGGCGAGCGGCGAAAAGGACCGGCTGATCGCGCGGCTGAAGCGCGAGGCCGGCGCACCGCCGACGGTCGCCGAGCCGCCGTCGCGCGGGCTGCTCGGCGCCGTGC
>CAXUCL010000120.1:0-7012 GCA_964249395.1 uncultured Rhizobiaceae bacterium
TCGCAGGTGCGCTGCCTCGATTAGAGGAGGGTGTCGCCCGGCGCGGCCACCGCGTGCGCGTCGCCTGCCGCCGGCCGGACCTCGCGCACCGCGTCCAGGTCGCCGGCAACATGGGCCAGGTCATGCCCGTCCAGGCGAACCTGCGCTACCGCTGGACGGTCGATCGGGCGGTGGACGGGGCGGACCACGTGATCAACCTCGTGGGCACGCTCGCGGAAAGCGGCCAACAAACCTTCTCCGCCCTGCAGGCGGAGGGCGCCGGCGCGGTGGCGGAGGCAGCGCGGGCGGTCGGCGCCAAGCTGACCCACGTCTCGGCCATCGGCGCCGATCCGGACTCGCCCTCCAGCTACGCGCGCTCGAAGGCGGAAGGCGAGCGGCGGGTGTTCGCCGCCGTGCCGGACGCGGTCGTGCTGCGACCGTCGATCGTGTTCGGCGCGGAGGACAGGTTCTTCAACCGCTTCGCCGCGATGGCGAGGCTGTCGCCCTTTCTGCCGCTGATCGGCGGCGGGCAAACGCGCTTCCAGCCGGTGTTCGTCAACGACGTCGCCGAGGCCGCGGCGATGACCGTGGACGGGCGCGTGCCCGGCGGACGGGTCTTTGAGCTCGGCGGGCCGGAGGTGCTGACCTTCCGCGAATTGATGGAGCTCATGCTGGCGGTGGTGCAGCGGCGCCGGCGCCTCGTGTCGATCCCGTTCGGCGTCGCGGGGCGCCTGGCCGACTGGACCGAATGGCTGCCCGGCGCGCCGATCACCACCGACCAGGTGGCGCAGCTCAAGATCGACAACGTCGTGTCGGCACAAGCCGTCGGAGACGGGCGCACGCTCGGCGCCTTCGGCATCGAGCCGGAATCGGTCGGCGCGATCCTGCCGACCTATCTCGTGCGCTTCCGCCCGCAGGGCCAGTTCACCAAGCCCGACCCGCAGGCCGGCGGCATCAAGCGCCAGGGCGAGGCGGCCTGACCAGGGCCCGAGGCTTTCGTCGTCAGCCGAAGGCCAGCAGCGCCGCGATGCCGACGATCCCCACCGCGATGCGCCACCAAGCGAACGGCGCGAAGCCGTGGCGCGACACGAAGTCGAGCAGGAACCGCACCACGAACAGCGCCGACACGAAGCTCGTCGCGAAGCCGATCGCGATGAGGCCGACGTCGTCGGCCGACAGGACGTTGCGGTTCTTGTAGAGGTCGTAGGCGAAGGCGCCGGCCATGGTGGGCATGGCGAGAAAGAACGAGAACTCGGCTGCCGAGCGCTTGTCGGTGCCGAGCAGCAGCGCGCCGGCGATGGTGGCGCCCGAGCGCGACGTGCCGGGGATCAGCGCCAGGCACTGGAACAGGCCGATCTTGAAGCAGAGCGGCAGCGAATAGTCCATGAGGCGCGTATGGCGCGGCGCGCGCCCCATCGTGCGGTCGATCAGGAGCAGCGCGACTCCGCCGACGATCAGCGCGACGCAGATCAGCATCGGCGTTTCGAACAGCACCGTCTTGATGAAGTCGTGCGCGAGGGCGCCGAACACCGCCGCCGGCAGGAAGGCGAGCAGGACGCCGAACACGAAGCGGCGGCTTTCGGGTACGCTCGGGAAGGTGACGGCGAGCTGCCACAGGCGGGTCAGGTAGACCGACAGGACGGCCAGAACCGCGCCGAGCTGGATCAGCACCTCGAAGGTCCGTCCGGCGGTGCGGAAGCCGAGGAAGTGGCTGGCGAGCAGGAGATGGCCGGTGGAGGACACCGGGATGAACTCGGTCAGGCCCTCGATCAGCCCGAGCAGCAGCGCGTCGAGAACCGAACCGGTGTCCATGGAAAGGCTCCGCAGGAAGTTTGGCGCGCTTTCCACCAGGTCGAGCCCGCCGCGACGGGAAACGTGCGAGCTGCTTCTCGCACGAAACGGGCGGGCGTCTCGCGCGCGGGTGCAACACTCGTCCGGCAAAATCGCGGAGCGCCCGGCGCCGGAAACGAACGAGCCGAGGGTTCGACGCGAGCCCGAGCCTTGCGCGCGGGTGCCGCGGTGTTATGTGGCGGCGGACGCAGACGCGAGCGACGAGCGCCGCGACGACCCGTCTGCGCCCCGAGCCGGCCGCTTGTCGTTTTGGCAAGGACTTGCCGGCATCGTCCCGTCGGACGCCCGTTCCGGGCCGTTCAACCTCGGCATCCGGATGCGCATGGACCTCTTCCCCGTTCGATGCTGAGGCTTCACCACCATCCGATGTCGGCGGCCTCGCGCTTCGTGCGCCTGGTGCTCGGCGAATACGCCGAGCGGCCGGAGCTCAGCGAGGAGCGGCCCTGGGAGCGGCGGCGCGAGTTCCTGGCGCTGAACCCGGCCGCGACGCTGCCGGTCCTGGTGGAAAACGACGGCCCGCCGATCGTCGGCGGCACGGTGGTCGCTGAGTACCTCGACGAAACGCGCGGCGTGTTCCAGCGCGACCGGCGCCTCCTCGCCGAAACCCCCGCCGAGCGGGCCGAAGTGCGGCGCCTCGTCGACTGGTTCCTGTCGAAGCTCGAGAACGAGGTGACGCGCTACCTGGTGCGCGAGCGCGTGTTCAAGGGCGAGATGCGGCCCGAGGAAGGCGGCGGACCGCCGGACGCCTCCGCCATCCGCGCGGCGCGCGCCAACCTCAAGCACCACATGCGCTACGTCGGCTGGCTGGCGGAAAGCCGCGACTGGCTGTCCGGCGATCGCCTGTCCTACGCCGATCTCGCCGGCGCGGCGGCGCTGTCCATCCTCGACTACCTCGGCGAGATCGCCTGGGAAGGCGAGCCGCTCGCCAAGGAATGGTACCTGCGCGTCAAGTCGCGCCCCTCGTTCCGGCCGCTGCTCGCCGAGCGCGTGCGCGGTTTGCCGCCGGTGGCGCACTACGCCGAACTGGACCTTTGACGCCGGCCGCCGCGGTCGCCATCTTCTCCGGCATGAGCGAACGGGCGGCGGGCGCCGACACGACAACGGGGCTGCGCCGCTTCCTCGACGCCGACGCGCGGCGCCTCGGCTTCGACGCGGTGGGCGTGACGGTGGCGGCCGAGAACGCGCTCGCCGCCGGGCGGCTCGACGCCTTCGTCGCAAACGGCTTCCACGGCACGATGGGGTGGATGGGAAACACCGCCCAGCGCCGCCGCTCGGTCGCCGCCCTGTGGCCGGCCGCCCGCTCGGTGATCGTCGTCGGCATGAACTACGGGCCGGACGAGGACCCGCTCGCCAACCTCGCCCGCCCGTCGAGCGGCACGATCTCGGTCTACGCCCGGCACCGCGACTACCACGACGTGATCAAGGGCCGCTTGAAGGAGCTGGCGCAGCGCCTGCTCGCGCGCGCCGGCGGCGGCGGCCCCGCCCCCCACGTCTTAGTCGCCACCCCGCCCCTGATGGAGAAGCCGCGGGGGGCCGCCGCCGGGCTCGGGGGGCAGGGCCACCCCACCAACCTCGTCAGCCGCCGATTCGGCTCCTGGCTGTTCCTCGGCTCGATCGCGACCACGATCCCGTTCGAGGCGGACGCGGAAGGGCGCGACCTGTGCGGTTCCTGCCGGCGCTGCCAGGACGCATGCCCGACGAACGCCTTTCCGGAGCCCTATCGCCTCGACGCCCGACGCTGCATCTCGTATCTCACCATCGAGACGCAGCGCCCAATCCCGCGCGAACTGCGGGCGCCCATGGGCAACCGCATCTACGGCTGCGACGACTGCCTCGCCGTGTGCCCGTGGAACAAGTTCGCGAGTGCCGCGCGGGAAGCCAAGCTGCAGGCCCGCGACGAGCTGCGCTCGCCGGCTCTCGCCGATCTCCTCGAACTGGACGACGCGGGCTTCCGCGCTCTGTTCGCCGGCTCGCCGGTGAAGCGGATCGGCCGCGCCAAGTTCGTCGCGAACTGCCTGATCGCCGCCGGCAACTCGGCCGACCCGGCGCTGGTGGAAGCGGTGGAAGCGCGGCTCGCCGACCCGGCCGCGCCCGTGCGGGCGATGGCGGTCTGGGCGCTCGGCCGGCTGTCGTTGCAGGACGCCTTGGCGCGGCGTCGGCGCGCGCTCGAGGAGGAGGCGGACGAAACGGTGTCGGAGGAATGGCATGCCCTCGGAGCGTGAGGGCGGCGAGGTCGTCGCCGACGCGCCGCCCATGCGGCTCTTCGTGTTCGGCTGCGGCTATTCGGCGAGCGCCTTCGTTCAAACGCTCGACCCGTCTCGCGTCGTCGGCGTCACGACGCGCTCGGCGGAGAAGGCCGCCGCCTTCGCCGCGCAAGGGCTGCGGCCCTTCCTGTTCGACGGCGACTCGCCGGGCGAGGGCATCGACGCCGCGCTTGGCTTGACGACGCACCTCCTCGTGTCGATCGCGCCGGGCGAGGCCGGCGACCCGGTGATCCGCTGGCACCGCGACCGCATCGCCCGCGCCATGCCGATGCTCCGCTGGATCGGCTACCTGTCCACCGTCGGCGTCTACGGCGACCACGGCGGCGCCTGGGTGAGCGAGGAAACGCCGGTCGCGCCGCGGTCGGACCGATCGCGCTGGCGCGTCGAGGCCGAGCGGGGCTGGGGCGCCTTGAGCCGCCGAGCCGGCGCGCCGCTCGCCGTCCTGCGCCTGTCCGGCATCTACGGGCCGGGCCGCAACGCCTTCGTGAGCCTTCGCGAGAACCGGGCGAAGCGGCTGGTGAAGCCCGGCCAGGTGTTCAACCGCATCCACGTCGCCGACATCGCCGGCGTCCTGGCGCTGCTGGCAGTGCGCGCCGAAGGCGGCGTGTTCAACGTCACCGACGACGAGCCCGCGCCGCCGCAGGACGTGGTGGAACTTGCGGCGAAAATCGGGGGATTTCCTGTTCCCGCCGCGACAAACTTCGCCACCGCCGACCTGTCGCCGATGGCGCGCAGCTTCTACGGCGAGAACAAGCGGGTCTCGAACGCCAAGGTCCGACGCCTCGGCTACACGTTTTCCTATCCGTCCTACCGCGACGCTCTGCCCGCGCTGCTAGGCGATGCCGCGTTTTCGCCATCACCGAATATTTCGTGAAAGTTACACTTTTTAACACGACGTGATGGAACCGATCCAAATTCGACCGTGCGCCGCCGGCAAAACCGATCCCGTTAGCCAGCGGGGGCGGCGAGGGGGTCCGAGGGGACTTCGTTCGGCAACCCGTGGAACATCAACGGGATAAGGACCGAGCGGTTGAAGACTGCCATTCTGACAGCCATCGCCATCGCCACGTCGACGATCGCATGCCCCACCGTCGCGCCGGCCGCGCAGATCGACCTCAAGGCCGCCAAGGCCGCCGTGAAGAGCGCGAAGGCCGCGCGAGCGGCGGTCGCCGTCAAGACCGCCTGCGGCGGCGCTTCCTGGTATTCGCTGCGCTCGCGCACCGCGTCCGGCGAGATGATGAACCCGGCCGCGATGACCGCCGCCCACAAGACCCTGCCGCTCGGAAGCGTAGTCAAGGTCACCAACCTGCGGAACGGCCGCTCGGTGGTGGTGACGATCAACGACCGAGGTCCCTTCATCAGGGGCCGGCTGATCGACCTGTCGAAGGGCGCGGCCGCCAAGCTCGACTTCGTTCATTCAGGCGTGGCGCGCGTGAAGATGGAAGCCGCGAACAGCATGGGCGTCGGCGGCGGCTGCGCCTGATCCGACCGTCCGCTCGAGTTTTTTAAAGCGCCGCCGTTCCTGATCGGGACGGCGGCGTTTTCGCGTTCAGGCGGGCGTCAGGCCGAGCCGGACGCGCCGGGCGAAGCGCCAGGTCATCAGCACCGCGGCCACGGCCAGGCCGCAGGCGAGGCCGGTCCAGACGCCGGTGCCGCCCCAGCCCGCTCGGAAGGCCAGGAACCAGGCCACCGGCATGCCGATGCCCCAATAGCTGAAGACCGCGAGCAGCATCGGCACGCGCGTGTCGGCGAGGCCTCGCAGGATGCCGCTGGACACGACCTGCAGGCAATCGAACAGCTGGAACGCCGCGGCGATGACGAGGAGGCCGACGCCAGCCTCCAGGACCGCCGCCGACGTCGGATCGGCGGGATCGAGGTAGAGCCCGACCAGGCTGGCCGGCAGCCCGAGGAACAGCGCCGCGCCGCAAAGCCCGGCGAAGGTGGCCAGGCCGGCCGCTGCCCAGCCGGCGCGCGCCAGGCCCTGCCAGTCCGCTCGCCCGAAGGCGATGCCGACCCGGACGGTCGCGGCCTGGGCGAGGCCGAGCGGTACCATGAAGGCGAGCGAGGCGAGCTGCAGGGCGATGCCGTGGGCGGCGAGCGCCACCGTGCCGAGCCAGCCCATGAGGACGGTCGAGGCGGCGAACAGCCCGACCTCGGCGATGATCGTCGCGGCGATCGGCAGGCCGATGAAGAGGATGCGGCGTAGCGCCGGCCAGTCCGGCCGCCAGATGCGCTGAAAGAAGCGGTACGGCCGCGCGGCGGGGGCGAAGGCGCAGACAAGGAGCATCGCGCCCGCCATCGCGACGTTCACCGCGACGGAGGCGAAGGCGGCGCCGTTGAGGCCGAGCGCCGGCAGGCCAGCATAACCGAAGACCAGGCCGATTACGAGCGCCGCGTTGAGCGCGACGCCGCCGAGCGTGACGGCGAGGATCGCGCCGGCCTGGCCGATGACGCTGAGCGCCGAGCGGGCGCCCGCGACGACGAGCGCCGGGATCATCGCGAAAAGGAGGACGCGCATGAACGAGCCGGCGAGGCGCGACACCTCCGCGTCCTGGCGCAATGCCAAAAGGATCGCCTCGAAATGCCAGAGCGGTGGCATGACGGCGGCGCCGTAGAGACCAAGCAGCCAGAAGCCCATGCGCACCGCGCGGCGCACGCCGGCTGGGTCGCCGCGTCCCTGCGCGGCCGCCGCGTCCGGCATCACCCCTTGCGCGAGGCCGGAGCCGAAGATCCAGACCAGGAAGAACCCTTGCGTCGCCAGCACCGCTGCGGCGAGCTCGTCCGCCCCAAGGCGGCCGACCACCAGCGTGTCGGTGACGTTGATCAGCGTTTGCGCGAGCTGCGCGCCGACGAGCGGCAGCCCGAGCGCCAGCGTGCCGCCGAGGTGATCGCGCCAGGACGCGCCGGCGGCACGCTGG
>CAXUCL010000121.1:0-442 GCA_964249395.1 uncultured Rhizobiaceae bacterium
GAAGCGGCGCGTGTGGCGCGCCGGCGCCGGTGCCATCGCCGGGTCGGCGAAGGGCGGGCGGTGGCCCGCGAGCTCGCGCTCCAGCATAGCGAAGGAGCTGGCGTCGTCGACGTCGTACCAGCCGGGCACGGTCGCCACCGGCCGGCTGATCTCGCGCGCCCGCGCCACGGTCTCGTCGAACACCGTGGCCGTGCTCCAGCCGACGTCCTCGAACAGGCGATGGTGCGGCTGCGACAGGCCGATCAGCGTGTAGCCGCCGTCGAAGGCCGGGCTCAGCACCACCCGGTCGCCGGCCAGCACCGCGTCCACGGCGTGCTTGAGGATCGCCGCCGGCAGGGTCGGGCTGTCGGAGTTGACGACGATCGCCGCGGCGTGGCCGCGGTTCAGCAGGTCCGCCACGCCGCCGCCCAGCCGCTCGCCGAAGCCGCCGTTGCGCGGCCGC
>CAXUCL010000121.1:452-6571 GCA_964249395.1 uncultured Rhizobiaceae bacterium
CAGCGCGAAGCTTTCCGGCAGGAGCGCGCGCGGGCTGTCCTCCGTGCCGGCCGGCGTGTAGAGCGCGAACGGCCGCACGCGCGCGTCGGCGCTCGCGAGAGCATCGATCGTCTCGGCAAGGTCGCGGATGAAGCAGGCCGAGACGTCGGCGCATTCGGCCGGGTGCAGCGGCGGCGACAGCCGCGTCTTGGAGCGCCCCGGCATCGGCGTCTTGGCGATGATCGCGATGGCCACGAGCCGGTCGACGCGCGCCGTTTGCTGGTTGTTCACGCGGGAGGCTTCCCGATGCTGCGCCGGAACGGCCGCGCGTTCGCGCGCCGTCGCGGCAGGTCCCCGCGCCGAACATAGAGGCGCGGAGCGGATCGGACATGCTGCGCGGGTTCGCTGTCTCGACCCGGATTGTGGAACCGAGCGGCGCAGCGCCGCAGCTCGGCCCCGGCGCCGCCGGTTGACAGCTCGGCCCCGGCGGACGCAGGGGTGCCGCTTCCCGCGACAAGCTCCGGCCGGAACCGTCGATGCACCATCTCCCCGCCGACCTGCCCGAACCCGTGCGCCTTTACATGGACGCCCTGCCGGCCGGCCGTTTCGTCGGCTTCCCGCTCGCCGGCCTCGACCGGACGGGCGTGCCGGCCTGGAAGGTGGCGCTGTTCCTGGAGGACCAGGCGACGATGCCGGGCAACATGCCGTCGGGCTACGGCTACGGGCTCGACGACGACACCGCGCTGATCGGCGCCTTCGCCGAGATCGCCGAGGCGATCCTGCCGACGCTGCGCTTGATCGACGAGCCGAAGCATTTCGGCAGCTACCGCGAGCTCGCGCGCGAGCGGGGCGCCGGCGGCGTTTGCGACCCGCTGACGCTCTGCCTGCCGGCCGGCTCGCCGGTCGGCCGCGACACGCCGCTCGCCTGGGTGGAGGCGGTGCGGCTGGCGACCGGCGAGCCGGTGCTGGTGCCGATGGACGTCGCGGCGACCGACTTCTTCGAGCTGCCGGACGACTACGAGCCGTTCACGCCGTTGATCACCAACGGCCTCGGCGCCGGGCCGGACTTCGACTGGGCCGTCGGCCACGGCCTGTTCGAGCTCCTGCAGCGCGACGGCAACGGCCTCCTGTTCCGCGCGCTCGACGCGGGAATCGTGCTCGACGTCGATCCGGCTGACCTCGACGGGGAAACGCGCGCGCTGATGGCGCGGCTGGATGGGCTCGGCATCGAGGTCCTGCCGAAGTTCGCCACCGACGAGTTCGGCTTCGCCAACCTTTACGCGGTGGGCTACGACCGCGAGGGCTTCGGGCCGCGCGTGCCCATTATGCTCTCGGCCTGCGGCGAGGCCTGCGACCCGGACCGCAACGCGGCGCTTCGCAAGAGCCTCCTGGAGTTCTGCTCGGCGCGCGTGCGCAAGACCTATGGCCACGGGCCGCTGGCGGAAGCGCAGGCCGCGTCGCCGCCGGGCTTTCTCGCCGACTTCCTGCGAAGCGCCATGCCGAGCCTGGTGACGGGCGAGAACCGGGCGCTGGACGCCATGCGCGACTGGGCGGTGATGCCGCCGGCCGAGCTGAAGCGCCACCTCGACGCCACCGTCTTCGCGCGCCGCGGCACCAAGCGCTTCGCCGACCTGCCGGTCGCGGACCTCGCCGACGCGCGCGAGCGCGGCCGCCACGCGCGGCGCGTGCTGGAGGCCGCCGGCTTCGACGTGCTGGTTGTCGACGGCTCGCCGCGCGATGGGCGCGTCGGCGTCGCCAAGGTCATCGTGCCGGGGCTGGAGGTGGAAACCATGAGCTACCACCGCATCGGCGAGCGCAACGCCCGCAAGCTGATGGAGCGGAACAGTCCGCTGATCCGCTTCGGGGCCGAAACCGAAACGCTGCGCCCCGTCCGCCTGACGCCGGAAGCGCTGGAGCGGCTCGGCGGCCGGCAGCCGCTGCTCGACGTCGCGGCGCTCGACGCCGCCGTCGGCGCCCTTTACCCGCTCTACCGCGAGCCGGAAGCGCACCACGTGGCGCACGTGCTGGAGGAACAGGCGCGCGCCGCGCTCGGTTGACGCCGCCGCCCGCCCGAATCATTGTCGCGGCCGAACGGCGGCCGGCGATTCGCGGCCCCGAGCGGCACGCCGAGGCGATCGATCCATGAACCTTCCCGTCGTTTCGGCAACCGACCTCGCGGCGCTGCTCGCGAGCCGCACCTGCCACGACATCATCTCGCCGCTCAGCGCCATCCGCACCGGCCTCGAGCTCCTGGAGGAGATGCCGGACGACGCCGATTCGATGGCGCTGGTGCGCTCCTCCACCCACAGCGCGGTGGCCAAGGCGCAGTTCCTGCGCCTCGCTTTCGGCTCCTCCGGCTCGCCGAAGGCCGAGGTCGACCTCGGCGACGCGCGCAGCGTCGCGGAGGGCTTCATGGGCTTCGAGCGCGCCAACCTCGTGTGGATCGGCGAGCGCGCCTATGTCCCGAAGAACCTCGCCAAACTGGTGCTCAACGTGATGATCGTCGCCAATGGCTCGGTGCCGCGCGGGCGCGAGGTGCGGGTGGAACTGACGGAAACCGGCGCCGCGCCGCGCTTCACCGTGACGGCGCTCGGCACGCCGATGCGCGTGCCGAAGACCTTTCGCGCGCTTCTGGCCGGCGAGGACCTGCCGGACGGCGTCGACGCCCACGCCGTGCAATACTACTACACGCTGCTGCTCGCGCGCGAATGCGGCCTCGCGCTCGCGCTCGACGTGACCGACGACGTCGCGACCTTTCGCGTCGCCCCGCCGGCGGCCTGACGGCCGGCTCCCGCTCGGAGCGAGCGGCGTTCACTCGATCTTTCCCATTCCCTTGAACGAAACGGCAAGCGCGGCGGCGTAGCTTCGGTGCGAACAGCAATGCGGCGCGGCTCGCGCGCCCGGTTCGGCCCGAAGGGAAGACGCGATGGAAACCTGCCTGGTGGTGGACGATTCGAGCGTGGTCCGCACGATCGCCGCCCGCATCCTCCTGAACCCGACGACCGCCGTCGAGACCGCCGCGACCGGCGCGGAAGGGCTGGCGCTGTTCGCCGAGCGCCGGTGCGGCGTCGTGCTCCTGTCGAGCACGCTGCCGGACATGCCGGCCGACGAGTTCGTGCGCCGCTTGCGCGCGACGCCCGGTGGCGGCGCCGCGACGATCCTGCCGATGCTGGTGGAAGCCAACCTCGGGACCATGACGCGGCTGAAGCGGGCCGGCGCCACCGGCTTCGCGTTCAAGCCGTTCAACCGCGCGGCGCTGAGCGGCTGGCTCGATCCGTATCTGTCGAGCCCGGACAGCCACGCGGCTTGAAGTCTTCGTTGGGGAGGCGGCGCGCCGCTCAACGCCCCATTACACGTTCGTCGCAGGTCCGGCTGGCGCGCTGGCCGTGAGCCGAACGCCCGTTCCGCCCGGCGGTCACGCCGCCTTCGTGTCGGCTTCCGGCTCGCGCAGCACGTAGCCGCGGCCCCAGACCGTTTCGATGTAGTTCTTGCCGTCGGTGGCGTTGGCGAGCTTCTTGCGCAGCTTGCAGATGAACACGTCGATGATCTTCAGCTCCGGCTCGTCCATGCCGCCGTAGAGGTGGTTCAGGAACATCTCCTTGGTCAGCGTCGTGCCTTTGCGGAGCGACAGGAGCTCCAGCATGGCGTATTCCTTGCCGGTCAGGTGGACGCGCTGGTTGTTCACCTCGACGGTCTTGGCGTCGAGGTTCACCGTCAGCTCGCCGGTGTGGATCACCGACTGCGCGTGACCCTTCGAGCGGCGCACGATGGCGTGGATGCGGGCGACGAGCTCGTCCTTGTGGAAGGGCTTCGTCATGTAGTCGTCGGCGCCGAAGCCGAGGCCGCGCACCTTGTCCTCGATGCCGGCCATGCCGCTGAGGATCAGGATCGGCGTCTTCACCTTCGACAGGCGCAGGGTGCGCAGCACCTCGTAGCCCGACATGTCCGGCAGGTTCAGGTCGAGGAGGATGATGTCGTAGTCGTAGAGCTTGCCGAGGTCCACGCCCTCCTCGCCGAGGTCGGTGGTGTAGACGTTGAAGCTCTCCGACTTCAGCATCAGCTCGATGCTCTGCGCCACCGCGCTGTCGTCTTCGATCAAAAGAACGCGCATCGTTTGTCCCTCGTCGCGGAGCGGGCCGATCCTTCGATCGCGGCGCCAGCCCCGTCAGTTCCGTGTCCGTTGCCAAAATCTGACATGCAATGGTTAACAATTTCGCTGTCGGTTCGGGGTCCGCGGACCGCTCCGGCTCGGCCGCTCTTCGGCGCCGGCGACGCCGTCGCGCGGCCTCGCCAACCGCCGCGGAGCCGGCAAATCCCGGATTTACCCGCCCTTAAATCCCCAACCCCTAAGTTCGACGTCGCGCGGCAACGGACGGTCGAACGGTAGGGCGGGAGCCTTGCCCGAAACCACCGTCGCGAGGCCGTCGGTGCGTCGCCGGCCGGCTGGAACCGAGGCTTGAGGGATCGTTCGGAATGAAAAGGGACAATCTCACGCGGCTGGCGCGCTTCAAGCTCAACGAGAAGCGGCGCCAGGTCGAGCAGCTCGAGCTGATGATGGGCGAGTTCGCCCGGATGGCGGCCGAGCTCGACGCGCAGATCGGTTCCGAGGAAAAGCGCACCGGCATCGCGGACACCGCGCATTTCGCCTACTCGACCTTCGCCAAGGCCGCCCGGGCGCGGCGCGACAACCTCACCAATTCGGTGAGGGACCTGCGCGTGCAGCTGAACGCCGCGCGCCTGGCGCAAGGCGAGGCGGAGAACGAGTTCGCCAACGCCGAGAAGCTCGAACAGCGCGACGAGGCGTCGAACGAGGACCGCCGGATCGCCGCCGCGGTCTGAGACCGTTGCAGGCTCGCACCGGCCTGCGTCTCGTCCCGGTCCGGGGTCGTCGTCCCGGACGAAGCCCTGGATGACGCGTCGCGGGCATGGATCGGCTCGGGACCGCCCGGCCGGTCTCGAAACGTTTCCCGAGACATCGTAACGGCGGGCGTCGTTAGACGCGTCGGACGCCCAAACGAAAAGGCCGGCACCGCGCCGGCCTTTTCGTTTGAACGAGGCGATCGCGCCACAAGCGCGGCGGTGTCAGTGCAGGTCGTACTTCTTGCGGTATTCCTGGATCTGCGTGGTGCGCAGGCCGGCCAGCCCGTGGCTGTCGATGGAGAGCTGCCAGGACAGGAACTCCTCCACGGTCAGCGTGTAGCGCGAACAGGCTTCGTCGAGGCTGAGCAGCCCGCCGCGCACCGCCGCCACCACCTCGGCCTTGCGCCGGATCACCCAGCGCCGCGTGTTGGGCGGGGGCAGATCGGCGATGGTCAGCGGGCTCCCGTCGGGGCCGATGACGTATTTGACGCGGGGCCTCATCTGATCGGTCATCGGACTCTCGACACACTCGCAACACCAATCCGACCCCGACCCTAGAGCGCCGCTTTTAAAATACCGCTAAACCCATTGTAATAATTAAATAAGACTCATCAACAAGGGCTGAATCCCGTTGCAACGGCCCGGGGCGAACGGCGCCGGGCGCCGCCGTCCCGGCGCGCGGCCGATTTGGCAACGAGCCGCCGCGCGGCTACATGGAGGCCCGCCTTCCTTCCGTCGCTCGTTCCGCACCGGCCGACCGCCATGCTCAATTCCCTCGACCTCGCCAAGCCGCCGGCCGATTGCCGCGTCGTCGTCGCCATGTCCGGCGGCGTCGATTCCTCCGTCGCGGCCGCGGTGTTGAAGTCGCAAGGCTACGACGTCGTCGGCATCACGCTGCAGCTCTACGCGTCGGGCGCGACCCCGCGCCGGGCGGGCGCCTGCTGCGCCGGCCAGGACATCCGCGACGCGCGCCGCGTCGCCGACGCCATCGGCATCCCGCACTACGTGCTCGACTACGAGGCCGTCTTCCGCGCCTCGGTGATCGAGCCCTTCGCGGCGAGCTACGCGGCCGGGGAAACGCCGGTGCCGTGCGTGTCCTGCAACCAGACGGTGAAGTTCCGCGACCTCCTCGCCGTCGCCCGCGACCTGGGCGCCGACGCGCTCGCGACCGGCCATTACGTCGCGAGCCGCTCGCTGCCCGAGAGCGGCCCGAGCGGAGGCAGAGGCCTTTTTCGGGCGCTCGATCCGGCTCGCGACCAGAGCTACTTTCTCTATGCGAC
>CAXUCL010000121.1:6581-6966 GCA_964249395.1 uncultured Rhizobiaceae bacterium
CGCTTTCCGCTCGGCGGCCTGACGAAGCGGGAAACGCGGGCGCTCGCCGAGCGCCACGGGCTTGTCGTCGCCGACAAGCCGGACAGCCAGGACATCTGCTTCGTGGCGGGCGGCCGTTACGGCGACGTGATCGAGCGCCTCCATCCCGGCGCCGCCGTGCCCGGCGACGTCGTCCACTTCGACGGGCGGGTACTCGGCCGGCACGAGGGCGTCGTCCACTTCACCGTCGGGCAGCGGCGCGGCCTGAAGGTCGCAAGCCCCGAGCCGCTCTACGTGGTGGCGATCGACGCGGCCGCGGCCCGCGTCGTGGTCGGCCCGCGCGCGGCGCTGGCGACGCGGCAACTGGCCTTGCGCGACGTGAACTGGCTGGGCGACGCGGTCGGCG
>CAXUCL010000122.1:0-5191 GCA_964249395.1 uncultured Rhizobiaceae bacterium
CTCGCACTACGCGCCGCACGCGACGCTGCGGCGCGTAGTGCGAGCGCAACTGTCCGGGCGCTTCGCCGCCGTCGCCGGTCGCCACGACCACCGGCAGGCCCGTTGCCGCCTCCACCGTTTCGCGTGCGAGGCCGCCCGGCCGGAGCAGCAGGATGCGCGCGCCGTCGGGTTTCAAGATCGTCGACTCGAGGCCGACCGCCGGCGCTCCGCCGTCGAGGATGAGATCGACCCGGCCGCCGAGCGTTCGCGCCACGTGCGCCGCACTCGTCGGACTGACTCCGCCGGACGGATTGGCGCTCGGCGCCGCCAGCGGGCGGCCGAGGCGCGCGGCGATGTCGCGCGCGACGCCGACCGGCATTCGGAGCGCGAGGGTGGGCAGGCCCGCTCGCGCCAGGTCGTGAACGGCGCAGTCGCCTCGAGCCGGCAGCACCAGCGTCATCGGCCCGGGCCAGAACCGTTCGGCGAGACTGCGTGCGAGGCGGTCGAACACGGCGTGACGCTCGGCCATCTCGATGGATGCGACGTGCGCGATCAACGGGTTGAAGCTCGGGCGCCCCTTGGCGGCGTAGATCGACGCGACGGCGACGCCGTTTGTCGCGTCGGCGGCCAGGCCGTAGACGGTTTCCGTCGGCAGCGCCACGAGGCGACCTGCGCCGAGCGCGGAAACGGCAAGTTCGATGGCTTCCGGATCGCCGGCCGGCACGACGCGGGTCATGCCCAATCCTTCGCACGGCACCCGACGGGTTGGCAAAGGCAAGATCGGTCGCATTAGCGTGCTATGGCGCCACGCGACGCGGCAACCGGGGCGAACCCCGATCATCGAAACACGAAATTGAGGACCCCAAAAACGACGAGAGCAGCGGCTCGAGGGGGGCAGCCGCTGCTCTCTGTTGTCGTTCAGAGGGGTACTGAACGTTCGTCTTTCGACATCATCAACCGCTGCGAGCGGGGTCTTGAGGGGGCTTGACCGTGGCGCTCGCGGATCGTGCGATCGATGTTGTCCCAACAAGCGGGAAGCCCCCGGTCCGGTTCCAACCGAGGGCAAAGTTTTTTTCGTCTTTTTTCGAACGGGCGAACAGCCGTCAGCGGGTGGCGACGAAGGCTCCGTCGATGCGCGCTTCGACCGAGGTCGGCGAACCCGTAAGGCGGGCGCCTCGGCCGGCGTTCCGGTCGGTCGACGAGCGGTCGGCGACCGTGGCCGTAGATGGGGACTGCGCCGCCTGCAGCCATTCGCGAACGCGGGACTTCTCGGCCTGACCGAGGCTGCTGACGTTGAGCGGCCGAGACAGCACCGCGGGCTTGGTCGGCGTGGGCACGATCGCCGCGACCGCCCGCATGCCCGCTTCCAGCCCGGCGAAGGCGCTCGACGCGACCTCGCTCGCGACGCCGACCCTTGGCAGAGCCGGCTTCGGCGCACCGTGTTCCGCGCCGCTCTTCTCGTGCAACGCCGCTTCGGTCAGGAGCTTCAAGGGGTCGACCCGGACCTTGCGCGGTTCAGCCGGAGCGAAGGCCGCGACGAGCGTCGGCCGAGCGGCCGGAGCCTCGTTCGTCGCCGGCTTCTCGGCCACCGACACGGCCTCGTCGGCAGCGCGCGGCTGCGTGGCCTGCGCCGTCAGCGCGACGTCGCCGGCGAGGACCCTCTCCACCCGACGCACGCCCGGTTCCGCGACCGCGGCGACCCGTTCGGCGAGCGACGCGAACACCGTGCCCGCCTTCGCGCCGAGATCCGCCACGAGTTGCAGCGAGCCGGACGTCGTCGGCCGATCGTCGAACGGCCGCATCAGCTCGTTGAACGGCCACGCGGCCCGCAGCCCGGCGACGTCGAGCGGCGACACGTTCACGTCGATGTCGGTCTTGGCGCCCTTAATGCGGTAGGGGCATTTCTTGGTGGAGCAGTTGTGCATGGAGGAGAACTGCCACAACGCGTAGGACGGCCAGGTTTCTTCCGGGAACTTGCCGGTGATGTCGTCGCGGTAGCGGGCGTACCAGAGCGGCAGGCGGGACAGGAGCTTGTACTTCTCCTTGTAGTCCGAGATCCACTTGGCGGTGGAGCCGTTTGTGTAGAGTACCGGGTAGCGGCCGGTGCGGATGAAGATCTGGTTGGCGAAGGTCTCGGCGTCGGCGAGCGACATCCACTCGGCGGTGTTGTCCTCGATGTCGATGGCGATCAGCTCGTCCGCCTCCGGCTCGGCGAAATCGATGAAGTGATCGGCCTGCTCGCGCGGATTGCCGGGGCGGGCCAGGTGGTAGGCGCCCCACTTCAGGCCCAGCTCCTTCGCCATAGCCCGGCGCGTCATGTAGAGTTCCTTGGTGACGGAATACTTCCACCACCGGTTCTTGCAGATCAGCTCGTCGTCGCCGGTCTTGCCGTGGCAGTTCCATTCGGGCGGCAGCCCATCGGACGCCTTGTTGATGAAGCCGACGACGCGTTGGTCGGTGACGAGCTCCTTCCAATCGATCGGATTGAACTCGTAGGCGTCGATCACCAGCGCCCGATCGGTGGATTGCCAGGGTTTGTCCCAGGCGGCGTTCGCCGCCGTCGCCCCGATAGCCAAGCTCGCTCCCAGAAGCGACAACCCAAGCCGAACGGCAGCCGTGCGAACGGCGCGCAGTTTCCGCATTCACCCATTCCCCTCGAAGTCGCTCGGTCTTGAGGCCAGAAAGCCTCATCCCCTGTGCGAGCGGCCGGTGACGCATCCCTGACGCCGCAATCGGGCAGGTTCCGGGCAAAGGACATCACATAATGTTACTCTTTGTAATAATCCGCGACTTGGCATTGTCTCGTACGGCTGATGGAGCAAGGCCGCTCCCAGTCAAAGCCCTCTGAACAAAGGCCTTGCGGGCGACGACGCCTCCACATGATCTGCGGCACCGAACAACGGCGGCTCAGTTATCGTCTGGCGATCGTTCAGCCGGCAACCTTCGAGAAATCGGCGACGCGGTGCATCGCCGCCCGGATGCGTCGCAGCAGCGCCAGCCGATTGGCGCGAACGGCTTCGTCTTGCGCGTTGACCAGCACACGGTCGAAGAAAGCGTCGGCCGGCGCGCGCAGGCTGGCGAGGATAGCTGCCGCCCGATCGTAGTCTGCAGCCGCGAGCGCCGGATCGAGCTCCGACCCGGCACGCTCCGTCGCCTCCGACAGGACGCGCTCCTCCGCCGCTTCGAGAAGGCCGGGGTCGACCGCGTCGCCGATCCTGGTGCCCTTCTTTTCCTCGGCCGCCAGGATGTTGGCGGCGCGGCGATAGGCGGCGAGCAGGTCGCGGCCGTCCGGCGCGTCGAGCAACCGACCGAGCGCGGCGACGCGGCGCGCGATGTCGAGCAGGTCGTCGTTCGCCGCGCCCTGCCCGCCGCCTGCGAGCACGGCGTCCACCAAATCGTGCCGTGCCCCCTCCTCGCGCAGCTGCACCTTCAACCGGTCGTGGAAGAAGGCGAGCAGGTCGCCCGCCGGCATGAAGGCGCCGAGCCTGATCGGCCGATCGCCGGCCAGAACGATGCGGATCACGCCGAGCGCCGCCCGCCGCAGCGCGTACGGGTCCTTCGAGCCGGTCGGCTTCTCGTCGATCGCCCAGAAGCCCACCAGCGTGTCGAGCTTGTCGGCGAGCGCGACGGCGAGCGCGACCGGATCGCTCGGCACGGCGTCCGTCGGCCCGAGCGGCTTGTAGTGCTCGGCGATCGCCGCCTGCACGGATGGATGCTCGCCCTGCAGCGCCGCGTAGTAGCGGCCCATCACGCCCTGCAGCTCCGGAAACTCGCCGACGGCTTCCGTGACGAGGTCCGCCTTCGCCAGCAGCGCGGCGCGCTTTGCCAGCGCCGGGTCCGCCCCGACGATCGGCGCGATCTCCTCGGCCAGCGCCGCGATGCGCCGCACGCGTTCGCCCTGGCTTCCGAGCTTGGCGTGGAAGGTCACGTTGAGCGTGTCCAGCTTGGCCATTCGCTGGTCGAGCGGCTTGGCGAGGTTGAGGCCGAGCGCGCCGGCGGACGTCTGCAAGCCGTCGAGGTCCGGCAGGTCGGCCTGGTCGGTCCGCCAGAAATAGAGCGCGTCGGACAAGCGTGCCCGCACCACCTTGCCGTTGCCGCGCGCGATCTCGGCGCCGCCGTCGCTCGCCTCGATGTTGGACACGAGGATGAAGCGGTTCGACAGCCCCTCTCGGCCGCTCGGGCGGGTGACGAAGCACTTCTGGTTGGCGCGGATGGTCAAGCGCACGACTTCGGGCGGGATGGCGAGGAAGCCCTCCTCGAACTCGCCCATCAGCACCTGCGGCCATTCCACCAAGCCGGCGACCTCTTCCAGCAGCGCCTCGTCTTCCACGACTTCCAGCCCGTGCGCGAAGGCAAGGTTGGCGGCGTCCGTGCGGATGATCTCCTTGCGACGCTCCGCGTCGAGCACGACGCGGGCGCGGCCGAGCTTGTCGGCATAGTCGTCGAAGCGGCGGACGCGGATGTCGCCGGGCTCGTGGAAGCGGTGGCCGACCGTCAGGTTGCCCGACCGAACGCCGCCGGCCTCGAAGTCGACCACCGCCGGCTCCTCGGTTTCGGGTCCGAAGGTGCAAAGGATCGACTGAAGCGGCCGCACCCAGTGCGGCGCGCCCGGCTCGGCGGAAGCGCATCCCCAGCGCATCGACTTCGGCCAAGGAAAGTCGCGCACCACCGTGGGTATCAGCTCGGCAACGATCTCCTCCGCCGGCCGGCCTGGCTTGCGGACCACCGCGACGAGGAAGTCGCCCTTCTTCGGGTCGCATCGAATCTCCGCGTCGGCCACCGACGCGAGGCCGGCACCGCGCAGGAAGCCTTCGATCGCCTTCTCGTTCGCGTCCGTGCGCGGCCCGCGACGCTCCTCGGTCGTATCCTTGGAGCGCGCGTCGACCCCCCGGACGTCGAGCGTCAAGCGCCGCGGCGTCCAGTATTCCCGCGCGCCTTCGTAGGTCAGGCCCGCCGCGACGAGGCCGTCCGTCACCATGCGCTTCAAGTCGCCCGCAGCCTTGCGCTGCATGCGGGCGGGGATTTCTTCGGAGCGCAGTTCGAGGAGGAGGTCGGGCATCGGGCGGCGGGTAGGTCCGGTTTCGCGCCGGAAACACCATGGCGAACCGCCGAATGCAAGAAGAGCTCCCGGCCCCCCCCAACCGACCCGGCCCCCGGCCCGCACCCCCCAACCCCACCACAGGTAAAGCATAGTAGCCAACTCGAAAAAAAA
>CAXUCL010000122.1:5201-6842 GCA_964249395.1 uncultured Rhizobiaceae bacterium
CTGTGCGTGGCGGGGGTGGGGCTGGGGGCGGGGGGTAGGTCGGGTTTCGCCCCGTAAACACCTGGGCCACCGCCCGAATGAAACACCAGCGCCGGGCGCCCGCCATGCGCGGGGGCGCCGGGAGCGAAGCCGTCAGCGAGACCTCTGGTAGAGCTTCGTCGCGATCTCGAACATCTCTTCCGGCGCGTAGTCCGGAGTGAAGGCCGAAGGCACGCCGGTCAGCTGGTGGATCTTGCCGCCGTCCGGGTGACCATCGACGACTTCCAGCTCGCCCGGCGGGTCGCCCGGCAGCGCCATCTCGCCGCCGCCCCAGATGCCGGCCATTTCCTTGTAGTCGTTCGGGCTGAACGTGTAGAGCCGCCGGTGCGCGCCCTCGGCCAGATATTTCTGCGACTCCGGAATCTTGTCCATTGGGATGTTCGGGGTCGGCAGGAACTTCTCCAAATCGACGCCGGTGATCTTCTTCAGCGCCAGCGCGTAGGCGTGGGCGTGGACCGAGCCGCGCACGAGGAGGTAGCCGCAGACTTCGCGGCTCGTCGGGTCGGTGACCGTCTCGTAGACCCGCAGCTTGTGGAGGCGCGCACCGCATTCGAGGTGGAAGTTGTGGAGAAGGTCGACCACGACGTTGCCCGTCGTGGTGATGAAGTCCTTGTTCCAGGACAGTCCGTTGGAGTCGGCCGGCACGGCGCCGCCGGCGTGGCTGTAGAACGACGCCGCCGAGCGAATGTCCCGCATGTCGGCGAACGGCGCGCCCGAGATGTCGCCGCCGTCGCCGCTGTCGCCACCCTCCTTGTCGGGACCGTTCGCGACCATCGCGACGCCGTTCGACACCAGCTCGACGTGACCGAGCTCTTCGGCCGTGATCGCGGCGACGAGGCTATAGAACGGTCGCAACTTCGCCTTCGAGCGGAAGTTGAAGCTCTGGAACATGTAGTTGCCGAGCGTCGACATCTCCCCGTATTTCCCGCCGAGCAGCTCCTGCAGCGCGGCGGCGGCGTTCGGGTCCTGCTTCTTCGGGGCCGGAAGCTCGATCTGCAGCTTGTCGATTCGCATGAACATGAATGGTTCGTCCGCTTCGTTGTTGGTCGAAGCCCAACGGTCCCTTGCGGAGGCCGTTCCTGCGTCACGCGGTCCGAACCGCGTGGCCGCCTACCATTGCGACCTTCAAATGGCGCCCGAGAACGTGTTGCAGCTTTCCATGTCGCCGCTTTCGAAGCCGCGCCGGAACCAGCTCACGCGCTGCTGCGACGTGCCGTGCGTGAAGGAGTCCGGCACGACCGTGCCGCGCGACTCCTTCTGCAGCGTGTCGTCGCCGATCTGGCTCGCGGCGTTCAGCGCCTCGTCGATGTCGCCCTCTTCGACGTAGCCGGCTCCCTGCGTGTCGCGCGCCCAGATGCCGGCGTAGCAGTCGGCCTGCAGCTCGACGCGCACCGAGATCGCGTTGGCGTCGGCCTCGCTCGAAGCGTTCTGGCGGGCGGCGTTGGTCTTCTGCAACGTGCCGGTGATGTTCTGGATGTGGTGACCGACCTCGTGCGCGACGACGTAGGCCTGCGCGAAGTCGCCCGGCGAGTTCAGTTGCCCTTCGAGCTGCCGGAAGAACGCGGTGTCGATGTAGAGCTTCGAGTCGAGCGGGCAGTAGAA
>CAXUCL010000123.1:0-6806 GCA_964249395.1 uncultured Rhizobiaceae bacterium
CCGCGTGCTCGCCGGCAACCCGGTGCTCCTGCGCGGCCGCGACGCGCCGGCTTTTGCCGAGGAGGCCTACGCCGTCGGCCACGGCCGCCTGCTGGCGCTCGGCTCGGTGGAGGAAGGCTCGTTCCGCCCGAAGCGGGTGTTCGGGGGGCGCTGATCGCTCGGCCCGAGCGATCCTGCACTTCGCACGAGGCAGGGCGCGTTCGCGGCATGGCCGACAGGGTACCTTTGACGTCCTATACGTATCACTCTATGATACGAGTCAGTCGAATCCATGACGATCGTTTCCACCAAAGGCAGGTTCGTTGCTGAGGTTGCGGCAGGCCGCGCGCCAAAGGGTTTTCCAGCCGACTTGCTGCGCAGCGCGGAGCGTCGGTTGCGATCCGTCGCCAATGCCGTGGAGCTGAACGACCTCCGCTCGCCGCCCGGCAACCGCCTCGAGAAGCTGTCCGGCGATCGCGACGGGCAGCACTCGGTCCGCATCAACGACCAATGGCGCATCTGCTTCCGTTGGACCGAAGCCGGCGCCGCCGACGTCGAGATCGTCGACTACCATTAGGTCCGATAGCTTGGAGCAGCGCCATGTCGCTTCGGTTCGCCCACCCCTTGCATCCCGGCGAATATCTCCGGGAGGAGTATCTCGTTCCGCTCAACATGAGCGCCGGGGCGCTCGCGGGGAAACTGCGGCTGCCGCGGACCCGCATCGAGCGGCTCGTCAAGGAGGAGATCGGCATCAGCGCCGACACGGCGCTGCGCCTCGCGCGGTTCTTCGGCACGACGCCGGCCTTCTGGATGGCCTTCCAGACCGCCTACGAGATCGAGACGGCGGCGCTGGCGCTCGCTGACGAGCTGACGGCGATCGAGCCGATGCCGACGCGATCGATCGCGGCTTGAGTTCATGAGGGTCGGGCGGGCCTCTGGCGTTTGGCGCCGCTCTCGCCTATATCGGCGCCAGCGCCGCCGCGGCCTTCGGCCCTTCGGCGCTTTTCGCGGCCCCTGCTGGACGACATCCCGGCTCCGGGCGACCGATCTTCCTTCCCCATGAAAGGACCTGTCCGATGTCGATCACGGCCGAGCGCAAGACCGCGCTTATCAAGGAACACGCCACCAAGGACGGCGACTCCGGCTCGCCGGAAGTGCAGGTCGCGCTCCTGTCGGAGCGCATCAACAACCTGACCGACCACTTCAAGAACCACAAGAAGGACAACCATTCGCGCCGCGGCCTCCTGAAGATGGTGTCGACCCGCCGCCGGCTGCTCGACTACCTGAAGAGCCGCGACGAGGCGCGCTACGCCGACCTGATCGGCAAGCTCGGCCTGCGCCGCTGACGCTCGATTGATTTTGGCTTCCGGCGGTTGCGCGCAAGCGGCTCGCCGGTCGCCTCCCGCGGGCTCGTTTCGAGACCCGCGATCCCATCCCGAAACCGCCTCGCCGCATTCGGCGCGTCGGGCTCGGGCAAACCCCCGAACCGGAACGGTCATGGGGCGAGATTGCCGGCGGCTTCCCGGCGGACGAACCGCGGACGCGAGCGTCCCGGTCTGAATGCGACGGGTCTGTCGAGACCCCCGAAGCCCCCCGCCGTCTTGCCCATGGACGCTTCCACACGAAAGCGACCGGCGTCCGACCGTCCCGCGTTCCAGCGGGCGGCGCGCCAAACCCGAGGCACGACACGCATGTTCAAGACCCACAAGGTGGAAATCGATTGGGCGGGCCGCCGCCTGACCCTCGAGACCGGCAAGATCGCCCGCCAGGCGGACGGCGCGGTGCTCGCGACCTACGGCGAGACCGTGGTGCTCGCCACCGTCGTTTCCGAAAAGAAGCCGAAGGTCGGCTTCGACTTCTTCCCGCTCACCGTCAACTACCAGGAGAAGACCTTCGCGGCCGGCAAGATCCCCGGCGGCTACTTCAAGCGCGAGGGACGCCCGTCCGAGAAGGAGACGCTGGTCTCCCGCCTGATCGACCGGCCAGTCCGTCCCTTGTTCGCGGCAGGCTACAAGCACGACACGCAGGTCGTCCTCACCGTCCTGCAGCACGACCTGGAGAACGATCCGGACGTCGTGGCGATGGTCGCGGCCTCCGCCGCGCTGACGCTGTCCGGCGTGCCCTTCATGGGCCCGATCGGCGCGGCGCGGGTCGGCCGCATCAACGGCGAGTACAAGCTCAATCCGCACGTCGACGAGATGCCGGAATCGCAGCTCGACCTCGTGGTCGCCGGCACCGGCGAGGCCGTCCTGATGGTCGAGTCGGAGGCGCAGGAGCTCGACGAGGACACGATGCTCGGCGCCGTGATGTTCGGGCACCGCGGCTTCCAGCCGGTGATCGACGCGATCATCAAGCTCGCCGAGGTCGCCGCCAAGGAGCCGCGCGACTTCCGGCCCGCCGACCATTCGGCGCTGGAGGGCGAGATGCTCAAGCTCGTCGAGACGGAACTGCGCGAGGCGTACCGCAACACCGACAAGCAGGCCCGCTACGCCGCGGTCGACGCGGCGAAGGCGAGGGTCACGGCGCACTTCCTGCCCGAGGGCGCCGAGACCGTCGCCCACACCAAGGAGCAGGTCGGGGCGGTGTTCAAGGAGCTGCAGGCGAAGATCGTCCGCTGGAACATCCTCGACACCCAGAGCCGCATCGACGGGCGCGGCCTCGACACGGTGCGCACCATCGTCGCGGAAGCCGGCGTCCTGCCGCGCACCCACGGCTCGGCGCTGTTCACGCGCGGCGAAACGCAGGCGCTGGTGGTGGCGACGCTCGGCACCGGCGAGGACGAGCAGTACATCGACTCGCTCACCGGCACCTACAAGGAGCGCTTCCTCCTCCACTACAATTTCCCGCCCTATTCGGTCGGCGAAACGGGGCGCATGGGCTCGCCCGGCCGGCGCGAGATCGGCCACGGCAAGCTCGCCTGGCGCGCCATCCGGCCGATGCTGCCTCCGAAGGAAGCCTTCCCCTACACGATCCGCGCCGTGTCGGAGATCACCGAGTCGAACGGCTCCTCCTCCATGGCCACCGTTTGCGGCACCTCGCTGGCGCTGATGGACGCCGGCGTGCCGCTTTCGCGCCCCGTCGCGGGCATCGCCATGGGGCTGATCAAGGAGGACGAGCGCTTCGCGGTCCTGTCCGACATCCTCGGCGACGAGGACCATCTCGGCGACATGGACTTCAAGGTCGCCGGCTCGGAAGCCGGCATCACCTCGCTGCAGATGGACATCAAGATCCAGGGCATCACCGAGGAGATCATGCGCATCGCGCTGGATCAGGCCAAGGGCGGCCGCATCCACATCCTGGCCGAGATGGCGAAGGCCCTGTCGCAGTCGCGCGGCCAGCTCGGCGAATTCGCGCCGCGCATCGAGGTGATGCAGATCCCGACCGAGAAGATCCGCGACGTGATCGGTTCCGGCGGCAAGGTGATCCGCGAGATTGTCGAGAAGACCGGCGCCAAGATCAACATCGAGGACGACGGCACGATCAAGATCGCCTCGGCGTCGGCCAAGGAGATCGAGGCGGCGAAGAAGTGGATCTATTCCATCGTCGCCGAGCCGGAGGTCGGCGCGGTCTACGAGGGCACCGTGGTGAAGACCGTCGAGTTCGGCGCCTTCGTCAACTTCTTCGGCTCGCGCGACGGCCTGGTCCACATCAGCCAGCTCGGCGCGGGGCGCGTCGCCAAGACCACCGACGTCGTCAAGGAAGGCCAGAAGGTCTGGGTGAAGCTGATGGGCTTCGACGAGCGCGGCAAGGTCCGCCTGTCGATGCGCGTCGTCGACCAGGCGACCGGCGAGGAACTGAAGCGCACCGAAGAGGACGCGGCGTAGCCCGAAATTGTTTCACGTGAAACAATGCGAAGGCCCGGCGAGCGATCGCCGGGCCTTTTCGTTTGCGCCGACCCGGCGGGCGGACACCGGCGGAAACGTCCGCTCGGGCGCGCTCCCGGTGGTTCGGGGCGACCGTTCCCACCCCCTTCGAAGGCGGCGGAGGCCGGCCGGTCGCTCGGCGACCGTTCTCGCGACCTTGCCGTTGGGTCACGACCGGTCGGCGGCGATCCGGCCGGTTCCGGCCAACGGCGCCTCGACGCCGATCTTGCGCCGGGTTTGTCGTTAGGCGAATAATGAAGCCTCGATGACAACGACGCCGGCATGGCGAGAAAGGCGGCGTGCGATGAACGCGATCCGGCGATGGCGCGAAGGTCCGCTCGAGGCGCAGCTTCTCGTCGGTCTCCTTCTGGTCGACCTGTTGCTGACCGGCGTCTACGTCCTGTTCCAGCTTTCGACCGGACGAGCGCCGCGCATCCTCGACCTCAACGGCGAGGCCAACATTCCCGCCTGGTGGTCGGCCAACCTGCTCCTGCTGGCGGGCCTCCTCCTGTTGCGGGTCGCGGCAGCGACCCTGACGGTCGCGCGGCGCGCCTGGCTTCTCGCGGGCTTCGGGTTTCTGCTCGTCACGATGTCCATGGACGAGATCAGCGGCGTCCACGATTCGTTCGGCTTCGTGCTGGACCGGGTGCTCGTGCATCGCTCGGAAACGATCTTCGAACGCACCGGCCTCTGGTTCGCCGTGGTCGGCGTGCCCTTCGCCATTCTGGTCGCCGTCGTTCTGCGAAGCCTCTACGGGCTCCTGGAAATGGTTCCCGGAACCGTCCGCCGCATCGCCGCCGGCATCGTCCTGCTTCTTTGCGGTGCGGTGGGCATGGAGGCGGTCGGCAGCTTCGTGCCCGATCAACTCTACTACGCGACGATCGCCGTCGAGGAGTTCCTGGAAATGGCGGGCGGCAGCGTCATCCTGTGGGCGAGCTTCGGGTTCGCCCGCGGGCACTGGAGCACGCGATCCGCGCCCTGGCTCACGGCGCCGATCGCCCGCGCGCCGCGGCGGGACGAGACCCGTCCGGCCGAGCACTCCGTTCTGGCGAGAGACGGCGCGCCGACGCGGCCCGTCCGGCTCGCCGCGGGACGATGATCCTGATCCCTCACCCGTCGCGCCGGCGGGATCGCCCGGTGCGGGGAGGCGTCGGGGCGAAAGCTTGAAGCCGAAGCTTCGTCGGGGAAAACTCATCGCACCGGTTCGCGTCGCGGCGACGGGCGCAACGGCCCGTTAACCTCGTGCGGAGAAACTGGCGTCGCCCGAGGCCGAAGCGGGTCGGCGGCTTCAGGCCGAACGGCCGTTCCAGATCCATGCCGCGCCCGGTGGAGTTTCCCATGTCGCCAAGTCTCGTCCGCCGCCTCCTGGTTCCTGCGCTGTTCGCGGGCTTGGCCGCGGCGCCGGCGACCGCCGCGACCGACGAGGCGTCCGCCCCCGCCGCGCCGGAGGAGGGCGGCGAGCTCGCCGGCATGAGCGGCTCGCATTCCAAGCTGCCGCTGCCGCGCTTCGTGTCGCTGAAATCGGCGCGGGTGAACCTGCGCGTCGGGCCGGGCAAGGACTACGCGGTGTCTTGGCTCTACACCAAGCCCGGCCTGCCGGTGGAGATCGTGCAGGAGTTCGAGCTGTGGCGGCGCATCCGCGACGCGGACGGCACGGAGGGCTGGGTCTACCACTCGCTCCTATCGGGGACGCGCACCGGCATCGCCGCGCCCTGGCTGATGGGCAAGTCGGCGACGATCGACGTCCGCCGCTCGGCCGGCGAGGACGCGGCCCTGGTGGCGCGCATGGAGCCCGGCGTCGTGTCGCGCGTCAAGGAATGCGCGTTCTCGTGGTGCGAGGTGGAGGTGGCGGGGCGCGACGGCTTCGTGCGCCAGAACGACATCTGGGGGGTGTACCCGGACGAGCGGTTCTGATCGCCCATCGGCTTGACCTGGAACCGCTCGCGGCGGCGCCGTCGCCCCGGCTCCGATCAAACGCCTGCCGAACCCGTCCCGCATGAACGCACGCGCGTTCCTGTCCGATTCGTCGCCCGGGGCTCGATCTGGGCGGCAACGGCCATCCATTCTAGCGTCGTGACCTGTTCTCTCCTCCGATCGTCATCCCGGACTTGATCCGGGATCCATGCCACGACCCTTTGCGAAGGATCGACCGGGACGAGGACGGAGCGGCTTCCGCAGCCGAAGCGGCAGCGGGCTCGCCACGGCATGGATCCCGGCTCGGGGGCCGGGATGACGAGTCTTGAGGGGAGGGCGGACTCGTTTCGGCGCCGGTCGATCGGCTATGCTCACGACTGACCGGCATGAAAGGTCGGTGTGTCGAAGCGGACCGTCCCCGGACAAGCGTCTGCGAAGGCCGGCAACTCGTGCCGACGGCGCCGCTCAGCCCTTCGCCGGCGCCGACGCGCCCGCCTTGCGGCGCAGGCGCACGACGATGTCGACGTTGACGATCTCCATGTCGTCCGGCACCTCGGGCAGGCGGTCGAGGCGGACGCCGCCGTTCGGGATGTCGATCATCCGCTCGTCGTCCTCCACGAAGAAGTGGTGGTGGTCCGACGTGTTGGTGTCGAAGTAGGTGCGCTGGCCCTCGCCGGTGAGCGGGCGGACGATGCCGGAATCGGTGAACTGGTGCAGCGTGTTGTAGACGGTGGCGAGCGACACGGACTCGCCGGCCCGGTGCGCTTCCTCGAAGAGCTCCTCGGCCGACAGGTGGCGGTCGCCCTTGGAGAAGATCAGGTTGCACAGGGCGACGCGCTGGCGCGTCGGCCGCAGGCCCGCCGCCCGCAGCCGCTCGAACACGCAGAACGAATGCTTGCGCCCCCGGCCGTTTATCGCTGTGGTCATCGCACCGTCGCTGATTTCACGAGCCCTTATCGTAGGCAAGGCGCCGCCCCGGCGCAAGCCTGGCGGGGATTGCCGGTGCCGCGACAGCTCACAGCCCGCAGGCGGCGCGCAGGCTCCGGAGCG
>CAXUCL010000124.1:0-2579 GCA_964249395.1 uncultured Rhizobiaceae bacterium
CGGCAGCGGCGGCCGCGCCGTTCGCGGCATCGATCGCCGGGCTCGGCGCCAGGCCGGCGCCAAACGTGACGGCTTCGACGAGCGCTTCGGTAACGGGACCCGAATCGACCTCGACGTCCGGGTCGGGGCCGACCACGGTCGGCGTACCCGCGTCCGCAACCGGCCCGTCCGTCGCCGGCTCGCCTTCGGCGTAGATCCAGGCGACGGGAACGCCGACGGGAATGTCGACGCCGGTCTCGCCGGAAACGTCGCGGAGCGTGCCCGACGCCGGCGCGTCGACCTCCATCGCCGCCTTGTCGGTTTCGATCTCGAACAGCGGCTCGCCCTTCTTCACCGGGTCGCCCGGCCGGTAGAACCAGCGCGAAATGCGGCCGGTGGCCATGTCCATGTCGACTTTCGGCAGGATCACCTCGGTCGGCACGGGCGTCAGCGCTCCCGCCGCGCGAGGCCGCGCACCGCCTCGACGATGTCGGGCACCTGCGGCACCACCGCCTTTTCGAGCTCCGGGTTGTAGGGGATCGGCGACTCCGCCCCCCCGAGCCGCACGATCGGTGCGTCGAGGAAGTCGAAGGCCTCGCTTTCGGCGACCATCGCGGCGACCTCCGCCCCGACGCCGAGCGTCTTGACCCCCTCGTAGACGCAGACGAGCCGGCCGGTCTTCATGACGGAGGCGACGATCGTGTCGCGGTCCATGGGCCGCACGGTGCGAAGGTCCACCACCTCCGCGTCGATGCCCTCTCTCGCGAGCTCGGCCGCCGCGGCGAGCGCCTTGCCCACCATGATGGCGGAGGCGACGATCGAGACGTCCCGGCCCTCGCGCACCACCTCCGCCACGCCGATCGGCACCGTGTAGCGCCCTTCCGGCACGGGGCCCTTCGTCTTGTAGAGGATCTTGTGCTCGAAGATCATCACCGGGTCGGGGTCGTCGATCGCGGCGAGCAGCAAGCCCTTGGCGTCGTGCGGCGTCGCCGGCTGCACCACCTTCAAGCCCGGCACGTGCCCGAACCAGGCCTCCAGGCTCTGGGAGTGCTGCGCCGCCGCGCCGGTACCGGAGCCGGCCGGAAAGCGCATCACCAGCGGCACCGACACGGCGCCGCCCAGCATGAAGCGGATCTTGGCCGCCTGGTTGACGATCTGCTCCATCGCGAGGGTCGCGAAGTCGGAGAACTGGAACTCGTAGATCGGCTTCATGCCGGTGAGCGCCGCGCCGACCGCCACCCCTGCCCCGCCCAGCTCGGCGATCGGCGTGTCGATCACCCGCTCCGCCCCGAAGCGGTGCACGAGGTCGGCCGTCACCCCGAAGGCGCCGCCGTAGACGCCGATGTCCTCGCCCATGATGAACACGCGCTCGTCCTCGGCCATGGCGATCGCGATCGCCTCCCCGATCGCCTGCGCGTAGGACAGCTCGCGCTCCCCCGCCGCCGCCTCGGCCGCCGCCGTCTCGCCCATGGCCGAACCCCTCCCGGCGCCGTCAGTTCGTGTAGACGAAGCGCGTCGCGTCGCGCACGTCGGGCGCGGGCGACGCCTTGGCGAACGCGATGCCGGCCGCGATCTCCCGCTCGACCGCGGCGCGGATCGCTTCGATCTCGCCTGCGTCGACGACGCCGTATTCGAGCAGCTCCGCCTCGAACCGGCCGATCGGATCGCGGCCGATCCAGTCGTCGATTTCTTCCCTGCTGCGGTAGCGGTTGCGGTCGCTCTTGGAATGGCCGCGATGGCGGTAGGTCAGACATTCCACGAGGCTCGGCCCTTCGCCGGCCCGCGCGCGCCCGACCGCCGCGACCGTGGCTTCCGCCACGTCCGACAAGGAGTTGCCGTCCACCGTCACGCCCGGCATCGCATAGGCCGCGGCGCGGGTCGCGACGCGCTTCACCGCCGTGGAGCGCTCGGTGGAGACCGACATGCCGTATTTGTTGTTCTCGCAAACGAACACCACCGGCAGCGTCCAGATGGCGGCCATGTTCAGCGCCTCGTGGAAGGCGCCCTCGTTGTTGGCGCCGTCGCCGAAGAACGACACCACGACGTCGGAGCGCTTCTGCAGCTTCATCGACAGAGCGGCCCCGACCGCGATGGGAATGCCGCCCGCGACGATGCCGTTCGCCCCGAGGTTGCCCTTGGCGACGTCGGCGATGTGCATGGAGCCGCCGCGGCCGCGGCAGTAGCCGGTTTCCTTGCCGAAGAACTCGGCGAACATCCGGCCGACCTCCGCGCCCTTGGCGATGCAGTGGCCGTGGCCGCGGTGGGTCGAGGTGATCTGGTCCGTTTCGGTAAGGGGCAGGCACACGCCCACCGCCGTTGCCTCCTGGCCGATCGACAGGTGCATGGTGCCGTGCACCAGCCCGCGCGCGTAGCTTTCCTCCGCCCCTTCCTCGAAGCGGCGGATGAGGTGCATCTGCCGCAGCGCGTCCTTGAGAACGGCCGGCGGGAAGTGCCGGAAGGCGAAGGGCCGGTTGTCGCCGCGGGGACCGCCGGCGTCAGAGCTCGCTGCGTCGGCGACGGCGGAAGCGTCCGGGGCGACGGCTGACATGGCGGCGGCCTCTTTCCTGCCGCCCGTCAGGCCGCGGCGCCGGCGGCGTCGG
>CAXUCL010000124.1:2589-3454 GCA_964249395.1 uncultured Rhizobiaceae bacterium
GCGCGAAGCGCGCGTCCGCCCGGTCCAACCGGCGACGGACCTGCGTGATCACCAGGCTCTCGTCCGGCTCGCAGTTCGCGTAGGTCAGCGCTTCGCCGGCCTTGACCGGCCGCTTGACGCGGGCCCGCTCCGCCAGGCCGAGCGGCAGGGCTCCCGCCCTCCGCGCGTCCGCCCAGCGCATCGCGAAGCCGCGGTAGTCGTACTCGCCGATGCGGCCGAGCACGTCGCCGGGCGACAGGTCCCGCTTGGCGAGCGTCGCGCATTCGGCCACCGGCCGCTCCAGCGGCTCGAGGTCCGGGGCGCGCTTCACCACGGCCCGCACCGCCGACAAGGGCACTTCGAGGCTGGTCAGGTGGTAGGGCCGCAGGATCGTGTAGCACGGGCCGGGACCCATCTTCAGGTCGCTCATCCGCTCCAGGACTCGCGGGTGCCTCGGCTTCACCACCGCGAAGACGCCCGGCGCGACCCCGTGGCCGATCGAGTAGTCGACGCGTCCCGGCGCCGACAGGACGCCGCCATCTTCCTTCGTGCAAAGCACCTGCGCGAGCTCCTCGCGCGTCGCCGCTGGCCCGTGCATCCCCGGCACGTCCGGCACGAGGCCCGTGGCGTTGGCCACCGCCACCATCTCGATCATGGTCTTCGAGCCGTCCACGAACTCCACCAGCATGCGGGCGTTCATGTTGCGCGCGCGCGCTTCCGCCTCGTAGGCGTCCGGGGTGGCGTCGAAGCGCAACGGGTTGTTCTTGCCCTTGCCGGCGCACACGACGTCGAAGCCGAGCGACTGCGCGAAGCCGACCACCTCGATCGTCGCGGGGCGCGCCGGCGCCCCCCCGCCCCCGGTGAGGCCCCCCCCCCACCCCCCCCC
>CAXUCL010000124.1:3464-6753 GCA_964249395.1 uncultured Rhizobiaceae bacterium
GCACACGACGGCCAAGCCGCGCGACGGCGCGACGCCGACCACCTCGAGCGGCGGGGCGGGGGGGGCGCCGGCCGCTCCCGTGTAGACGACGCCCGCCTTCGCCGCCTCCTCCTTCAGGAAGCGGCCGATGGTGATGTCGGCCTCGACGTTCAGCATCACGACGTGCTTGCCCTGCTTGAACGCCTCCAGCGCGATCAGCGTCCCGACGTTCGGGTTGCCGGTGGCGTCGATCACCACGTCGATGCGGCCCGACAGGCAGAGCGCCCGGTAATCCTCGACCAGCGCGACGCGCCCCGTTTCGATGGCGCGATCGACGTCGGTCGCGCTCGCGGCGCGGACGAAGTCCGAGCCCGCCAGGCGCAGGGCGCTTTCCGCACCAGTGACGTTCAGCTCCGACAGGGCGCCGAGCCGCACGCCCGGCATCAGCGTCATCTGGACCACCATGTCGGTGCCCATCTGGCCCGAGCCGGCGAGGCCGACCGTCACCGGACCGTGCTTGTCCGCGTGGGCGCGCAGTTCGGCGGCCGAACCGACATAGGCGATGCTCATGGCGTCGATCTCCTCTCCCGTCACGTACATATGTTTCTGAAAATATACAAGAGTTCTCAAACGGCGGATCGGCTCCGACCGCCGGGCGGTGATTTTCAAATCGCGTCGCGGCCGCGCATGAGCTAAGGCTCGCGCTGAAACGCTCCGAGCGACGGGAACGACGACATGTATCCGGACGTCCATCTTTTCATCGACGGCGAATGGCGCCCCGCGGCGGACGGGCGGACGCTGCCGATCGTGAACCCGGTGGACGAGAGCGTCGTCGGCCAGCTGGCCCACGCCGGCCGTTCCGACCTCGACGCGGCGCTGGCGGCGGCCGAGAAGGGCTTCGCCGTTTGGCGCGCCACCGGCGCCTTCGACCGCTCCAAGCTGATGCGCCGGGCGGCCGACATCCTGCGCGAGCGCGTCGACACGATCGCGCGGCTGATGACCACGGAACAGGGCAAGCCGCTCGCCGAGTCGCGCGTCGAAACGCTCGCCGCCGCCGACACGATCGACTGGTTCGCCGAGGAAGCGCGCCGCGCCTACGGGCGCATCGTGCCGGCGCGCGCGGCCGGCGTCAGCCAGATGGTGACGAAGGAGCCGGTCGGCCCCGTCGCCGCCTTCACGCCCTGGAACTTCCCGCTGAACCAGATCGTGCGCAAGCTCTCGGCCGCGCTCGCGGCGGGCTGCTCCATCATCGTCAAGGCGCCGGAGGAAACGCCGGCCTCGCCGGCCGAGCTGTTCCGCGCCTTCGCCGACGCCGGGCTGCCGGCCGGCGTCGCCAACCTGGTGTTCGGCGTGCCGGCGGAGATCTCCGCCTACCTCATCCCGCACCCGACGATCCGCAAGATCTCCTTCACCGGCTCCACGGCGGTCGGCAAGCAGCTGGCGGGCCTGGCCGGCCAGCACATGAAGCGCGTCACCATGGAGCTCGGCGGTCACGCGCCGGTGATCGTCCTCAAGGACGCCGACGTCGCGGCCTCGGCGGCGCTGATGGCGGGCTCGAAGTTCCGTAACGCCGGCCAGGTCTGCGTGTCGCCGACGCGCTTCCTGGTGGAGGACGCCGTCTACGACGAGTTCGTCGGCCGCTTCGCCGAGGCGACGGCGACGATCAAGGTCGGCAACGGCCTCGACGAGGGCGTGACCATGGGGCCGCTGATCTCCGAGCGGCGCGTCGAGGCGGTGAACGCGCTCGTGCAGGACGCCGTCCACGGGGGCGCGGAGCTGGTGACCGGCGGCAAGCGGATCGGCAATTCCGGCTACTTCTTCGAGCCGACCATCCTGTCGCGGGTACCCCGCGAGGCGCGGGCGATGAACGAGGAGCCGTTCGGCCCGGTGGCGCTGATGCTGCCGGTGGGCGACCTCGACGAGGCGATCGCGGAAGCGAACCGCCTGCCCGTCGGCCTCGCCGCCTACGCCTTCACGCGCTCGGGCGAAAGCGCGGCGCGCATGTCGGCGGGGGTGCGCACGGGCATGCTGTCGATCAACCATCTCGGCCTGGCGCTGCCGGAAACCCCGTTCGGCGGGGTGGGCGATTCCGGCTACGGCACGGAAGGCGGCGCGGACGCGCTGGACGCCTATCTCGACGCCAAGTTCGTCACCCACAAGCAGTTCGGCTGAGCGCCGGGGAACCGGACGGAGCGCGACAAATGAGACCTGTGCCGGACGAGCCGCTTCCCGGGCAGGAAAGCGTCTGGGACTATCCGCGGCCGGCGGTCGCGGCAGCGATCACCAAGCGCGTGCGGATCGTCCATCGGGGCGCGACGCTCGCCGACACGCGCCGCGCCGTGCAAACGCTGGAAACCAGCCATCCGCCGAGCTACTACGTCCCGCGCGCGGACATCGACATGGCCCGGCTGCGCCCGACCGCGCGGCGTTCCTTGTGCGAATGGAAGGGCGGCGCCGTCTACTTCGACGTTTCCGTCGACGGCGAGACGCTGCGCGACGTCGCCTGGAGCTATCCGGACCCGACCGCGCCGTTCGCCCTGCTCGCCGGGCACGTCGCCTTCTATCCTGCGCCCTTCGATGCCTGCACGGTCGACAACGAGCGGGTGACGCCGCAGCCGGGCGGGTTCTACGGCGGCTGGATCACCGCCGACCTCGCCGGTCCGTTCAAGGGCGGTCCCGGCAGCCGGTTCTGGTAGCGTCGATCCGCACCGTTGCGCGGCGCCGGACGCCCGGCCATTGCTGCGGCGAGCAAGACGGGAACGGGAGGGTCATGCGGGTCGCCATCATCGGAGCCGGCATCGCCGGCCTGTCCTGCGCCGACGCCCTTCAAGAGCAAGGGCACGCGGTTTCGCTGTTCGACAAGGGGCGCGAGCCGGGCGGCCGCATGTCGACGCGGCGGGTGGACGCGGGCGGACAAACGCTCCGGTTCGATTACGGCGCGCAGTATTTCACCGCGCGCGATCCGGCCTTCGTCGCCCGCGTCGCCGAATGGGAACGGAACGGGACCGCCGCGCGCTGGCCCGTGGCGGGCGACGACGCATGGGTCGGCACGCCGGCCATGAGCGCGCTGGTTCAGACGATGGCGGCGCCTCACGCGGTCGCTTGGGAGACGCGGGTCGAGGCGCGCGGCCGCGACGGCGACGGCTGGCGCCTCGACGGCGCCCCGTTTGCCGCCGGCCGCTTCGATGCCGCGATCGTCGCCGTGGGCGTCGGTCTCGTGTCCTGGGTGTACTTGATGGTGCCGTACATGCAGGACGATTCGATGTCCCTGCTCGCGCGGCTGGTGTCGGTCTCATACCCCCTCCTCGAC
>CAXUCL010000125.1:0-6685 GCA_964249395.1 uncultured Rhizobiaceae bacterium
CCGCCCTGCCGTCGGACGTGGTTGTCGTCTGCTTCCTCGACGGCGACGGCAGCGACGTGCCGCGCTTCATCCCCCAGGTCGTCGGGCCGGTGGCGCGCGGCGAAGCGGACTTCGTCATGGGCTCGCGGCTGCGGGGAGTGCGCGAGCCGGGCTCGATGACGCCGCAGCAGGTGGCCGCCGGCCGCCTTGCCGGCTTCCTGCTCCGGCGCCTCTACGGCGTCCGCTTCACCGACATGTCGCCGTTCCGCGCCATGCGGCTCGGGGACCTGCGCGCGCTCGGCATGCGCGAGGAGACCTACGGCTGGAACCTCGAGATGCAGATGCGCGCCGCGGCCAAGGGCCTGCGCTGCCTGGAGGTGCCGGTGGACCACCGGCACCGGCGCGGTGGCGCGTCGAAGGTGTCCGGCAACAAGCGCGCCGTCTTCACCGCCGCTTGGAGGATCGCGGCCACCTTCGCGCGGCTGGCGCGGACGCTGCGCAGGAACGGGGATGCGAAACGACCATGAGGGCGACGCCGTGCGCGTACTTCTGACCGGCGGCGCCGGCTTCATCGGGCAACACGTTCTCGTCGAGCTCGTCCGGCGCGGCCACGAGGTGCGGGTGCTGGACTCGCTGCGGCCCGACGTCCACCGCGACGGCGGCGATGCGTGGCGGCCGCCGGCCGGGGCCGAGTTCGTCGCCGGCGACGTGCGCGACAGCGCTGCCCTGGACCGGGCCGTCGCCGGCGTCGAGGCGGTGGTTCACTTGGCCGCCAAGGTCGGGCTCGGCGTCGCGATCGGCGACATGCCGGACTACGCCGCCAGCAACGACGTCGGCGCGGCCGAGCTTCTCGCGGCGATGGCGCGGGCGCAGGTGAAGCGCCTGACGCTCGCGAGCTCCATGGTGGTCTATGGCGAGGGCGTCGGCCGCTGCGCCGAGCACGGCCTGGTGCGACCGGGGCCGCGCCTGGCGGAAAACCTGAAGGCCGGGCGCTTCGAGCCGCCCTGCCCGGCCTGCGGACGCGACTTGGAGACCGCGCTCGTGTCCGAGGACGCGCCGCCGGACCCGCGCAACGCCTACGCGACCAGCAAGCTGGCGCAGGAGTTCTATGCCGCGAACTGGGCGCGCGCCGCGGGCGGCTCGGTGGCGGCCCTGCGCTACCACAACGTCTACGGCCCCGGCATGCCGCGCGACACGCCCTATGCTGGCGTCGCGGCGATCTTCACCTCCCTGCTGCGCCGGGGCGAGGCGCCGCGCGTCTTCGAGGACGGCGGGCAGCGGCGCGACTTCGTCCACGTGCGCGACGTGGCGGCGGCCACCGCGGACGCCTGCGAGCGGCACCAGGAGGGCGTTTGCGCCTTCAACGTCGGCTCCGGCACGCCGCGCACGGTGGGCGAGATGGCGGGAGCGCTGGCGACGGCGCTCGACGGCCCGCGCCCGATCATCACGGGCGAGTTCCGGCTCGGCGACGTGCGCCACATCACGGCGGACTCGGCGAAGCTGCGCGCCGCCTTCGGCTGGCGCCCGGCGGTCGACTTCACCGACGGCATGCGGGAGTTGGCGACCGCATGAGGGACGGGCTGTTCGCCGCCTCGCCCCGCCGCGTGCCCGAACCGGCGCGAACGGCGTTCAACGGCGTTCGGCTGCTGCTCCTCGGCCTCGCGGGCCTGGCGCTCCTCGCGCTGACGGGTCTCGGCGCCGTGTTCCTGTGGCGGATCGACCATCCGAGCCTCGTCACCGTCACCTTCGCGCAAGGAGCGGTCTACGCCGTAGCGGCCTTTCTCACGGTCATGGCGGCGCGCGCAGGCGGGGTCGAAGCGCGCGACGCCGAGCCGCGCTGGCTCCTGCCTGCCGTGCTCGGCCTCGGCCTCCTGATGCGGCTCATCCTCCTGCCCGGCCCGCCGGTGTCGAGCGACGTGTTCCGCTACGTCTGGGACGGGCGGGTGCAGGCCGCCGGCATCAACCCCTACCTGTTCGTCCCCGCCGACCCGGCGCTCGCCCACCTGCGCGACGCCGCGATCTTCCCGCGCATCAACCGCGCCGACTACGCGCCGACCATCTATCCGCCGTTGGCGCAGATGGTGTTCTTCCTCGCCGGCCGGATCGCCGAAACCGTGACGGCGATGAAGGCGGCGGTCGTCGCGTTCGAGGCGCTGATCGTCTGGGGCGTCCTGCGGCTCTTGGCGCGGCGCGGCCTGCCCGCCTCGCTGGTGCTTATCTACGTCTGGCACCCCCTGCCCCTGTGGGAGTTCGCCGCGAGCGGCCACGTCGACGCGATCTCGATCGGCTTCCTCGCCCTCGCGCTCGTCGCCGCCGATCGGCGGGCACCCGTCGCCACCGGGATCGCGCTCGCCTTCGGCGCGGTGGCGAAGTTCTTTCCCGTCGCGGCCGGCCCGGCGCTGTGGCGGCGCTGGGACTGGCGGATGCCGCTCGCCTTCGCCGCCATGGTCGCCCTGCTCTACGCGCCCTACGCCTTCGGCGCCGGTGCCAAGGTGTTCGGCTTCCTCGGGCAATACATGAGCGAGGAAGGCATCAGCGAGGGCCACGGCGTCTACCTCATGCTGCTCCTGAACCAACTCGTCGACGTGCCGCCGGCCGTGGAAGCGCTCTACGTGCCCGTCGGCTTGGGCGCCCTGGCGCTGTTCGCCGTGCTCGTCGTGTTCGCGCGGCCCAGTCGGCCCGACCCGGACCTCGGCGGCGTCCTGGCGCTCCTCACCGCCTTCATGCTCGTCGTGTCGCCGCACCTGCCCTGGTACTTCGCCTGGCTGCTGCCGCTCGCCTGCCTTTACCCGCGCCCCTCGATCCTCTGGCTGACGCTCGCCGCGCCCGTCCTCTACCTGCCGGACGGCCTGTGGAACGCGGGGCTTCAATCGATCCTCTACGGTCCGTTCCTCACCTTGCTCCTCGCCGAGACGATCGCCCTGCGCCGCTCCTCGCCACTTGCCTGGGGCGACCGGACGTGAGCCGGGCCGCGCTTCTTTCCCTGATCCTCGCGAGCGTCGCGCTGAACGCGGCCGCGCAGCTCTTCCTGCGCGTCGGCGCGCGCGGCGGCTTTCCAGGCGAGCCGGGCCTCATGCTCGTTGTGCAGACGGCGCTCCGGCCCGGCATCCTTGCAGGGCTCGCCTGCTACGCCCTATCGATCCTCGTCTGGGTGTACGTGCTCAGCCGCGCCGAGGCGTCGTTCGCCTACCCGTTCCTCGGCCTCGGCTTCGTGGTCGTCGCGCTCGCGGGCTGGCTGTTCCTCGGCGAGGCGCTGACCCCACGCCGGGTCGCGGCCATCCTCCTGATCGCCGCCGGCGTCGCCGTCTTGGCGGGCAGCTAGGCGCCCACCCTCAGGCGCTCTGCCGGGCGAACTCGGGGAACAGCGAAGCGAGGCCCGCCGCGCTCGCCGCGCAGACGCCGCGCTCGGTGACGATGCCGGTCACCAGCCGCGCCGGCGTCACGTCGAAGCCGTAGTTCGAGACGGGCGTGCCCTCCGGCGTCACCCGCACGCGGCCGACGCGACCGTCGTCGAGCCGGCCGACGACGTGCGTCACCTCGTCAGCGCCGCGCTCCTCGATCTCGATCTCGGCCACGCCGTCGCGCACCGTCCAGTCGATCGTCGAGGACGGCAGCGCGGCGAAGAACGGCACGCCGTTGTCGCGCGCGGCGAGCGCCTTCAGGTAGGTGCCGATCTTGTTGCACACGTCGCCGTCGGCCGTGGTGCGGTCCGAGCCGACGAGGCAGAGGTCCACCCGCCCGTGCTGCATCAGGTGGCCGCCGGCGTTGTCCACCACCAGCGTGTGCGGGACGCCGTGGTGGCCGAGCTCCCAGGCGGTGAGGCTGGCGCCCTGGTTGCGCGGCCGCGTCTCGTCGACGAAGACGTGGACCGGCACGCCCCGCTGGACCGCCGCGTAGATCGGCGCGGTGGCCGTGCCCCAGTCCACCGTCGCCAGCCAGCCGGCGTTGCAATGGGTGAGGACGTTGACCGGCGCGCCGTTCTTCCTCGCCGCGATCGCCTCGATGAGAGCGAGGCCGTTCTGCCCGATGGCCTGGTTGGTTTCGACGTCCTCGTCGGCGATGCGCCCCGCCAGCGCGAAGGCCGCGGCGCCCCGCTCGCTCTCCGGCAGGCCCCCCAACCGCCGGCGCACCGCCTCCAGCGCCCAGCGCAGGTTCACCGCCGTCGGCCGCGTGGCGAGCAGCGTCGCGTGGGCGCGTTCGAAGCCGGCGTCGGTGGGGTCACGGGCCTGCGCCACCGCCATGCCGTAGGCCGCCGCGGCGCCGATCAGTGGCGCGCCGCGCACCACCATGTCGCGGATCGCGGCGGCCGCGCCGGCAAGATCGAGGATCTCGCGCGTCTCGAAGCTGTGCGGCAGCCGCGTCTGGTCGATGACGCCGAAGCCGCGCCCGTCCGCGAGCGGCCAGATCGTGCGCCAGTCCCGGCCGTCGATCCTCACGCGCGCGGCCTTTCGTCGTCGTGGATCGCGCGGGCGAGCGCCGACAGCGCGGCGATGTCGGGAAAGCTTCCGCGATAGACCAGCAGCTCCCGCCCCATTTGCAGCGCCGGCGCCTCGCGCGCCGCGCGGGCGTTCGGGTCGGCGATCGATTCCATGTCCTCGACGTGCGCCAGCCCGACGAGGCGGCGGATCATCTTCGCGCCGGCGAAGCCGATCGCGTCCGCCCGAACATCCGCGAGAAAGCGCGAGCAGGCGAGCTCGGCGCCCGCCGCATCGTGCTGCGCCTCGAAGACGCTGCGGGCGAACAGGATGCCCGTCCGCTCCATCCGCCACAGCCGGCGGAACCGGGTCTCGAAGGCGCCCCACACCGCTTCCGCCGTGTCGAGCAGCCAGCTCTCGTGCTCGCGGCGCTCCTCGGCGTAGCCGCCCTGCGCGAAGTAGCTGAGGTAGAGGTTGGCGAGAAAGGCGCCGAGGTCGAAGCCCATCGGTCCGTAGAACGCGAACTCCGGGTCGATGACGCGCGTGTCGTCCGCCGTCACCATCACCGAGCCGGTGTGCAGGTCGCCGTGCAGCAGCGCTTCCGCCTTGGTCGCGAAAAGCCGCAGCATCTCCTGCGCCGCGACCTTGGCGTCGCGGTCGGCGCGCAGCGCCAGTGCCGCGCGCTCCAGGCCCGGCCGCGTCCAGCGGTTCAGCGGGGCATCGAAGTAGGGGTCGGTGAAGACGAGGTTCTCGGTGATCGCGCAAAGTTCGACGTTGTCGGCGAACAGGGCGACGTCGCGCTTCTTGGCGGCCGCGTCCATGTAGAGGTCCGAGGTGCGGAACAGCGTTTCGGCGAGGAACGCGCCCATGTGCTCGGCCAGAAGCGGGAAGCGCCGGCCCGCCACCAGCTCCTTGCGCAGGATGACGTGGGGCGTCAGGTATTCCATCGCGACGAGCGCGTGTCCCTCGTCGAAATGGTAGAGCGCGGGCAGCCGCTCGGGCTGGATCGCCGCCTGCCGGGTCAGCGCGTGCCACTCGAAGAACGAGCGCTTCAACGGCAGCGGCCAGGACTCGCCGACGAGCCGCACGTAGGGCAGCGCCTGCTTCACCACCGCGGCGCCCGCCTCGCCTTCCACGACGAACACGAGGTTCAGGTTGCCGTCGCCGACCTCGCGCGCCCGCCAGGTTCCGCGGCTCCCGAGCCGCTCGGCGAGCGCCGGCACGCCGGCCAGGTAGTCGAGCACGGTGGTCGCGTCGAAGGCGCGGTAGGCTCCCGCGCGAGGTCCGTCGTCCGGCACCGTCCCCTCCTGCACGCCGCGCCGCGGTCGCTGGTGCCGAACGCTGCCCGGACCGCCAACCCTTTGTCAATCGCGGTTGACAGCGGCGCGCAAAGCCGGGAACGGTCGGGCCCGGGAGGCGCGATGCGGGAACCGGCGAGGGCAAGCGAAGGGGCCGTTCTGCGCGTCGAGCGGCTGGCGAAGTCGTTCAACGGCATCGAGGTGCTGAAGGGCGTCGACCTCCAGGTCCATGCCGGCGAGGTCGTGGTGCTGATGGGCGCGAACGGCGCCGGCAAGTCGACCCTCGTCAAGGCGCTGGCCGGCGTCCACGCTCCTACCGGCGGCGCGATGCGCCTGGGCGGCCGGCGTTTCGCGCCGGGCCGTCCGGCGGACGCCGTGTCGGCCGGGGTCGTCGTGGTCCACCAGTCGATCGACGAGGGCGTCGCGCCCGACCTGACGGTGGCCGAGAACCTGCTGCTCGACCGCCTGTGCTCGGGCCGGGCCGGGCCGTTCTTCTCGCGTCGGGGCGCCGCGCGCGAGGCTGGGCGCATCCAATCGGTGCTCGGCCTCGACCTCCCCCTCGACCGGCCGGTGCGCGACCTGCCGCTGGCCGAGCGCCAGCTCGTTTCGATCGCCCGCGCGCTGGCCGAGAACCCAAAGGTGCTGGTGCTCGACGAGCCGACCTCCTCGCTCTCGCAGCGCGAGGCCGACCGCTTGTTCGCGCTGGTGGAGCGCCTGCGCGGGCGCGGCGTCGCGATCCTCTACATCTCGCACCGGATGGGCGACATCCGCCGCCTCGCCGACCGGGTCGTCACCTTGCGCGACGGCCGCATCACCGGCACCTTCGCCAAGCCGCTCGACACGGAGGCCGCCGTGACCGCGATGCTCGGCGAGACGCTCGCGCGCGAGCGGCACGAACCGGCGCCGCGCGGCCAGGTCGTGCTTGCGGCGCGGGACCTGCGGCTCCGTCCCGGGAGCCGGCCGTTCTCGTTCGCGCTCCACGCCGGCGAGGTC
>CAXUCL010000126.1:0-896 GCA_964249395.1 uncultured Rhizobiaceae bacterium
CGCCGCGCCGACCCGGCCGGACGCGGCGACGCGGCCGTCGCCGAGCGACACGTTCGCGACCTGGAGATCGAGGACGCCGGCGGCGAAGGCGCCGCTCGCGTCGGCCTGAACGGCGGGCAACCGGCCGGCGCGCGTCTGGCTCGTTTCGACGTTCGCGGCGCGGATCGTGAAGCGCGCGTTCGGGTCGGCGGCCGGGCCGGAAACCGTGGCGTCGCCGGTGAGCGTGCCCGAGGCGTCGAGGCCGGGAACGAACGGGTTCGCGACGGCCACCGGCAGGTCAACAAGGGCGGCAGTGATGCCGAGCGTCTCGCCCGCCGTGCCTTCGACGCTGAGCGAGCCCGCGCCGACCCGCAGCACCGTCGGCGCGATCGTGGTCAGGCCGTTCGCAATCGTCACCCGCGTCGGCGCTTCGAGCGCGACGACCGCGTCCGGGATGTCGGCGGCGAGCGCGGCGAGCGCGAGCACGGTCTCCGTCGCGCCGAGCGTCGCGACGCCGCCGAGCGTCACCGGCACGCCGTTGGCGCGCGCCCGAGCGTCGAGCCGCGTGCCGTCGCCGGCCTCCGTGAGCTCCAGCGCCAGACCCTCGACCCGGACGCCTCCGGCCTCGATCGCCTCGGCGCGGATCGTGCCGCGGGGCAGCGGCTTGCCGAGGTAGTCCGTGACGGCGAGGTTCAGGACGGCGCCGGTGAGCGTGTTGCCGGCGGCAAGGAGGCGGTTGGCTTCGAGTGCGACGTTGGCCACCGGAAAGTCGCTCGAGTCCACCGACAGATCGATCCGCCCGTTCAGGTCGCCGCTCACCTGCTGCAAGGCGAGCGCGGCGAGCGGTCCGATGTCGGCGACCGCCACGTCAAGTCGGCCGACCGGCACGGCGTTCTCGGTGATGCGCAGATCCCCCG
>CAXUCL010000126.1:906-6648 GCA_964249395.1 uncultured Rhizobiaceae bacterium
AAAGCGCTGCGCGAACACGAACACGATGACCATCGGCAGCGTCGCGAGCGTCGCCGTGCCGGTCAGCGGCAGGCCGTCGAGCGTGCCGGAAACGTTCACCGATCCGGACGGCGTCGCGCCGGTGAACGTGCCGCGCGCGGCGATCCGGACGTTGGCGAGCTCGCGCCCGTGGACGCGCAGGCCCTGGCTGTCGAGCGACACGTCGACGTCGGGCGCCGCGGTGGGCCCTCGCGCGGCGAGCGCGAAGTTCGCCTGGCCGGAGATCGGCGCCGCGTCGTCGCTGGCGGCGTCGATCGTGCCGCGGACGTTCGCCTCGACGGTTTCGCCCGCCAGCCGCGCGTCGCCGTCGATCGTCAGGCCGGTGCTGCGGACGGCCAAGTCCTGCGCGGCCAGCGTGCCGTTCGCATCGCGCAGCACGCGGCCGGCGACGCTGGTGCGCTCGCCGGCCAGCGGCACCAGCGCGGCGGACAAGGCGAGCGTTTGGAAGTCGCTCGCCAGCGTCACGTCGAAGGTCGAGAAGTTCAGCGCCGCCGTGCCGTTCAGCGAGGCGTTCGCCGCCCCGGTGGTGATCGTGCCGGCGGACAGCAGGATCGTGTCGGGGGTCAGCTCGCCGTTCGCGACGACCCGCGCTTGGCCCTCCGTGAAGCGCGCGCCGACGCCGTCCGGCACGGCGATCACGTTCGCCACGGCTTCGACGGCGAGCGGACCCGCGATCCGGTTGACGTCGAAGCCGGGCGACGAAACGCGCAAGGACAGCTCGCGCGCCGCGTAGGGACCGGTGCCGGCCTGCGGCAGGTTGGCGGACAGGTCGACGGCGGCGGCCGACAGCGCGCCGGCAAGGCGGCCGCGCAACTCGGTGACGTCCACCACCGTTTGTCCCGTCCCCTCGCCGAAGCGCAGCGGGATTGGGCCGCCGCTCGGCGAGGCGAGAACCAAGTCCAGCGCGGTCTGCGGTCCGGCGCGGTCGAGCGTGCCGGACACGGAAAGGCGGACCGCTTGCGAGGCGAGCTGGCCCTGCTCGATGCCGATCACCCCATCGGGACGCAGCAGGACGGTGGCGTCGAGCATCGCGCCCCCGCGCACGTAGGGCTGCGCGGCTTCGGGCGCGAAGCGCTCGGCGGCGACGTTCAGCGAGGCGTTGACGCGCCGACCTTCCGCCACGTCGTCGACGCGGGCGGTGAGCGTCGCGGCGTTCCGGTTGTCGACGTTCAAGGCGCCGTTCGCCATGAAGCCCGACAGCGGCCCGGAGCCGTTCACGGTGAGCTGTACCGGCGGCGCGCCGGGAAGGTTCAGGAGCCGCGCGACGAGCCCGCCGGCCGGCTCGCCGGCGTTTATATCGACCTGCAGGCGATTTTCGGCCGGGGCGTAGGCGAGGGTGGCGGCGACGCGCCCCGGCTGGTCGAGCCGGTCGATGGCGAGCGAGGTCTCCAACCGGGTCGGCTCCGCCTGCAGCACCAGCCGCGCGTTCAAGGACAGCCGCGCCGCTGCGCCGGCGACGGCTTCGCCCAGCACGAACTCGCGGATGGCGATCGACTCGACGTTCGCGGTGATTGCCGGCAGCCCGCCGCCGCCCTCCGCCGCCGGGTCCGCGGCGGCCGGCAGGTTCGGCAGCCGCTCCAGCACGATCTGCCCGACGGTGAGCGAGGACACGTCGATGTTGGAGCGCACGACGCCGAAGGGCGACCAGTCCATCGCCAGATCGCGCGCCGTGAGGAACGGTCCGCCCGGGTCCGACACGGTGACGCCGGCGATCCGCAGGTTGCCGGACAGCGCCCCGGACAGACCGTCGATCTCGACCTTCAAGGTATCGGTTGAAACCAGGTTCTCGATCTGCCGGGCGAGGAACTCCTGCGCCCGCGCCGGCGCACCGGCGAGACCTGCGGTCGTGAGCGCGAGAACGAAGACGAGGAGATGAGGAAAACGCGCCATGCTCAGAAGGCCTGTCCGATGCCGGCGTAGATCTGGAAGCCCTCGTCCCGGTCGCTCGGCTGCGCCGGGAAGCCGACGTCGACCCGGATCGGGCCGAAGCTCGTCAGGTAGCGGGCGCCGACGCCGTAGCCGATCTTGAAGCTCGAGAAGTCCGGGACGATGTCGTCGCCGACCGTGCCGGCATCGACGAAGGGCACGATCTGGATGTTCTCCGTCACGCCGATGCGGAACTCCAGCGACGCCTCGAACAGCGACAGGCCGCCGCGCGGCGTGTCGTTGAAGCTTTCCTCGCCGGTCGGGCCGAGCACGTCCGGGTAGAACGGGCTCACCGTCTGGAACTGGTAGCCGCGCACCGAGCCGCCGCCGCCGGCATAGAAGCGCCGGTCGTTCGGGATCTCCTCCACGTCGTTCGCTCCGAGGATCGAGCCGAAGGCGACGCGGCCGGCCAGGATGAAGCGGTCGCTTTCCGACACGGACAGGTAGGTCGAGGCGTCGGCCCGCGCCTTGAAGAACGGCACGCCGCCGCGGATCTCGTAGGACGGCTCGCCGAACAGCTTGGCGAAGACGCCTTCCGTCGGGTTCAATTTGTCGTCGCGGCCGTCGTAGGTGTAGGTCACCGGCAGCGAGGCGATGAGATATTCCGCGTCGCCGAGGTAGTCGCGGATCTGTTCGTATTCGAGCCGCAGCCGCGCCTCGACCGTTTGCTGATCGTCGATGGCGTACTGGACGCCGCTCGTCGCGGCGATCGAGTCGCGGTCGTAGGCCAGGGGCTGCTCGCTCACCGCCTCCAGCGAGCCGATATAGACCGAGTCCGGCCCGAGCACGCCCGGCTTCTTGAAGACGATCGAGCCCTTGTAGTCGAGGTCGGTGTTCTCGCGCACCGTGTCGCCGCCGACCGTCGTCGCGCCGCTGCGCGCCCCGGCCGCGTCGATGCGGATCGACTCGGCCCGGCCGAACAGGTTGCGGTTGCCGTAGTAGCCGGACACGCCGGCCCCTTCCGTGTTGGAATAGGTGGCGCCGACGCCGTAGTAGTTGAACTTGCGCTCGGCGACCTCGACCTGGACGGGCAGCGTGCCGTCCTCCTCTTGCGCCTTGCCCTCCCGGACGGTGACGGAAGAGAAGACGTCGAGCTTCACCAGCCGGTCGCGCGCCTTCTTCAGATCGTCCGGCGAGAAGATCTTCCCCTTCTCGATGCCCGTCATGTAGGCGGTGAAGCCGGGGTCCACGGCCGCCGTGCCCTCGACGTAGACGTCGCCGAACGGCACCGTCTCGCCGGGCGACAGGTCGAGCTCGTAGTCGAGGCGGCCGGTGTTTGAGTCGGCGACGACGTTGCGGGTCGTGATGGCGACGAAGGGGCGGCCTTCGTCCCGCAAGGCCTCCAACAGCTTCGTTTCCTGTTCGAGGATGCGCGTCGAGGCGGCCGAAGAGCCGGGCGCCAGGTCGAAGCGCGACGGCTCCACGGCGACGCCGTTCGCCTTGATGTCCACGCGGCCGAGCGTGAACGTCTGGCCCGGCTCGACGATGATCTGCACCGGCACCGGCACGGAGGTGTCGAAGACCGTGTCGGGCGGCAGCGTCGCGATGTCGCGCCCCTCGATCAGGATGGTGACGAGGCCGTCGTAGCGCGCGTTTTCATAGAGCGCGGCGACGATGCGGCGGCGGTCGGTGCGCGCCTGCGACAGGAGGCCGAGCGAACCGGACACCGGCTCGTCCTCCTTGGTCACGAGGTTGGAGGCGTTCTCGAGCGTCTCCTGCAGCGCCGCGTCCGCCGGCGTGACCGAGAGCGTCACCGAGTAGCGGATCGGGTCGATGACGTTCTCGTTCGGGTCCTTCGGGTCCTCGAACAGCTTCAGCCCGAAGATGTTGATCGCGGCGGCGGGCGAGGGCGGGGCGACGGCGACAAGCGCCAGCAGCAGCAGGAAAGCGCGGTTCGTCGGACGGCTACAGGAGCGAGCGCCGGCGAGGGCGGCCGCGCCGTCCCGCCGAACCAAGCCATCCGTCACTCTCAACGCGTCGCTCCGGACATGCCTTGGTCGATCCCCCGCCCCGAACGCCGTCGATCGAGGCGCGGCGCCCCCGAGCGGGCCGGCCGCCGTCGCGGGCTCACCTTTAAGGTTGCCCGAAAAACCGTTGCGAACAACATAAGACGCTTGCCGCACCCTGACTTCTTGGCCGCCGGCGAACGATTCACGCCCCGCATGTGGTCCGCCCGTCACAGGTTGCGGCGGAACCGTGGCGTTATCTCCGGCCGGATACCGCGGCTGGAACGGTTCTAAAAAACGCTTGCCGGCCTCGCGGGCAAAGCGCAATCATCGACATGGGAGAGCCGGCGGCTGCGCCGGCGAGCAAGAGCGGCGGCCGCGCTTATCGCGTTCGGGCGCCGCGCGAGAAGCGGGAGGCCGATCGGCATGACGAACGTTTCCATGCGCGTGAACGGACGCGCGGTCGACGGCACGGTCGAGGACCGCACGCTGCTCGTGCAGTTCCTGCGCGACGATCTGAACCTCACCGGCACGCATGTCGGCTGCGACACGTCGCAGTGCGGCTCCTGCGTCGTCCACGTCGACGGCCGCGCGGTGAAGAGCTGCACCATGCTGGCGGTGCAGGCGTCGGGCTCGGAGGTGCTGACGATCGAAGGTCTCGCGCCGAACATGGCCGACCTGCACCCGGTGCAAGCGGCGTTCCGCCAGCACCACGGCCTCCAGTGCGGCTACTGCACGCCCGGCATGATCATGACGGCGGTGGACATGATCCGCCGCCACCCGGCTGGGCTCGACGAGCGCACGGTGCGCGAGGAGCTCGACGGCAACATCTGCCGCTGCACGGGCTACCACAACATCGTCAAGGCGATCCTGGCGGCCGCCGCCGCCATGGGCGCGGCGGTGCCGGCCGAGCGGGAACTCATCGCGGCCGAATAAGCGCGCGCGCGAACGAACAAGCGCCGCGCTCGGCAGAGGGCCGGCGGCGGATCGGGATCGGGAGGATTACCATGGGCATCGAAGGCATCGGCGCGAGCGTCCTGCGCAAGGAGGACCGGCGCTTCATCACGGGGCGCGGACGCTACACGGACGACATGGCGGTGCCCGGTATGAAGCACGCGGTGTTCGTCCGCTCGCCGCACGCCCACGCGACCTTCTCGGCCATCGACGCCGAGGCCGTGAAGGCGATGCCGGGCGTCATCGCGGTTCTGACGGGCGAGGAACTGCGCGCGGACGGCATCGGCAACCTGATCTGCGGCTGGGCGGTGTCGTCGAAGGACGGCTCGCCGATGAACATGGGCGCCTGGCCGGCGCTCGCCGTCGGCACCGTGCGCCATGTCGGCCAGGCGGTGGCCGTGGTGATCGCCGACACGAAGGCGCAGGCGCGCGACGCCGCCGAGGCGCTCGAGATCGACTACAGCGAACTGCCGGCCGTGACGCGCGGTCCCGACGCGCTGGAAGCGGGCGCGCCGCAGCTCCACCCGGAGGCCGCGAACAACCTCGCCTTCGACTGGGAGATCGGCGACAAAGCCGCGACCGACGCCGCCTTCAGCAAAGCGGCGCACGTGACGAAGCTCCACATCGTCAACAACCGTCTGGTGCCGAACGCGATCGAGCCGCGCGCGGCGCTCGGCGTCTACGACGCGGCCGAGGACCACTACACCTGCTGGACGACCTCGCAGAACCCGCACGTCGCCCGGCTGGTGATGAGCGCCTTCTACAACGTCGCGCCCGAGCACAAGCTGCGGATCATCGCGCCGGACGTCGGCGGCGGCTTCGGCTCGAAGATCTACATCTACCCGGAGGAGATCGTCTGCCTTTGGGCCTCGAAGAA
>CAXUCL010000127.1:0-6643 GCA_964249395.1 uncultured Rhizobiaceae bacterium
GCGCGACGGGGATGGCGAGGAGCGCGTCGAGCTCGGCGCGCGGGGCCCCGGCCGCGATCTCGCGCTGGCGCGCCAGCACGTCGACCCGGTGGTAGTGCGTCGCGTGCAGCGTCGCGGCGGTGGGCGAGGGGACCCAGGCGCAGTTCGCCCCGGCCTGCGGGTGGCCGACCTTCTCCGCCAGCATGGCGCCCATCCGCGCCGGCATCGCCCACATGCCCTTGCCGATCTGGGCGCGGCCGGAAAAGCCGCAGCCGAGGCCGACGAGGACGTTGCGCTCCTCGTAGGCCTTGATCCAGGGCTCGGCCTTCATCGCAGCTTTGCGCACCATCGCACCCGCTTCCATCGCCGTGCGCATCTCGTCGCCGGTGCGGTCGAGGAAGCCGGTGTTGACGAAGAACACGCGGGACTTGGCCGCCCGGATGCACTCCTTGAGGTTGGCCGAAGTGCGCCGCTCCTCGTCCATGATGCCCATCTTGAGCGTGTCGCGCGGCAGCCCGAGCGCCGCTTCCACGCGGTCGAACAGTTCTGCCGCGAAGGCGACCTCGGCCGGCCCGTGCATCTTCGGCTTCACGATGTAGACCGAGCCGGTTCGCGAGTTGCGGACCGGGGCGTCGGCGGATTTGCGCAGGTCGTGCAGGGCGATCGCCGCCGTCACCATCGCGTCGAGGATGCCTTCGGGCGCCTGCGACCCGTCCGGCAGCAGGACGGCCGGGTTGGTCATCAGGTGGCCGACGTTGCGCACCAGGAGCAGCGCGCGGCCGGGCAGGCGCAAGGCGTCGCCCGCCGGCGTGCTGTAGTCGCGGTCGCCCGCCAGGACGCGGCGCACCGGCGCGCCGTTCTTCGCGAAGCTCTCGGCGAGGTCGCCGCGCATCAAGCCGAGCCAGTTGCGGTAGACGGCGGTCTTGTCGGCCGCGTCCACCGCGGCGATCGAGTCCTCCATGTCGCAGATCGCCGTCAGCGCCGATTCGACCGTGATGTCGTCGATATGGGCTTCATCGGATTTGCCGGCGGGCGTCCGGCCCCAGCGATGGATCTCGACGTGCAGGCCGTTGTGGCGAAGCAGGATGGAGTCGATGTCGTCCGGCTCGCCCGCAAAGCCCGCGAACCGGGAAGGGTCGCGAAGCCGGGTTTCGGTGTCGTCCGCGAGCTCGATGATCAGTTCGCCCGAATGGGGATAGAACCCCGTTATGTCGGACCACGAGCCCTCGGCGAGGGGCGCGACGTCGTCGAGGAAGCGCCGGCCCCAGGCGATCACCTCAGCCCCACGCTCCGGGTCGTAGTCGCGCCCCGCGGGCGCGCCGGGAATCGCGTCCGTGCCGTAGAGCGCGTCGTAGAGCGAGCCCCAGCGGGCGTTGGCCGCGTTCAGCGTGTAGCGGGCGTTGAGCAGCGGCACCACGAGCTGCGGGCCGGGGACGAGCGCGATCTCCGGGTCGACGTTCGCGGTGTCGATCGCAAAATCCGGGCCTTCCGGCACGAGGTAGCCGATCCCCTCCAGGAAGCGCCGGTGCTCGGCCGGGTCGACCGGCCTGCCGCGCCGCTCCCGGTGCCAGTCGTCGAGCCGCCTTTGCAGGTCGTCCCGCGTCGCCAGCAGTGCGCGGTTGCGGGGGGTGAGGTCGGCGAGGATCGCGGCGAGACCCCGCCAGAAGCGCGCCGGCTCGATCCCGGTGCCGGGCAGCGCCTCTCCGTCGACGAAGTCCTTCAGCACCGTTGCGACGGTGAGACCTTCGACCTCGATCGCATCCGCCGCCATCGTGCTTCTCCCGCCTCTCTCGACGCGCCCATGTCGGGCGGAGCGGCGCCCGAGTCAATTCGGCGACTGGCGGCGGCGGGCTTGGCCGGGGCTTGAGCTTTCGGGCGCGCTGCCGCAGGGTCCGGGCCGGAGCGGGCGCGGGAGGCCCGACAATGGAGGCGACCATGACAGGATTCACCCGGCGCGCGGCGCTGATCGGCGGCGCCGCGCTCGGCTTGGCCGGCCTCGCGCCCGCCGCCTTCGCGCAGGACGCCTATCCCGAGCGGCCGGTGACGCTCGTCGTGCCGTTCGCGGCCGGCGGCTCCACCGACCTCGTCGCGCGGGTGATCGCGCAGAAGATGAGCGAGCTCCTCGGGCAGCAGGTGCTGGTCGAGAACAAGGGCGGCGCCGGCGGCACGCTCGGCGCGAGCTTCGTCGCCAAAGCCGCGCCCGACGGCTACACGATCCTGATGGGCACGATCGCCACGCACGCGCTGTCCGCCTCGCTCTACGCTGCGCCGCCCTTCGACCCGGCGAAGGACTTCACGCCGATCTCCTGGCTCGTCACCGTGCCGAACGTGCTGGCCGTCAACCCGGACTTTCCGGCGAAAACCGTGGCCGAGCTCGTCGCCATGGCGAAGGAGAAGCCGGGCGAGCTCGCCTACGCCTCGTCCGGCAACGGCACGCCGCTGCACCTGTCGGGCGAGCTGTTCAAGAGTCTCGCCGGCATCGACCTCAACCACGTGCCCTACCAGGGCTCGGGGCCGGCGCTGGTGGACGTGATGGGCGGGCAGGTGCCGATCATCTTCGACAACCTGCCGTCCTCCACCGAACCCTTGCGCGCCGGGCAGCTCCGGGCGCTGGCCGTCACCACGGCGACGCGCGCCGCGAGCTTCCCGGACCTGCCGACCATGCAGGAAGCGGGGATCGCGGGCTACGAGACCAACACCTGGAACGCCTTCTTCGGCCCGGCCGGCATGGACGCGGCGGTGGTGGCGAGGCTCAACGCCGCCGCGACGGAGGCCGTCAAGGACCCCGCCGTCGCCAAGCGCCTCGCCGAGGTCGGCGCGGTGGTGGTCGGCTCGACGCCGGAAGCCCTGAAGGCGCACGTCGAGGCCGAGGTGGCGCGCTGGCGGCCGGTGGTGGAGAAGTCCGGCGCGCGCATCGGCGGCTGACGGGGAATGGTGCGGAGCCGCCGCGGCCCGAGGGGGGATGGCGGCGACGGCTCCGACTTTTCGAAGCCGCGTCAGGTCCACGAGGGGGGAACGGACCGTGGCGGACTTCCTCATCCGGCGCAGGAGCGGGGGACGTGTCCCGGCCGAAAGCGACGCGGCGGTGCCGCATCGTCGCCGCACATGTGATCTTGGGCCCAGCGCTTTTCAACCCGGTCGCGGCCGATAAGGTCTCACTTGCGCGTGAGGTTTGTTACGGATCGGACAGCAACAACGGTCCACGGCCAAGCAAGCGGACGCCGCGGGCGGGCCAGCCGGCGCCGTCGCGGCGACGGCCGGACACGCCCGGATGCGGCGGCGTCGCGCGGTGGACTCGCGCCGAGGCCCGCGATAGCTATCCGCCATGCAGAAGGGCGACCACCTCTTTCTCGTCGACGGCTCGGCCTACATCTTCCGGGCCTACCACGCGCTGCCCCCGCTGACCCGCAAGTCCGACGGTCTGCCGGTCGGGGCGGTGTCGGGCTTCTGCAACATGCTCTGGAAGCTCGTCGAGGAGTCGCGCGACACGGCGCTCGGCACGGTGCCGACGCACTTCGCGGTGATCTTCGACCATTCCTCGACCACCTTCCGCAACGCGCTCTACGACGGCTACAAGGCGAACCGCACCGCGCCGCCGGACGACCTGGTGCCGCAGTTCGCGCTGATCCGCGAGGCGGTGCGCGCCTTCGACCTTCCTTGCGTCGAGCAGCAGGGCTTCGAGGCGGACGACCTGATCGCCACCTACAGCACCCAAGCGGTGGAAGCCGGCGGCGACGTCACCATCGTCTCCTCCGACAAGGACCTGATGCAGCTCGTGTCCCCGAGCGTGATCCTCTACGACCAGATGAAGGACAAGCGGCTCGGGCCGGAGGACGTGCGCGAGAAGTTCGGCGTCTACCCCGAGAAGATGATCGACCTGCAGGCGCTGGTCGGCGACACGTCCGACAACGTGCCGGGCGTGCCGGGCATCGGCCCGAAGACCGCGGCCGAGCTCTTGGAAACCTTCGGCACGCTGGAAGCGCTCCTGGAGCGGGCCGGCGAGATCAAGCAGCTCAAGCGGCGCGAGGCGATCCTCGCCAACGTCGAACAGGCGACGCTGTCGAAGCGGCTGGTGACGCTCGACCGGCACATGGCGCTCGACGTGCCGCTTGGCCACCTCCGCCTGCACGAGCCGGACGGCGAGAAGCTGATCGCCTACCTGAAGGCGATGGAGTTCACCACGCTGACGCGGCGCGTGTCGGCGGCGCTCGGGCTGGACGCGGCCGCCGTGGAGAAGGCGGACGTCGTTGTCGACGGCCAGGTGCGCGGGCCGGACCTCGACCCGGCGGGCGCGCAGCCGGCGGACAGCTTCTTCGGCGACGCGGTTGCCCCCGGCGACCTCGCCTTGAAACCCGCGCACCTCGCGGCGGCGCCCCGCGCCGCCCCGGCGGCCGCGGCCGTCGACCTAGCCGCATAAGCGACGCTCCGCGACGCCGACACGCTCCGGCGCTGGATGGAGCGCGCGCGAGAGACCGGCGTCCTCGCCTTCGACACGGAAACCGACTCGCTGCTGGCGACGAAGGCGAACCTCGTCGGGGCGAGCTTCGCCGTGGCGCCCGGCGAGGCCGCCTACCTGCCGCTTAGCCATATCGGCGCCGCGACGGACCTCCTGTCGGAGAACCAGCCGAACGCCGCGGTCGGACCTCAGGTGCCGATCGGCGAGGCGATCGCCATCCTTCAGACCGTGCTGGAAGACCCAGGCATCCTGAAAATCGGGCAGAACGTCAAGTTCGACTGGCTGGTAATGCGGGGGCAGGGGGTGACGATCGCCCCCTTCGACGACACGATGCTGATCAGCTACGTGCTCGACGCCTCGTCCTCGCTCGATGGGCACGGCATGGACGAGCTGTCGGAGCGGTTCCTCGGCCACAAGCCGATGCCCTACCGGGAGCTCTGCGGTTCGGGCAAGGCGCAGGTTCCGCTGGCCACCGTCCCGATCGAGCGCGTCACCCGCTACGCCGCCGAGGACGCCGACGTGACGCTGCGCCTGTGGCGGCTCCTGAAGCCCCGGCTCGTCGCCGAGCGCCTCCTCCACGTCTACGAGCGGCTGGAGCGGCCGCTGGTGCCGGTGCTCGCGCGGATGGAGGAGCGCGGCATCCGCGTCGACCGGCAGATCCTGTCGCGCCTGTCGGGCCGCTTCGCGCAGCGCACCGCCGAGCTGGAAGCGGAGATTTCCGAGATCGCGGGGGAAAGCTTCAACCCCGGCTCGCCGAAGCAGCTCGGCGACATCCTGTTCGGCAAGCTGGGCCTGCCGGGCGGCCGCAAGACGAAGACCGGCCAATGGGCGACCGACGTGCGCGCCTTGGAGGAACTGGCGGCGGAAGGCCACGCGCTGCCGAGGAAGGTCGTCGACTGGCGCCAGCTCACGAAGCTGAAAGGCACCTACACCGACGCTTTGCCGGCTTACCTCGACGAGAAAAGCCGCATCCACACCTCGTTCTCGATGGCCTCCACCACGACGGGCCGCCTGTCGTCGGCCGACCCGAACCTGCAGAACATCCCGATCCGCACCCGCGAGGGCCGCGAGATCCGCTCGGCCTTCGTGGCGGCCGACGGTTATAAGCTCGTGTCCGCCGACTACAGCCAGATCGAGCTGCGGCTGCTGGCCCACATGGCGGCGATACCGCAGCTGATCCAGGCGTTCCAGGAGAACATCGACATCCACGCCATGGCGGCGCACGAGGTGTTCGGCGTGCCGCTCGAAGGCATGGACCCGGCGGTGCGCCGCCGCGCCAAGACCATCAACTTCGGCATCATCTACGGCATCTCGTCGTTCGGCCTCGCCAACCAGCTCGGCATCGGCCGCGAGGAGGCCGGCTCCTACATCCGCCGCTACTTCGAGCGCTTCCCCGGCATCCGCGACTACATGGACGGCACGAAAGCGCAGGCCAAGCGCACCGGCTTCGTGGAAACCTTGTTCGGGCGCCGCGCGCACTATCCGGACATCAAGTCCGCCAACCCGCAGGTGCGCGCCTTCAACGAGCGCGCGGCGATGAACGCGCCGATCCAGGGCACGGCCGCCGACATCATCCGCCGGGCGATGGTGCGGATGGAGGCGGCGCTCGCCGCTGCCGGGCTTTCGGCGCGGATGCTCCTGCAGGTCCACGACGAGCTGGTGTTCGAGGTGGCCGACGACGAGATCGAGGCGACGCTGCCGGTGATCCGCCGCGTCATGGTGGACGCGCCGCACCCGGTGGTGGAGCTCGCGGTGCCGCTGGAGGTCGAGGCGCGCGCCGCCGAGAACTGGGAAGAAGCGCATTGACCGCCGCCGCCGCGGCGGACGCGCGCGAGCGGCTGATCGTCGGGCTCGACGTCGCCTCGCGGGGGGAGGCGGAGCGGATCGTCGAGGCGCTCGGCGACGCCGTCTCGTTCTACAAGATCGGCTACCAGCTGGCGTTCGCCGGCGGCCTGCCGCTGGCGCGGGCCTTGAGCGCGGCCGGCAAGCGCGTGTTCCTCGACTGCAAGCTGCACGACATCGGCAACACGGTGGAGCGCGGGGTGACGAGCATCCTCGGGCTCGGCGCGGCGATGACAACCGTCCACGCCGAGCCGCAGGTGATGCAGGCGGCGGCCAAGGCCGCTCTCGGCACGGACCTCGTCGTGCTCGCCGTCACCGTTCTGACCTCGCTCGACGACGCGGATCTCGCGCAGGCCGGCTATGCGG
>CAXUCL010000128.1:0-6308 GCA_964249395.1 uncultured Rhizobiaceae bacterium
CTCGGCGCCAGCGTCTTCGGCGCGCTCCTCTTCACCCTCCTCGGCATCGTCGCCGTCACCTCGTTCGGCACCGAATCGATCCGAACCATGCGTCCGGGCGATGTCGAACCCGTTCGCGGCTACGCCTTGCGCTTCGACGGCATCCAGCCGCGACAGGGGCCGAACTACGTCGAGGAGGTCGGCCGCTTCACCCTGCTCGACGGGCCGAACGAGGTCGGCGCGATCGAGAGCGGCAAGCGGTTCTACCCGGCCCGGCAGATGCCGACCACGGAGGCCGGCATCCATACGCGCCTGTTCAGCCAGGTCTACGTCGCGGTCGGCGACGCGGCGGACGGGGGCGCGAGCCGCGTCGTGCGCGTTTGGAGCAAGCCGCTGATCGTGCTGATCTGGCTCGGCGCCGTGGTGATGGCTTTCGGCGGCGCCCTGTCGCTCGCCGACCGGCGGCTGCGCGTCGGTTTGCCCGCTAAGCGCGCGCGCGTCCGGCCGCTCGAAACGGAGGCGGTGGGCGCGTCGTGAAACGGGCGCTCGGAACCCTCGCGGCCGCGCTGTTCCTTCTGATCGCGCCGCCTCTGGCAAGGCTGCAGCCGCTGGTGCCGGCACCCTTCGCCGAACGCCTCGGCGGCGCGGCGCTCGCCGTGCAGCCGGGCGAGATGCTGCCCGATCCGGCGATGGAACGGCGCGCGCGGACGATCTCCGCCGAGCTTCGCTGCCTGGTCTGCCAGAACCAGACGATCGACGACTCCGACTCCGACATCGCCCGCGACCTGCGCCGCACGGTGCGCGAGCGCCTGGTCGCCGGCGACACGAACGGCGCCGCGATCGATTTCATCGTCCGGCGCTACGGCGAGTTCGTGCTGCTGCGCCCGCGCGTTTCGGCGGCGACCCTGCTGCTCTGGGGCACGCCCGTCCTCCTGATCCTCGCCGGCTCACTCTACGGCTTTCTTGCCTTCCGCCGCGCGAACGCGCCCGGACGGGCGACGCAGACGACCCTGACGACGGACGAGGAGGCGGCCATCGCCCGCCTGCTGAAAAGTCGTGACCTGCTGCGCTGAAAACCGCGGCGGCCGGTAGCCGGCGCCGGAATCCATCCGCAGCTTAACAAGATTTCATGGAAGGGAAGGCCTCCCGTAACCCGCCCTTCCCTACCTATCTCTGCGACAACGGCCCCTCGCTTCTGGCCGACCCGATCGAGAGAAGGACCAGACATCCATGCAGCCCACCCAACCCAAGTCGCGCCGATCCCGCGTGCTTGCCGCCGCGCTGGCCGCCGGCGTCGCCGGCTCGGTCCTCACCACCGGGATCATGACGGGCGTCGCGCCGACCGTCGCCCAGCCCGTGGCCGTCACCGCGCCCGCCCAGAACTTCGGCTTCGCCGACGTCGTCGAGAAGGTCGCGCCCGCCGTCGTGTCCGTCCGCGTCAAGGAAGGCGCCAACGCGCAGGCCTCGCGCGATGAGGACGGCGACCGTCGCAGCGACCGCGGCGGCGACGAGGGCAGCCCGTTCGAGAGCCTGCCGCGCGACCATCCGCTGCGCCGCTTCTTCGATTTCGGCAATCCGAACGGCGGCGGTGACGGCGGCCCGCGCTTCGGCGGCCCGCGCGGCGACAACGACGGCCCACGGTCCGATCCGCGCCGCGGCGGGCCTCGCGCGACCGCGCAAGGGTCCGGCTTCTTCATCTCCGAGGACGGCTTCCTCGTCACCAACAACCACGTGGTCGAGGGCGGCGGCACGTTCACGATCGTCATGGACGACAGCAAGGAATACGAGGCCAAGCTGATCGGCGCCGACAAGCGCACCGACCTGGCGCTGCTCAAGGTCGACTCGCCGAACACGAAGTTCACCTACGTCGAGTTCGGCGACGACTCGAAGACCCGCGTCGGCGAATGGGTGGTCGCGGTCGGCAACCCGTTCGGCCTCGGCGGCTCGGTGACGGCCGGCATCATCTCGGCCCGCGGCCGCGACATCGGCGCCGGCCCGTACGACGACTTCCTGCAGATCGACGCGGCGGTGAACCGCGGCAACTCCGGCGGCCCGGCCTTCGACCTCAACGGCCGCGTCATCGGCGTCAACACGGCGATCTTCTCGCCCTCGGGCGGCAACGTCGGCATCGCCTTCGCGATCCCGGCCTCGACGGCCCGCACCGTGATCGACTCGCTGCGCACCAACGGCACCGTGCAGCGCGGCTGGCTCGGCGTGCAGATCGGCGCGGTCAGCCAGGACATCGCGGACGCCGTCGGCCTCGCCAACACGAACGGCGCGATCGTCACGCTCCCGGACAACGACACGCCCGCCACCAAGGCGGGCATCCGGACCGGCGACGTGATCACCGCCGTGAACGGGGAAACGGTGGAAAGCCCGCGCGAGCTGTCGCGCAAGATCGCCGCCTTCGCGCCGAACACCAAGGTCGACGTCACGATCTGGCGCGACAACGCCTCGCAGACGCTGCCGGTCACGCTCGGCAACATCTCGGCGCTCGACGAGGTGGCGGGGCGCGGCGACAACGGCGGCGAGGGCCGTCCGTCGGTGGATCCCTCGGCGCTGTCCGGCTACGGCATGACGCTGACGCCGTCGGAGGACGGCAACGGCGTCGTCGTGACGGACGTCGAGCCGGACGGTGCGGCCGCCGACAAGGGCTTCCAGGCCGGCGACGTGATCGTTTCGGTCAACGGCCGGCAGGTCGCGAACCGCGGCGACGTGCAGGGCGCGATCGAGGACGCGAACAAGAGCGGGCGTCGGGCCGCGCTGTTCCAGCTCCGCAACGGCGAGCAGACGCGCTTCGTCGCGCTGCCGATCGCGCGGGGCTGATCTAGCTAAGCGCGCGGCGGGAGCCTTCGGGTTCCCGCCGGGTCCATCGCGGAACCAGGGCGGCGGTCGATGCGACGCGCCGCCCTTTTTGTTGACGCCTCACACCCTTCCTTCCGGGATCGCTGACGCCATGATGTCGCTAGCCCAGTCCACCGCGCCGGAGCCGATGCGCATCCTCATCATCGAAGACGACCGGGAGGCCGCCTCCTACCTGGTTAAGGGGCTGCGCGAGGCGGGTCACGTGCCCGACCACGCGGTTGACGGCGCGACCGGCTTCCACATGGCGGACACCCGCGACTACGACGTCTTGGTGGTCGACCGGATGCTGCCGGAGCGCGACGGCCTGTCCGTCGTGTCCGGTCTGCGCAGCAAGGGCGTGCAGACGCCGGCGCTGATCCTTTCGGCGCTCGGCCAGGTCGACGACCGGGTCACGGGCCTGCGTGCCGGCGGCGACGACTATCTCGCCAAGCCCTACGCCTTTTCCGAGCTGCTCGCGCGCATCGAGGTGCTCGGACGTCGGCGCGGTGGGAAGGAGGTCGAGACCGTCTACCGCGTCGGCGACCTGGAGCTCGACCGCCTGAGCCACGAGGTGAAGCGCGGCGGCAAGCCGATCGTCCTGCAGCCGCGCGAGTTCCGCCTGCTCGAATACCTGATGAAGCACGCGGGCCAGGTCGTCACCCGGACCATGCTGCTGGAGAAGGTCTGGGACTACCATTTCGACCCGCAGACCAACGTCATCGACGTCCACATCTCGCGCCTACGCTCGAAGATCGAACGGGAGTTCGCCTCTCCCATCCTCCATACGGTGCGCGGCGCGGGCTACATCGTGCGCGCCGAAGGGTGAGCACGGCCGACGGCGCTCTCGCGACCCCGGCGCGGGAAGCCGACGCCGCCGCCAAACGCAAGCCGCGCTGGCCGCGCGTGGGCGTCCTGATGCGCATGACGGCGGTGCGGCTGTCGGCGCTCTACCTGCTCCTGTTCGCCGTCTTCGCCGTCGCGCTGGTGGTCTACGTCACGGCCAGCGCGACCAGCATCTTCGAGACCCAGAGCCGCGAAACGATCGACCGGGAGATCACCGAGCTCGGGCAGCTCTACCGGGTCGGCGGCATCGTCGCCCTCGTGCGCGGCATCGAGCGGCGCTCGCGCCAGCCGGGCGCCTCGCTCTACCTCGTGACCGACTCGACTGGCCGCATCCTTGCCGGCAACGTCGAAGCGCTGGAGCCCGGCACCCTCGACCGCGGCGGCTTCACCGAGCGCGCCTTCCGCTACGAGCGCTATTCGGACGACGGGAGCGACCGCTTCCATCTGGCCGTGGCCGAGGTCGTGAACCTGCCGAACGGGATGCGCATCCTCGTTGGCCGGGACCAGACGGAACAGGAACGGTTCCGCGTTCTGGTGCGGCGGGCGCTGATCCTGGCGCTCGGGCTGATGGGCGCCGGCGCGCTGTTCGCCTGGGCCTTCGTCGGCCGCCAGGCGCTGCAGCGTCTCGACCGCATGTCCGCCTCCTCCGCCCGCATCCTGGCCGGCGACCTCGACGAGCGCCTGCCCGTCACCGGCGCCAACGACGAGTTCGACCGCCTGTCGGCCAACCTCAACGCGCTGCTGGCGCGAATCGCCATCCTGCAGGAAGGCTTGAAGCAGGTTTCCGACAACATCGCACACGACCTCAAGACGCCGCTGACGCGCCTGCGCAATCGCGCCGAAAGCGCGCTGGCGCAGGCCGAAAGCGGCGAGGACTCCCGCGCGGCGCTGGAGCTGAACCTTGCGGAAGCGGACGGGATGATCCGCACGTTCGACGCGCTCCTGATGATCGCCCGCGTCGAGTCCGGCTTCATGCCGGCGTCCAAGGAGGCAATCGACCTTGGCACCGTCGCCCGCGACCTGGCCGAGCTCTACGAGCCGCTCGCGGAGGAAGCCGGCGCGCGCATCGAGACGCGCGTGCCTTCCGGGCCCGTGGTGGTGGCGGCGAGCCGCGAGCTCGTCAGTCAGGCAATCTCCAATCTCATCGACAATGCGTTGAAATACGCGGTGCCGGCGCAGGCGGACGCGGCCGGCCGCGTTTCGGTCGCTCTCGAGGCGGCGAACGGCCGCTGCCGCTTGAGCGTCGAGGACAACGGTCCCGGCATCCCAGCCGACAAGCGCGAGCGCGTGCTCGAACGTTTCTTCCGTCTCGACGAAAGCCGCTCGAAGCCGGGAACCGGCCTCGGCCTGTCGCTCGTCCAGGCGATCGCGCGGTTGCACGGCGGCACCCTCGCCCTTGAGGATGCCCGCCCGGGCCTTAGAGTCGTTCTCGACCTGCCGCTGGCGAACGGAACGGAACAGCGTGAGCCGGACGCCACCCGACGAACGGAGGACGGCCCGGTCGCCTGACGGCTTGGCGGTTGGCGGCGCCGTCGAAGTCTCGCCGTTGGACGAAGCGCGGGCGGACGCTTGGCTCGCCGACCTCGCCCGTGCCGCCGGCGAAGCTGGCTTGTCGCGGCTGGCGCATCTCTGCCGCGACCCCGGCTGTCCGGACAGGCGTCGGCTCGGCGCGGTGCTCGACTTGTCGCCTTACCTGAACGGCCTGATCCTCAAGCATCCAAACTGGATCGACCGCCTCTTCGACGAGCCCGCCGAGGCGCGCGTCGCGGCGATCGTCGACCACCTCGCGACCTTGCCCGAACCCGGCATGGGCGAAAGCGCGCTGATGACGGACTTGCGCGAGGCGAAGGCCGAGGCCTCGCTGCTGATCGCGCTGCGAGACCTGTTCGGCGCGGCCGACCCGGTGCGGACCACGGCCGACCTTTCGGCGCTCGCCGAAGGGGCGGTCGGCGCAGCGCTGCGCTTCGCGCTGCTCGACCTCGATAGGCGCGGCAAGCTGCGGCTGCCAGACCGCGACGCGCCCGAACGCGGCGCGGGTGTCTTCGTGCTCGGCATGGGCAAGCTCGGCGGCCGCGAGCTGAACTATTCGAGCGACGTCGACCTCATCGTCCTGTTCGACCCGCACGCGCCGGCGATCGTGGACCGGGACGAGAGCGTCGAGACCTTCTCGCGTCTCGTGCGCCGGCTCGTCCGCCTCCTCGCCGATCGCACCGGCGACGGCTACGTGTTCCGCACGGACTTGCGCCTACGTCCCGATCCGAGTGCCATGCCGCTCGCGATCCCCTCGCCGACAGCCCTCGCCTACTATGAGGCGAACGGCCGGAACTGGGAGCGGGCCGCGATGATCAAGGCGCGCCCGATCGCCGGGGACGAGGCGGCCGCGGCCGCGTTCCTAGCCGAGATCGCGCCCTTCGTCTGGCGCAAGTATCTCGACTTCAGCGCCGTTTCCGAGATCCAGGCCATGAAGCGGCGGATCGACGTCCACCACGGCTTCTCGCGCATCAAGATCGCCGGGCACGACCTGAAGCTTGGGTCGGGCGGCATTCGCGAGGTCGAGTTCTTCGCGCAGGGACAACAGCTCATCGCCGGCGCGATCCAGCCGCCGCGCCGAGCACGCGGTGCAGATGGTCGCGGACGAGCAG
>CAXUCL010000128.1:6318-6632 GCA_964249395.1 uncultured Rhizobiaceae bacterium
TCGAGTTCTTCGCGCCGGCACAACAGCGCAGCGCCGGCGGCGGGGCGCCGGAAGTGCGCCGGCGCCGGACCGACTAAACGCTGGCGGCGCTGGCGCGCGGCGGCTGGATCGCGCCGGACGCGGCGAGCGAGCTCACAAACGCCTACTGGTTCCTCCGCCGCGCCGAGCACGCGGTGCAGATGGTCGCGGACGAGCAGTCCCATACGCTGCCGGGCGACGCGGTGGGCCTGCGCCGGATCAGCCGTCTCCTCGGCTTCGGCGACGCGGAGACCTTCTCGGCCGAGCTCCTGTGGCATCTTCGAGCGGTCGAGAAT
>CAXUCL010000129.1:0-6610 GCA_964249395.1 uncultured Rhizobiaceae bacterium
GCAGGGGTTCGGCACGACCCGGCCCGCCGCGCCCGGCGCGCGAGACCTCGGCCGCCTGGCGAAGCGCCTGCACCTCCACCAGATCGACAGCGTCAACGTCGTCGCGCGAGCGCACTACCTGCCGGCCTTTTCGCGGCTCGGCTCCTACGACCGTGCGGTTCTGGATGCGGCTGCCTGGGGCCCCGGGCGCGAGCGCCGCCTGTTCGAATACTGGGCGCACGAGGCCTCGCTTCTCCCGGTGGAGCTGCAGCCCCTGTTCCGCTGGCGCATGGCGCGCGCCGACCGCGGCGAGGCCGGCTACCGGGGCCTGCGCGTCTTCGCGACCGAGCGCCGGGCGGAGGCGATGCGCCTGCTGGAGCGAATCCGTCGGAACGGTCCGCTCGCCGCCTCCGACGTCGAGGACGGCCGCGGCCGGCCCGGCTGGTGGGAATGGAGCGCCCCGAAGCAGGCGCTCGAATGGCTGTTCTGGGCCGGCCACGTCACGACGCGCACCCGCCGCGGCAGCTTCGAGCGCGTCTACGACCTGCCCGAACGCGTTCTTCCCGCAGCGGTCCTGGCGGCGCCGACGCCGAGCGAGGGCGAGGCGAACCGCGCGCTCGTGGAGCACGCCGCCCGGGCGCTTGGGGTCGCCACCGCGAGTGACCTGCGCGACTACTTCCGGCTCGGCTCGGTGGAGTCGGCGACGGCGATCGCGGCGCTGCTGGAAGAAGGCGCGCTCCGCCCCGTCGTCGTGCCCAGCTGGAACCGACCCGCCTTTCTGCACCGCGACGCGCGCCGACCGCGCCGGACCGAAGCGCAGGCGCTGCTCGCGCCGTTCGACCCGCTGGTCTGGGAGCGGTCGCGCACCGAGCGCCTGTTCGGCTTCCGTTACCGGCTGGAAATCTACACGCCGGCCGCCAAGCGCGTCCACGGCTACTACGTCCTGCCGTTCCTGTTCCGCGAGCGCCTCGCCGCCCGGATCGACGCCAAGGCCGACCGGCAGGTCGGGCGGCTCCTCGTCCATGCCGCCTATTTCGAGCCAAACGCGCCCGACGGCGCGCGCGAGGCGCTGCGGCAGGAACTCGAAGCGCTGGCCGGCTGGCTCGGCCTCGGCCGGGTCGACGCGCCCGACAGCTTCTGACCGCGAACCGCTCGCGAAAACGGGATCGCGCGGCGAGCGGCGGCGACCGAGAACCGTTCTATGTCGCGTCCTGCAGGTTTGATCCGGGGAAGCGATGAAGGCCGCTCGCGTCTCGCTCGTTTTCGCAAGCATCGCCGTCGCATGTGCGGCGGCGTTCGCCTACGCCTGGGAACCGGCGATCGGGCCGGTGAGGCGCCCGGCGGCGAGCGCCTTCGATCCGGCCTTGGTCGCGCACGGCGCCAAGCTCGCGGCGGTGGGCAACTGCGTCAGCTGCCATACCGTGCCGGGCGGCCGAAGCTTTGCCGGCGGGCTGCCGATCCGGACGCCCTTCGGCACAATCCATTCCACCAACATCACGCCGCACGAGACCGCCGGCATCGGCGCCTGGAGCGAGGCCGCCTTCGTCCGCTCGATGCGCGAAGGCGTCGGGCGCGAGGGCGAGCACCTCTACCCGGCCTTCCCCTACGACCACACGACGCTCGTGACAAACGCCGACAACCGCGCCCTCTACGCCTACCTGATGACGCGCGCGCCGGCCGACAGCGTGCCGCCGCCGAACGACCTGCCGTTCCCGCTGACCCTGCGGCCAGTTATCGCCGGGTGGAAGCTCCTATTCTTCCGCGAAGGCGCCTTCGAGCCCGATCCGACGCGCAGCGCGCAGCTCAACCGCGGCGCCTACCTCGCCGAAGGCCTCGGCCATTGCGGCTCGTGCCACACGCCGCGCAACGTTTTCGGCGCCGAGAAGCGCGACGAGCATTGGGCCGGCGGCGAAGCCGACGGCTGGAAGGCCTACGCGATCGACGCCGGTTCCCACGCCCCGATCCCCTGGACCGAGGACACGCTCTACGGCTATCTGCGCAACGGCTGGCATGCCGCGCACGGCGTCGCGCGCGGGCCGATGGCGGAAGTCACCGGCAACCTCGGGTCGCTGTCCGACGACGACGTCCGGGCGATCGCCGCCTACAACGCCCTCGTCATGGGGCAGCCCGCGCCCGAGCGGCAGGCGAAGGCGAAGGAACTCGCGCGCTACGTCGTCGACGGCTCGGTCGCGCCGGCGGAGGTTGCGGCGGCGCCACCCGTCGATCCGGCGAACCGCGGGGAGGCGGTGTATCGAGCTGCTTGCGCTTCCTGTCACGAGGCGCAGCGCCCGCAGCCCTACGGCGGCCTGAACCTGCACCTGTCGACGGCGATCGCCGCGCCCGATCCGCAGAACGTCGTGACGGTGACGCTGTTCGGCCTGCCGCCCGGCGACGGCCAGCGCTCCTCCATCATGCCAGGCTACGCCGCCAGCCTGACCGACGCCGACCTCGTGGCGCTGCTCGGCTACATGCGCGAGACCTATACCGACCGGGCGCCCTGGACCGACCTCGATCGCATCGTCGCCGACACGCGCTCCGGCCGGCACCGCGTCGCGGTCCGGCCGGCGGACGGCATCGAACGCGCGCCTGCCAACGTCGGAGCGAGGGACCGATGACGATCCGCCTCACCGTGAACGGCGCCGAGCGCGAGGTCGCGAGCGAGCCGGAAACGCCGCTTCTCTACGTCTTGCGCGACGAACTCGGCCTTAACGGCGCGAAATACGGCTGCGGCATCGGCCAATGCGGCGCCTGCACGGTGATCGTCGACAACGAGGCCGTGCTGTCCTGCACCGTGCCGGCGCTGCTGATGGCCGGGCGAGAGGTCACGACGCTCGAAGGGCTCGGCACGCCGGACGCGCCCGGCGCGATGCAGCGCGCCTTCATCGAGGCGCAGGCCGCCCAGTGCGGCTTCTGCATCCCCGGTATCATGATGCGGGCGGAAGCCCTGCTTCGGCGGAACCCGGCGGCAGGCGACCGCGAGATCCGCGAGGCGCTGGAATACAACCTTTGCCGCTGCGGCACGCACATGCGCATCCTCCGCGCAGTACATCGAGCGGTGGAGCTGAAGCGGGAGGAAAGTGCGAACGCTGGAAGGCAGCCGGCATGAGCGCGCCCGCCTCCTTCGACCGCCGCCTGTTCCTCGCCGGCTCCGGCGCGCTCGTCGTCGGCTTCGCGACCGGTGACGCCGCCGCTCAAGAGGGCGGCGAAACGCCGCCGCCGCCGCCCGGCCTGCCGGAAAGCTTCGGCACCGCGCCCTTCGTCGACGGCTGGGTGCGGATCGACGCGAACGGCGCGATCACCGTGTTCACCGGCAAGGCCGAGCTCGGCCAGGGCATCCGCACGGCGCTCCTGCAGGTCGCGGCCGATGAGTTCGGCGTCGAGCCGGGCGAGGTCGCGCTCGTCACCGCCGACACCGGCCGGACGCCCGACGAGGGCTTCACCGCCGGCAGCCAGTCGATGCCGAACAGCGGCACGGCGATCCGCGTCGCCTGCGCCAACGCCAATGCGCTGCTGCGCGCGGAGGCGGCACGGAGGCTCGGCGTCTCGGCGGAGACGCTGACGGCGGCGGGCAAGACGCTTCGCGCGTCGGACGGCCGCAGCCTCGGCTTCGGCGCGCTCGCCGCCTCGCTCGACCTTCACGTCGAGGCGCGGCCAGATGCCCCTCGGCGCCCGCCGACGGAACGGCGGCTGGTCGGGCAGTCGCTGCCGCGCGTCGACATTCCGGCGAAGGTGACGGGCGCGCCCGCCTACGTGCAGGACATGCGGCCGGACGGCATGCTGCACGCGCGCGTCGTGCGCCCGCCCACCCTGCGCGCGACGCTCCTCGCCGTCGACGAAGCGCCGGTTCGCGCGGTGCCCGGCGTCGTTTCGGTCGTGCGCGACGGCAGCTTCCTCGCCGTCGTCGCGACGCGCGAGTTCGCCGCGATCCGCGCCGCCCAAGCGCTCGCCGGCGCCTGCCGTTGGGACGCCGGCCCGGCTTTGCCCGACATGCGCGACCTGCCGACGACCTTGAAGCGTCTCGAGCGCGAGGTCGGGATCGTCGCGGAGGAAGGCGCGCCGGACGCCATCCCAGCGGGCGCGCCGACCCTGCGCGCCGCCTTCACCCGGCCCTACATCCTGCACGGCTCGATCGGCCCGTCCTGCGCGGTCGGCTTGTGGGAGAGCGGCGGCGTCACCGTCTGGTCGCACACGCAAGGGGTCTACCCGGACCGCGAGGCGATCGCTGACATGCTCAAGTTGCCGCCGGAGCGCGTCCGCGTCGTTCATGCGGAAGGCGCCGGCTGCTACGGGCACAACGGCGCCGACGACGCGGCGGCCGACGCGGCGCTTATCGCCCGTGCGCTGCCGGGCCGCCCGGTGCGGGTACAGTGGATGCGCGAGGACGAAAACCTGTTCGAGCCGAAGGGACCGGCGATGCTCGGCGAGATCGAGGCGGCGCTCGGGCCCGACGGCACGATCTCGCACTGGCGCTACGACTTGTGGAGCAACACCCATTCAACGCGGCCGGGCGGCCCGGGCGCGCTGCTCGCCGCCCGCCACCTCGCCGAACCTTTCGAGCCGGAACCGGCGGAGCTCCGCATCACGCCGGCCGGCAACGGCGACCGCAACGCCAACCCCCTCTACCGCCTGCCCAACAAGCGCGTGCGCTGGCACTTCCTGCCGGACATGCCGGTGCGGGTGTCGGCGCTGCGGGCGCTCGGCGCCTACGCAAACGTCTTCGCGCTGGAAACGGCGATGGACGACCTGGCGCTGATGGCGGGCGCCGATCCGGTCGCGTTCCGCCTCCGCCACCTCGACGACGCGCGGGCGCGCGCGGTGATCGAGGAGGCCGCCCGCCGCTTCGGCTGGGAGGCAGGCGCCGGTCGGGGCGGCGACGACGGGCGCGGACGCGGCTTCGCCTTCGCGCGCTACAAGAACCTCGCGGCCTACCTGGCGCTCGTTGTCGAGGTGGCGGTCGACCGCACCACCGGACGGACGAACGTCGTGCGCGTCGTTTGCGCGATCGACGCCGGCGAGGCGGTGAACCCGGACGGCCTGCGCAACCAGACCGAGGGCGGCATCCTGCAGTCGATGAGCTGGACCTTGTTCGAGGAGGTGACCTTCGACGCGCACCGCGAATCGAGCCTCGACTGGGGCAGCTATCCGATCCTGCGCTTCGGCTCGGTGCCGGAGGCGGTGGAGGTGCACATCCTCGATCGGCCGGGCCTGCCGTTCCTCGGCGCCGGCGAGGCGGCGCAGGGCCCGACGGCCGCGGCGATCGGCAACGCGATCCTGGACGCCGCCGGCGTGCGCCTGCGCGACCTGCCCTTGTCGCGCGCCCGGTTGAAGGCCGCGCTGGAGCGGCCGCCGGCCGGCGCGTAAGCGAAACCCGAAACGGATCGTCAACCGTTCCGCGCTTGCGCGTCGCGCCGATGCGAACGACATGGCGACGGAGCGGCTTCCTCGCTCCCGGACCATCCCCATGAGCACAACACTCGAACTCGGCCTCGACACCTTCGGCGACGTCACGGAAGACGCGTCCGGCCGCCCCCTGCCGCACGGCCAGGTCATTCGCGACGTGGTGGCGGAAGCGGTGCTGGCCGACGAGCTCGGGATCGACTTCTTCGGGGTCGGCGAGCACCACCGCGCCGATTTCGCCGTGTCGGCGCCGGAAGTCGTGCTCGCCGCGATCGCCGCCAGGACCGCGCGCATCCGGCTCGGCTCGGCGGTGACGGTGCTGTCTTCCGACGACCCGATCCGGGTGTTCCAGCGCTTCTCGACGCTCGACGCCGTGTCGAACGGGCGCGCCGAGGTGATCCTCGGCCGCGGCTCGTTCACCGAGTCGTTCCCGCTGTTCGGCCTCGACATGTCGCAGTACGAGACGTTGTTCGAGGAGAAGCTGGAGATCTTCGCGGCCCTGGCGCGCGGCGAGCCCGTGACGTGGGAAGGCACAATGCGTCCGCCGCTCGCGAACCAGCAGGTGTTCCCGGCGGTGGAAAGCGGCACGCTGAAGGCCTGGGTCGGCGTCGGCGGCTCGCCGGAATCGGTGGTGCGCGCTGCGCGCCACGACATGGCGATGATGCTGGCGATTATCGGCGGCGCCCCGGCGCGCTTCCGGCCCTATGTCGAGCTCTACCGCCGCGCCTTCGCCGAGTTCGGGCGGGCCCTGCGACCCGTCGGCGTCCATTCGCCGGGCTTCGTCGGCCGCACGGACGCCGAAGCGCGCGACGCGTTCTTTCCGGACTACAAGCGGATGCACGCCCAGATCGGGCGCACCCGCGGCTGGCCGCCGCTGGAGCGCGCCGACTTCGACCGCGAGGCGACGCACGGCTCGCTCTACGTCGGGTCGCCCGAAACGGTGGCGCGCAAGATCGCCGCGACCGCCTCGGCGCTCGGGCTCGACCGCTTCGACCTGAAGTATTCGGCCGGACCGCTCGCGGCCGGCAAGCTGCTCGGCTGCATCGAGCTCTACGGCCGGGAAGTCGTCCCGATGGTGCGCGACATGCTGGCGAGCGATCGGGTCGCGCCGCCGGCGAGGATACGGGCGTAGAGCGCCTCCACGCGAGCCATCACTTCTGCTTCGGTGAAGCCGTCGCGCAGGCGCCGCGCGGCGGCCGCGCCCATGCGCTCGACCAGGGCGCGGGAGGCGGCC
>CAXUCL010000130.1:0-6596 GCA_964249395.1 uncultured Rhizobiaceae bacterium
GTGTACGAGTTCGCCTACGTGGCCACCACCAACGCGATCCGCGGCAGCGTCGCGTGGATCAACACCATGCGCTCCGGGTCGTAGACGTTCGGATCAACCGCCCGCATCAACGTCGCCGGCGCATCGGACAGGTTCGCTGCCGTCAGTCCGAACGACAGCAGCCCGAGCCCGGCGACCAGCAACGTTGGCAGGTTGGCGCGCCGGGCGGCGCTCAAGCGCCCCGTCGCTCGAACTCGGCCGCGACGAGGCGGGCGCAACGCAATGCCGAGGACACCGTGCCGAACATCAGCACCGGCGGCAGCCGCGACACGCGGCCGGCCCGCACCGCCGGCAGCGCGGTCCACAGCGGGCTCCGCCGGCCGGTCCGCAGGGCGTCCGGCGGCAGCGGATCGAGCAGCATCAGCCAGGCGTCGCCGAGGGTCGCCAGTCGCTCGACGCCGAGCGTCGCGAAGCCCCAATAGTTCGTCTCGCCGGCGAAGGCGTTCGGCACGCCGATCCGACCGAGCACGCTTTGATACAACCCGGAGCCGCCGAAGACGCGGACGTGACGCGCGTCGATGAACGTCAGAAGCAGCACGGGGCGCGGCCCGATGGCGGCGATCCGGGCGCGGATCGCCGCGAACTCGTCCTCCGCCGCCGCCAGATACCGCTCGGCCTCCGCCCGCCGGTCCAGCCGGTCGCCGATGCGGCGGGTCGCGTCGACCGATCGGTCGAGCGGCTCCAGCCCCTCGTCGTAGATCGCGACGCGCATGGTCTCTCCGATGCGCTGGAGGGTCGGCAGGAACGGGTCGAGGTAGGGGGTGGTCAGGATGAGGTCGGGCCGAAGCTGCGACAGAAGCTCGAAGTTCGGGAGTTGCGTCGAGCCTAGATCGGCAACTCCGGACGGCAGCCCGGGCTCCACCACCCACTTGTCCCAGTCGCCGAGCCCGGAAAGGCCGACGAACGGCGCGTTCAACGTCAGCAGGATTTCGGCAAGGCCGTAGTCCATGGCGGCGACGCGCGGCAACGGAGCGGCGCCGACGGCAAAGCTCGATGTCGCAAGCAAGGCCAAGCCGGCGAGGACGTCGCGTCGCGGCAGGCGAGCGGCACCGAATGATGATGGGACTAGGTCCGACATGATTGTTGATGTCACTAGTCAACTTTTTCTTCGCGTCAACGCGGTGGCGACGCTTGGCTCGCTCGCCGGTTCCGCCACAATCGCTCGGCAAGAAAGCGCCTGCCCAATCGGAGAATCAGCCATGCCGACCCGTCTCGCCTGTCTCGCCGCGTGCCTCGGCGCCTCCACGCTCGCCGCATCGGCGCAGGACGCGGCAACGCCGAACGACGACGTGCGGCGCATCGTCGTGTCCGGCGTCGGCGAGGCGAGCGCGGCGCCCGACATGGCGACGGCGACCTTCGCCGTGCAGCGCAGCGCCAAGACCGCGCGCGAGGCGCTCGACCAGTCGAACGAAGCGATGCGCGCCGTGCTCGACGGCATGCGCGCGCTCGGCATCGAGGCGCGCGACCTGCAAACGTCCGGCTTCGGCATCTCGCCGGAATACGTCTACGACAACGAGGACGACGGCCGGCGGGACCCGCCGAAGCTCGTCGGCTACGAAGTCCGCAACGGCCTGTCCGTGCGCATCCGCGACGTCGCCCGGATCGGCGACGTCCTCGACCGCGCGGTCGGCCTCGGCGTCAATTCCGGCGGCGACATCGCGTTCTCCATCGACGATCCGGCGGCGTTGAAGGCCGAGGCCCGGCGGCTCGCCGTTGCCGATGCCGCCAGCACCGCGCGCCTCGTGGCGGACGCCGCCGGGGTCCAGCTCGGCGAGGTCGTGCGCGTGAACTTGAGCGAGAGCCAGCCGCCGATGCCGCCCGTGCCGATGCAGCGCATGGCGATGGAAGCACCCGCGCCGGCGAGCAGCGTGCCCGTGGCGGCCGGCGAGCTGACGGTGTCGGCCGAGGCGACGATGGTGTTCGCGATCGGCGTCCCGGCCAAGCCCTGACGGAAACGAACAAGGCCGGCCCCGTTTCCGGGACCGGCCTTGGTTTGCGAGCGGAGGTTCGGCTCAGCGACGAACGGCGAGCACCGGGCAGCCGCGGTCGTTGGCGAAGCGCACGGTGACGAGGCGGCCGCGACGGAACCCGTCGACCACCACCACGCGACGGTTCTCGCGCACGATGCGCGGCCGGTTGGCGCCGATGCCGTAAGCCTTGCGGATGGCGAGGCGCGGCGAGCAGCGTCCGCCGCGACGATCGTCGAACCGGTCCCGATCCCGGAAGTCGCGACGGTCGCGATCCCGGAAGTCGCGTCGGTCGTAGTCGCGATACTGGACCCGATCGCGGTACACGCCGTCGTCGACTGTGATGCGCACGCTTTGCGCGGACGATGGCGTTGCACCCAAGCCGACGAAGCCGGTGGCGACGGTGAGGGCGACGAGCGCGCCGCGAACGAAGGACTGCAACATTTCCATCTCCAGAAGCGAAGGACCGGTGGAGCGGCCCGAATGCGCCTACCTATGGCCGGCGCGAGATGAATGGAGATGGAAGGCGGCGTTCATTCCCTATTCATTCGTTCGGCAGCGTCGGGTTCACGCGCCGTCGTCGCCGTCCTTCGCCGGCGGGACGCCGAGCGTTCCGAGCGAAACCGTCACGCCGGCGCGCGGGCAAGCAAGCTCCGCGTCCGGGCCGACCGTCGACCGCTCGGCGTAGGGTTGGGACCCAAGCCCGCGGAACACCTCCGTTTCCAGCGTCCAGGCGTTCACCACCCAGACTTCCGGGATGCCGTGCGCGGCGTAGATGCCGATCTTCCGACCCCTGTCGTAATGCAGGCTCGTGTCGGCGACCTCGATCGCGAGCAGCACGTCGGCCGCCTGCGCCGACCGGCCCAGCACGCCGCGCGGGACGACGATGAAGTCCGGCTCGACGAACGAGATTTCATCGAGCCAGAGGGTCGTTTCCTGCATCACCGCAAGATGACCCGACACTGTCCGCTGCAAATGCTGGTTGAGTTCGTGTTTCACCCATTCATGACTCGCGCCCTTCGGCGACATCGGCACCACCTCCCCGCCGATCAGCTCGAAGCGCTCGTCCTCGTCGATGATGCCCGCCCGGACCATCGCCTCGATCTCGGCACGGGTCCACGGTCGCCGCGGCATGCCCTCCGCCGCCTGCGTCGTGTCCGGCCACGGCAGGCTCGGCCGGGTCAGGTCGCGCCTGACGCCGAGCGTTCCACTCGCGAGGTTGCGCAGGTGCTCGTTCATGACAGGAGACTAGCACGGTCGGCGAAGAGTTTCACGTCGCGACCTTGAATGGCTACTGTTGTCGATCCCGTCGCAGCGCCGATCCCCTTTTGCTCCGCTCCGCCAGCGGAGCGACACGGTCGCGCATCAAGACCGAGGTGACATAAACCCGCCTACCCCTCGGTTTTGTCATCCCGGGCTCGACCCGGGATCCATGCCGCCATCAATCGGCGATGGGGCACACCGGGCGGATTATGGTCCACCTGTCTTCGGTACGGTCTCGTTTAGCGTTGCGGCATGGATCCCGGGTCGAGCCCGGGATGACGAAATGGAGAAAGCCGCGGACGCGTACAGCACCAAGCGCATGGGGCAACGGAAGCACGGGCAACGGACGTATGAGGGTCAACTCGTCCGCGTAACGTGCGTCCCCCGCGCCACGGGAGCGGCCTTCGGGCCGCTCTTTCCGTTCGTTCAGCCGTCGAGGAAGCTTCGCAGCTTGCGCGAGCGGCTCGGGTGTTTGAGCTTGCGCAGCGCTTTGGCCTCGATCTGGCGGATGCGCTCGCGCGTCACGGAGAACTGTTGGCCGACCTCTTCCAGCGTGTGATCGGTGTTCATGCCGATGCCGAAGCGCATGCGCAGGACGCGCTCCTCGCGCGGCGTCAGCGAGGCGAGCACCCGCGTCGTCGTCTCGCGCAGGTTCGCCTGGATCGCCGCGTCGATCGGCAGGATGGCATTCTTGTCCTCGATGAAGTCGCCGAGGTGGCTGTCCTCCTCGTCGCCGACCGGCGTTTCGAGCGAGATCGGCTCCTTGGCGATCTTCAGGACCTTGCGGACCTTCTCCAGCGGCATCGCCAGCTTCTCGGCCAGCTCCTCCGGCGTCGGCTCGCGGCCGATCTCGTGCAGCATCTGGCGCGAGGTGCGGACGATCTTGTTGATCGTCTCGATCATATGCACCGGGATGCGGATGGTGCGCGCCTGGTCGGCGATCGAGCGGGTGATCGCCTGCCGGATCCACCACGTCGCGTAGGTCGAGAACTTGTAGCCGCGGCGATACTCGAACTTGTCCACCGCCTTCATCAGGCCGATGTTGCCCTCCTGGATGAGGTCCAGGAACTGCAGGCCACGGTTGGTGTACTTCTTGGCGATGGAGATCACGAGGCGCAGGTTCGCCTCCACCATTTCCTTCTTCGCCTGACGCGCCTCGCGCTCGCCCTTCTGCACCATGTGGACGATGCGGCGGAACTCGGTGATCTCCAGGCCGGTCTCGGAGGCGAGGCTCTGGATCTCGCCGCGCAGGACCCGGATGTTGTCCTTCTCGTTGGCCGCGAACTTCGCCCAGCCCTTCGCCGCAAGGTTGGCGATCGAGCGGTTCCAGTTCGGATCGAGCTCCGTGCCCTGGTAGCCCTTGAGGAATTCCTCGCGCTTCACGCCATGGCTTTCCGCCAGACGCAGGAGGCGGCCCTCGTTCGACACGAGCCGCTTGTTGATGTCGTAGAGCTGCGCGACGAGCGAATCGATGCGGTTCTGGTTGAGCAACAAGCTCTTCACCGCGGTGACGAGCTCTTCCTTCAGCCGCTTGTAGGAACGCTCCTGACTGGACGACAGCGAGCCAGTGGCGGCGAGCCGCGCCTCGACCTGCTGATCCTGCAGCTTGCGCAGGCGTTTGTAGGAGTCGGCGATGAGGTCGAAGGTCGCGATGACCTGCGGCCGGATCTCGGCCTCCATCGCCGCCAGCGACAGCGAGTTCTCCAGATCGTCCTCGTCGTCCTCTTCTTCGCCGGGCAGCCGCGCGCCGGGCAAACGGTTCTCACTGAGACCCGTCGCCTCGACGCCGGGCGGGGCGGCCGCCCCATCCCCGCCGTTCGCAACGCCTCCCTCGGCCGGAAGAGCCGCCTGCGGCTGGCGGGCTTCCGGTCCGGCATAGGTCGCCTCGAGGTCGATGACCTCGCGCAGCATGATGTTGCCCTGCGTGAGCTCGTCGCGCCAGATGATGATCGCCTGGAAGGTCAGCGGGCTTTCGCACAGACCCGCGATCATCGTCTCGCGGCCGGCCTCGATGCGCTTGGCGATGGCGATCTCGCCCTCGCGCGACAGAAGCTCCACCGAGCCCATCTCGCGCAGGTACATCCGCACCGGGTCGTCGGTACGGTCGCCAGCCTCGCGCTTCGTGGTGATGGCGACCGCTGTCGAGCTGGCCTCGACGACCTCCGTCGACGGCTCCTCGCCGTCCTTGTCCTCGGCTTCCTCTTCCTCGCCTTCCTCCACGACATTGATGCCCATGTCGTTGAGCATCGCCATCGTGTCCTCGATCTGTTCGGAGGTCACTTCCTCCGCGTTCAGGACCGAGTTCAGCTTGTCCATCGTGACGAAGCCGCGCTTCTTGGCGGCCTTGATCATCTTCTTGACCGCGTCGTCCGAAAGGTCCAGCAAAGGGCTGTCCGGCGTTTCCTGACGCTCCTCGACCGCCACTTCGCTTTCCTTCGCCGCCTTCGTCGCCATCGCTGCTTCCGTCTTTCGTGTGCGTTGCCGCCGTTGCTTCAACGGACGACCGGCACGCCATCTTCATAAACGCGGACCGTTAACGTCCCACTAACCATAATGCGGCCGACCCGCGCGTCCCCGAACGAGGCCCGTTTCCCCAAACGCCGATCGCGCGAACGGTCCCGCACATAGCGCCAAAACCCCGACGGCACGCGGCGTTACGCGGTAACCGGTTGAAACGCCAACGCTAATATGTCTTCGTCGGACGGCCCGACAAGACGCCGAAACCATCCAGGAGCGCTTCGATGCCGTGCAGCGTCTCGATTTCCCGCTTCACCTCGACCACGTGCGCCAACGTCGCCTCGGTGGGCTCGTGACCAAGTGTCTCCATGGCGGAACGGAGTTCCCTATCTAGGGATCGGGCTCGGCGGTGCAAGTGAAGGGCCTGCCGCACCGCCTCCAGCGCGTCCTCCGGCGCGGCTTCCGGCAGGAACGGCCACAGGCGCAGGTGCCGCAGCGTCCGGTCGAATCCATCGAACACGGAACCGAGACCCGCGGCCGTGATCGCACCGACGAGGTCGTCCCGCGTCGCCGGCGCCTCGTCGGCCAGGACGTCCAGCACGACGGAGCGGACGCGGGCGGGATCGCCGTCGATGTCGAGCGCCTCGAAATACTCGAACCCTTCGCGCAGCAGCTGCGGATGGTTGATGAAGCCCAGCAGGATCGCAATTTCGCGCGGCGAAGCGGCGGGCGCGGCCTGGCGAAGCAGGCTCGATCGCGACAACCGGTCGGACACGACCTGCCGGCGCGGACCGGCGCTCGCGCTCCGCGCGCCCTGCCCGCCCGAGCGCTGTCCTTCCGGAAACTGGCGGTCGCCGCCCGCCGCTTCGC
>CAXUCL010000131.1:0-6586 GCA_964249395.1 uncultured Rhizobiaceae bacterium
GAACCGTCGCCGGCGGCCGGCGACGCGGACTTCGTGCAGCCGGTGCAGTCCACCGCCACGAAGTCGGCGACCTCGCGGCTCGTCGCCCCGCAGGCGGTATCGGTCGTGGCGCTGGACCAGATCGAGATCCAGAACGTGCGCACGGTGGACGAGGCGACGCGCTATTCCGCCGGCGTCCAGGGCCAGAAGTTCGGCGCCAACAACCGCCTCGACTGGTACAACATCCGCGGCTTCGCCGCCGAGCAGGACGGCCTGTTCCTCGACGGCCTGGCGCTGTTCTCCACCGCCTTCGCGAGCTTCCGCATCGATCCCGCGACGCTCGACCGGGTCGAGATCCTGAAAGGCCCGGCCTCCGTGCTCTACGGCGGCACCTCGCCGGGCGGCATCGTCAACCTCGTCTCGAAGCGCCCCGTCACCGTGCCGCTGTTCTCGGTGGAGGCCGGGATCAACGACGACGGGCAGGTCTATTCGACGCAGGACTTCGGCGGCCGGCTGAACGAGAGCGGCACGCTGAGCTTCCGCTGGAACTTGGTGGTGCTCGGCGGCGACACCTACGCCGACATCGGCGAGGAGTTCCGCGGCGTGATCGCCCCGTCCGTCACGTTCGCGCCCGACGGCGACACGAGCTTCACGCTCTACGGCTATTACGGCCGGGACGACTCGAACAACCTGCCGGGCTTCCTGCCGTTCGAGGGCACGGTGGTCGACGCGCCGTTCGGCCGGATCGACCGGACGCTGTTCACCAGCGACCCGGAGGTCGACGCGTTCGAGCGCACGCAGGCGATGATCGGCTACGAGGCCGAGCACCGGTTCAACGAGACCTTCACGCTGCGCCAGAACCTGCGCTACGCCCACAACGATTCGACCTACGCCTACGTCTACCCGTTCGGCTACGCCGACGACCTGTCGTTCCTGCCCGGCCTCGCCGGCGGCACGAACGAGGACCTGGCGCGGCTGAACTTCCGCACGGACCCAAAGTCGGACTCGTTCAACGTCGACACGCAGGGCGAAAGCCGCTTTTCCACCGGAGCGCTCGACCACGTGCTGCTGACCGGGATCGACCACCGCACCTACGAGATCGACGATCGGCAGGGCACGAGCCTGCTCTACTCGCCGCTGAACGTGAACGACCCGGACTACGGCAACACCATCGGACCGATCGACAACATCTACATCGACAACGAGCAGGCGCTGACGCAGACCGGCTTCTACGCGCAGGACCAGGTCACCCTCGATCGGCTCGTGGTGACGCTGAACGCGCGCTACGACATCATCGACACCGAGCTTCGCAACGACATCGGCGCCGACGCCGACGCGAACGAGGGCTACGTCTCCGGCCGCGTCGGCGCGGCCTACCTCTTCGACAACGGCGTCTCCCCCTACCTCAGCTACTCGACCTTCGTGACCCCGGTGCTCGGCGTCGACGTCGACACGCAGGAGCCGTTCGAGCAGGGCGAGGGCGAGCAGGTCGAGGTCGGCGTCAAGTATCAGCCCACCGGCTTCGAGAGCTTCGTGACGGCCTCGCTGTTCGACCTGACGCGCGAGAACGTCCTCACCAACGACGTGGCGGGCGGCCGGCCGTTCACGTCGATCCAGGTCGGCGAGATCCGCTCGAAGGGCTTCGAGCTCGAAGGCACGTTCGTTCTCGGCGGCGGCTTCAGCGTGCTCGCCGCCTACACCAACTTCGACCTGGAGTTCCGCGAGTCGGCCGAAGGCAACGTCGGCGCCTCGCCGGTGGCGATCCCCGACGAGTTCGCCTCGCTTTGGCTCGACTACAAGGTGCCGGACTCCAGCCGGCTCGCGGGCCTGCGCGTCGGCGGGGGCGTGCGCTGGACCGGCGAGTCCTACGCCAACCTCGACAACTCGCTGGAGGTGCCCGACTTCACGGTGGCGGACGCGGCCGTCTCCTACGAGAGGAACAACTGGCGCGCGCAGGTGAACGCCGCCAACCTCTTCAACAACAAATACGTCGCGTCCTGCTCGGGCCTCACCTCCTGCTTCTACGGCGACCCGCGCAAGGTCACCGCCAGCCTCGGCTACAAGTGGTGAGCGCCGGCGCGCGCCGCGTGGAAGCGATTGAAAGCGGCGGAGACGGGCCGGACCCCGCGTTCGTTTCGGGCGGCGTGGAGCCGCTGCGGGCGCGCGCGATCCTGCGCCTGGTGGCAAACGCGCCGGACCTCCTGCAGCGCCTCGGCACCCGCTTCGCCGAGCATTCCGAGGTCGCGGCGGCCGGCAACCGGCTCGACATCGCCACCGACTTCGGCCGGGCGCGGCTGTTGGCCGAGGCCAACGCGGTGCGGGTGTCGGTCGCCGGCGACGACGAGACCGCGCTCGCCTTCATGAAGATGGCCGTCGCCGAGCACCTGCTGGCGCTGGCGGGACGCGCCCCGCCACCGCTCAACTGGACCGGCGACGGATGCGCCGCGGGCGCGCCGCCGTTCTTCCGCGAGATGCGCGTTTCCGCCGTGCGCCAAGTCACGCCGGGTCTGCGCCGCCTGACGCTGTCCGGCAGCGACCTCGCACGCTTCGGCCAGGGTGGTCTGCACGTCCGCCTGCTGATCCCGCCGAACGGGGCACGGTCGCCGGTCTGGCCGGTGCTGGAACCGGACGGACGGCTCCGGATGCCGGGCGGCGCCGACGCGCTCGTCTCGCGCGTCTACACCGTCCGCCGGATCGACGCGGGCAGGGGCGAGATCGACGTCGACATGGTTCTGCATCCGGGCGACGACGCGATGCCCGGCGCGCGGTTCGCGGCAGGCGCGCAGGCCGGCGACGTCGTCGGCATGACGGGCCCGGGCGGCGGCGATCTGCCGCCGTTCAGCCGCCCGCTGCTGTTGTTCGGCGACGAAACGGCCTTGCCGGCGATCGCCCGCATCCTCGCATCGCTGCCGCCGAGCGCCACCGCCCGCGCCTATCTGGAGGTCGCGGACGCGTGGGAGCTACAGGCGCTGCCGAGCCCCGCCGCAACCGGCGCGATCGAATGGCGCCACCGCGGCGGGGTGTGGGCGGGCACGGGCGGGCGCCTCGCCGACGCCGCGCGGGGGGTGGTCGGCCCCGAGCAAGCGGACTGCTTCGTTTGGGCGGCCGGCGAGTTCGGCACCTTCCGGGCGATCCGCGCCCACCTGCGCGGCGAGCTGAAACGCGACCGCTCCGACCATTTCGTCGCCTCGTTCTGGCGGCGCGGCGTGACCGGCGACGGCAAGCGCGTTCGGACCTGACCTGCGGCGGCGGCCGCGCGGCGCCGTTCGCCTCCGCCGCGAAGTCATGTATGACCTTTCCTCGACAGGGGAGGAGCGTGTCATGGCGGTCGCGACGGTCGGACTGGCGGCGGAACTCGAAGCCTACGCCGCCAGCAACGGGCCGGTGACGCTCGGCGTCGTCGGCGCCGGGCAGATGGGCACGGACCTGGCCGTGCAGTGCGCGCTGATGCCCGGCATCCGGCTCGGCGCCATCGCGGCGAGCTCCACCGCACGGGTGGAGCCGGCCATGCGGATGGCCGGGCTCGACTGGACCGGCGCCGACGGGCCGACGGCGATCGACCGGGCGATCGAGGCCGGCCGCACCGCCTACGCCGCCGACTTCCGCGACCTGTGCAAGGCCGGCCGCGTCCAAGTGGTGATCGACGCGACGGGCAACCCGAACACCGGCGCCGAGATCGCGCTGGAGGCGTTCCGGAACGGCAAGCACGTGGTGATGCTGAACGTCGAGGCGGACATCACGATCGGTCGCTATCTCAAGCGCGAGGCGGCGCGCGCCGGCGTCGTCTACACGGGCGCGGCGGGCGACGAGCCGGCCGCCACCGTGGAGCTGATCGGGCTCGCGCAAGCGCTGGGGCTGGAGGTCGTCTGCGCCGGCAAGGGCAAGAACAACGCGCTCAAGTTCGACGCCGTGCCGGCCGACTTCGAGGAAGAGGCCGCGCGGCGCAACATGAACGCCCGCGTCCTCGTGGAGTTCGTCGACGGCTCGAAGACCATGGTGGAGATGGTGGCGATCGCCAACGCCACGGGTCTCGTGCCGGACGTGCCGGGCATGCACGGGCCGGACGCGACGCTCGACACCCTCGCGCAGGTGCTCTGCTCGAAGGCGGACGGCGGCATCCTGTCGGGCCGGGCCTGCGTCGACTACACGATCGGCCGCGGCGTGGCGCCCGGCGTCTTCGCCATCGTCCGGCCGACGCATCCGCGCGTCCTGGAGCGGATGACGGACCTGAAGGTCGGTCCCGGCCCCTGCTACGTGCTGTCCCGGCCGTTCCACCTGACCAGCCTCGAAGTGCCCTTGAGCGCGATCAAGGCGGTGATGCGCGGGCAGCCGGACCTGCAGCCGCTGGACCGTCCGGTGGCCGAGTGCGGCGCCGTCGCGAAACGCGCGCTCCGGCCGGGCGACGTGCTCGGCAAGATCGGCGAGGCGGACTACCGCGGCTTCGCCATGACCTGGGAGGACGCGCGCGCGACCGGCGCGCTGCCGCTGGGACTGGCGGAGCGCTCGCGAGTGACGGCCCCGGTGGCGGCGGGCGAGCGGCTGACCCACGCCAACTGCGCGCCGGACGAGAGCCTGCTCGTCACGCAGCTGCGCCGCGACCTCGACGCGAGCGACGCCCGCTTCCTGCCCAGCGCGGCGGCGTAGGAACCAGCGGGTTCAACGAAGGGCGCCTTCCCCTCTCCCGAGCCGGGAGAAGGGCTCCCTCCGGCAAATGGTCACTCCGCCGCCCCGTCCGACCGCTCGCCCCGGGCGACGATCGCGAGCGCGCCGTCGGGCAGGGGGCGCTGCAGCGCCGAGGCCTCCTGCCAGTCCGCTTCGAGCCAGGCGTCGAACTCGTGCGCTTCGGTCAGGATCACCGGCATCGCCTTCGGGTGGACCGCGCCGACCTCGCGGTTCGGCTCGGTGGTGAGGAAGCCGAAGACGTCGAGCGTCGCCTCGCCCTCCTTCAGCTTGCGCACGCTCGTCCAGCGCGTCCACAGACCGGCGAAGCAGGCGGTCGGGCGGGTCTCGCCGAGCGCGAACCAGACCGGCACCTTCCGACCGTCGACGGTGTCGTATTCCGAGAAGCTGGTCAGCGGTACGAGGCAGCGGTGCTCGGGCCCCAGCCAGCGCCGCCAGTGCGGGCTCTTGGCGTTGCGCACGTTCGTGACGCCGGGATCGGTCTTGCGGCCCTTCAGCGCGAAGGCGGGCGAGGGCATGCCCCAGCGCGCCAGCGCCAGCTCGCGCGCGCCGTCCGCGCCGGTGCGCACGATCGGGGCTTCGGTGTCCGGAAACACGGCCGGCAGGGCGGGCAGGTTGCCGGTTTGGTCGCGCGCGACGCGGAACAGCCGGCGCATCGCTTCCTGCGGGGTCGTGACCGAATAAAGGTTGCACATCGCGTCAGAAGCCGAGGAGCCCGAGGGGCGAGATCCCGAAGAGCACCACCGCCAGACCGAGCAGCAGCGCCGCGCCGAGGACGAACAGGATGGCACCGGCCGGCTTGCCGCGCGCGGACGCGCGGACGTCGTTCGTTTCCGCCCGTCGTGGCATGTCGTTCGTCATCAGGCTTGCCTCGCTTCGCGGACCGAACGGTCCGGCCGGATTGCAAGCGTCGGGAGGCCGCTTCCCGTTCCCGAAGCTTGCGGCACGATCGCGCGGCCCTTGCGTGAATGAACGTTCATTCATTATACTCTTCCCGTCCCATCGCTCGCGCGAGCCGTTCCATGAGCCTTGCCACCGCACCCGACCGGGCGCACGAGATCCTCGACCGCATCACCGGCACCTTCGCCCGCAAGGGCCTCGAAGGCTCGTCCATGCAGGATCTGGCGGCCGCCGCCGGCATGAGCGTCGGCAACTTCTACCGGTATTTCCCCTCCAAGACCGCTTTGATCGTCGCGCTGGTCGGCCACTGCGCCGCCGACGTGCGGCGCGACTTCGACGAGGCGCGCCGGTCCGACGACCCGATCGCGGCGATGGAGGCGTTGCTGCACCGGAACCTGCGCGAGACGAGCGATGAGGAGGCGGCGATCTGGCTGCAGATCGACGCGGCCGCGCTCCTGCACCCGGAGATCGCCGCCGTGAAGCAGGCGATGGACGAAGGGATCCGCGCCAACGTCCGCTCGATGCTGCTCGCCGTGCCGGGCGCCAGACGGCGCGACCCGGCCGAGATCGACGACCTGGTGGACTTCTGCTTCCTGTTCTGTTCGGGCCTGTTCCGCCAGCGCGCCTTCGAGGGCGGCGCCGAGTTCGACCGCAAGGCGCGGCGCCTCACCGGCCGCTTGTTCGCCGGCATCAAGGCCGAGCTCGGCGGCGCCTTGGCACCGCACCCGGCCGAACCCCTCGCGATGGCGGGTTGATCTCATGCTTACCGTTCACCCCTTCCGCGCCCTGCTGCTCGCCGGCGCCGCCGTCGCCTTCCTGCCTGCCGCGGCAGGGGCCGAAACGCCGGCGGCCGCGCCCGTCGCGCCCGTCGCCGCGCCTTCCATCGTCGTGGTGGAGGCCCGGAACGGCGAGGTGACGGACCGCGTCATCGCGTCCGGCCTCGTGCAGCCGGTGGAGGAGGTCGACGTGCAGCCGGAGGTCGAGGGCCTCGCCATCGCGCGGCTCGAGGCCGACGTCGGCGACCGGG
>CAXUCL010000132.1:0-6501 GCA_964249395.1 uncultured Rhizobiaceae bacterium
TGATGTAGATGCGGCCCTTGCGGCGCACCATGCGGTTGGCGCGGTGGCGGCCCTTCAGGGTCTTCAGCGAGTTCTTGATCTTCATCGGCGTCGTCCTTTCTCCGGCTGGCGCCCGGAGGGCTCGCCGCCTAACGAAAAGCGCGCCGTTCCCGGCGCGCCGTCTGGATCGTCGATTAGCTTGACGGGCGCGTTTCTGTCAATCCGCCGCCGGGGTGGCCGCCGCGGGAGTGCTCGCCGCGCGGCAGCAGGCGCGTGACGTGCCCCATCTTGCGGCCGGGTTTGGCGTTTCCCTTGCCGTAGACGTGCAGATAAGCGTCCGGTTCGGTCAGGAGGGCGAGCGCGCCGTCGATCTCCGGCCCGATGAGATTGTCCATCACGCAGTCCGAATGCCGGCCCGTGGCCCCGAGCGGCAGGCCGGCGACGGCTCGAATGTGCTGCTCGAACTGCGAGACGGCGCAGGCGGCCTCCGTCCAATGGCCGGAATTGTGGACGCGTGGCGCGATCTCGTTGACGAGCAGCCCACCCTCCGCCGCCGCCGCCGCGAAGAACTCGACGCCGACGACGCCGACGTAGTCGAGATGTTCGAGGACGCGCGCGGCGATGTCGACCGCCTCCGCGGCCTGCGCGTCTGAAACCCGGCCCGGCACGGTGGAGCGCTTCAGGATGCCGAGCGAATGCAGGTTCTCGGCCGGGTCGAAGGCCGCGATCCGCCCGTCGCGCCCGCGCGCGGCGACCACCGACAGCTCGAAGGCGAACGGCACCTTCTTTTCCAGGATGCAGGGAACCCCTCCGAGGCTCGCGAAGGCCTCAGCATGCGGGCTGCGTTGCCGGAGCGTTGCCTGACCCTTGCCGTCGTAGCCCAGGCGGCGGGTCTTCAGGATGCAGTCGCCGCCGAGCTCCTGAAAGGCGTGGTCGAGCTCCTGCGCGTCGTCCACGGCCCGCCACTCGGCAGTCGGCACGCCGATGCCGTTCAGGAACGCCTTCTCGACCACGCGATCCTGCGCGACCTCCAACGCCTCTGGCGGCGGAAAGACGTGCAGCTCCGCCGCGACCGCCCGGAGCGGCGCGACGGGAACGTTCTCGAACTCGTAGGTCACGACGTCGGCTTTCGCCGCGAGTCGGGCGAGGGCGCCGGGGTCGTCGTAGGCGCCGACGATCACCTCGTTCGCGACCTGGCTCGCGGCGCACGTCGCGTTCGGGTCGAGCACGACTGTCCGGAAGCCGAGCCGCGCCGCTGCCATCGCCAGCATCCGCCCGAGCTGACCGCCGCCGAGGATGCCAATCGTCGCCCCGACACGGAGCGGCAGCGGCGTCATGCGCCCGGCGCTTCGGGCGTTTCCGCGACCGCGCCGGTCTGCGCGGCGCGGAAGGCGTCGAGGCGCTCCGCCAGCGCTTCGTCGCCGAGCGCGAGAACGCTCGCGGCGAGCAGCGCGGCGTTCACCGCGCCGGCGCGGCCGATGGCCAGCGTGCCGACGGGCACCCCGGCCGGCATCTGGACGATCGACAGCAGGCTGTCCCGGCCGGACAGCGCCTTCGACTCCACCGGAACCCCGAACACCGGGAGGGAGGTGAGGGCGGCGGTCATGCCGGGTAAGTGCGCGGCGCCGCCGGCGCCGGCGATCACGACATGGAAGCCCGCCGACTTGGCGCCTTTGGCGAAGTTGTAGAGCCGGTCGGGCGTGCGGTGCGCCGATACGATCAGGTCGCGGTGCGCGATGTCGAGCGCGTCCAGGGTCTCGGCCGCGTGCCGCATGGTCGCCCAGTCGGACTGGCTCCCCATGACCACGGCGACGCGGGCCGCTCCGCGCGTCACGCGCTGATGTCCGGGACGATCTGGTCCTCGACGTCCTGCAGGCGGTCCTTCACGTGCAGCTTCTTCTTCTTCATCCGCTGGACCTGGAGGCGGTCGCAGCCGACCCTCTCCATCGCGTCGATCGCGGCGTCGAAGTCCGCGTGCTCCTGGCGCAGACGCGCGGCGAGCATGCGCAGCGCCGCCTGTTCCTGATCCGGCATTCGCTTCCCTTCGAGCCGCCCACCGGCCGCCGCTGGAGGCTGGCCGGAATCGATCAACGTCTTCGTGATCGCTTAGCAGTCCGTCGCCTCTAGGGGAACAGGCCGGGTCGGCAACCCGTCGACGCCCCACGAGTTTTGTGACAGCTTCGTCACGCGGGGTCCGGGACGTGGCACGAGGTTGAACGGGCCTCGCCTTCGCAACCGACGGATAAGGAGCGATCATGTCCTTGGATGTGCACCTGGCGACGCTGCAGCAGCGGCACGCGGCGATCGAAGCCGAGATCGAGGCGGCGGCCCTTCGCCCCGCGATGAGCGATGCCGAGATCCGCGAGATGAAACGGCGCAAGCTGCAGTTGAAGGACGAGATGGAGCGCCTGCGCGCCAGCGCTCACTGAAGGCCAAGGCGCGGAGGCGCCTTTCGATGCGGCCGGACTCGGTGACGCTCGTCGTCGGGTCCGGGCCGTTTTCCGTGATGGAAAGTCCGGTTCACGGTGCCGTCGCGAAACCGATCGACCCTCCTTGAAACGATCGGCATTCTCGGACCGGAGCTCGAGAAACCGCACGTCGGGCGATCGATCCCGAGCCCCGTCGGCGACCCGTCACACCATCTTCCGCAACACGTATTTCTGGATCTTGCCCGTCGAGGTCTTCGGGATGTCGGCGAAGACGATCTCCCGCGGGCACTTGAAGCGCGCGAGCGTCGTGCGGCAGTGCGCCATCAGATCGTCGGCGCTCGCCGTGCGGCCGGGCTTCAACTCCACGAAGGCGACCGGCGTTTCCCCCCACTTGTCGTCCGGCCGCGCCACCACGGCGGCGGTCATCACGTCGGGATGCTGGTAGAGCGCGTTCTCGACCTCGATCGACGAGATGTTCTCGCCGCCTGAAATGATGATGTCCTTGGCGCGGTCCTTCAGCTCGACGTAGCCGTCGGGGTGCATGACGCCGAGGTCGCCGGAATGAAACCAGCCGCCGCGGAACGCCTCGCTCGTGGCCGCGGGATTCTTCAGGTAGCCGCGCATTACGATGTTGCCGCGGAACATGACCTCGCCGATCGTCTCGCCGTCGTGCGGCACGGGCCGCATCGTCTCGGGGTCCATCACGGCAAGGTCGTCGAGCGCGGCGTAGCGCACGCCCTGCCGCGCCTTCTGCGCGGCCTGCGCCGGACCCGGCAGGTCGTCCCAGGCGGCGTGCCACTCGTTGACGACGGCCGGGCCGTAGGTCTCGGTCAGCCCGTAGAGATGGGTCACGGCGAAGCCGGCCTCCCGCATGCCGGCCAGAACCGCCTGCGGCGGCGGCGCCGCGGCGGTGGAGAACGAGACGGTCTGCGGGAAGTCGCGTTTCTCCTCCGGCTTGGCGTTGATCAGCGTCGCCATGACAATCGGCGCGCCGCACAGGTTGGTGACGCCATGATCGGCGATCGCGTCGTACATCGCCTTGGCGCGCACCCAGCGCAGGCAGACGTGCGTGCCGGCCTGCACCGCGATCGTCCAGGGGAAGCACCAGCCGTTGCAGTGGAACATCGGCAGCGTCCAGAGGTAGACGCAGTGCTTGGCGAGGCCCGCCCCGAGGACGTTCGCGTAGCCCATCAGCGCCGCGCCGCGGTGGTGATAGACGACGCCCTTCGGATTGCCGGTGGTGCCGGACGTGTAGTTCAGCGAGACCGCGTCCCATTCGTCGGCGGGCACGCTCCAATGGAAGCCCGCGTCGCCCTCGGCGACCAGCGCCTCGTAGTCGAGCGTGCCGATCCGCTCGCCCTTCTGCGCCGGCGCGTCTGCGGGAAAGTCTGGGTCGTCGTAGTCGATCACCAGCGGCTTCACCGCCGCGAGCCGCAGCGCTTGCGCCATCACGGCCGAGAACTCACGGTCGACGATCACGACGCGCGTTTCCGAATGGTCGAGCTGGAAGGCGATCACCGCCGCGTCGAGCCGCGTGTTGATCGACAGCAGCACCGCGCCAGTCATCGGCACGCCGTGGTGCGCCTCCAGCATGGCGGGCGTGTTCGACAGCATCGCCGCGACCGTCTCGCCCTTCGCGATGCCGCGACGTTGCAAGGCGGAGGCGAGCCGGCGCGAGCGCGCGTAGAACTCGGCATAGGTCCGCTGGAGCGAGCCGTGAACGATGGCGACGTGGTCGGGATAGGCGAGAGCGGCCCGCGCCAGGAAGTTCAACGGTGTCAGCGGCTGGTAGTTGGCCTCGGTCCGGTCGAGGTCCTCGTCGTAGATGCCCAAGCGCCCCTCCCGGTCGTGAACACGGCAGCTATAGGGCACGCCCGCGCGGCGGTCACGCGCGATGCCGGCTTCCTCAAAGCCAGTCGGCGAGGCCGTCGGCGACGAGCTTCAGCCCGACCGGGATCAGCAGCGCGTAGGTGACGAGGTAGAACTTCTCGCGCTCGATGCGCTTCACCAGCCAGACACCGGCCAGCGTGGCGATCGGCGCGAGCGGCAGGAGCAGGGCCGAGGTCGCGAGGTTTTCCGGCGAGAACTGGCCGAGCAGGAAGTAGGGCACGAGCTTCGCGAAGTTCGTCGCGCCGAAGAACAGCACCGTCGTGCCCGCGAACACGGCGGGCTCGAGCCGCAGCGGCATGACGTAGACCTGCAGCGGCGGGCCGCCGGAATGGCTGACGAAGCTCGTGAACCCGGCGACCGCGCCCCAGAACGCGCCCTTCGACCGGCTGGCCGCGGCCGGTTCGATCCTGTGGCGGCCGGACAGGAACCATTGGAAGGCGAACAGGAGGCACAGGAGGCCGACGAGGAGACGCACGCCGGTTTCCGACACGAAGGCGGCGGTGAGGAAGCCGGCGACGATGCCGAGCATCGACGCCGGCAGGATCAGGCGCAGCACCGTTCGGTCGAAGACGCCGCGCCAGGCGAGCATGGCGACGACGTCCATCACGACCAGGATCGGCAGCATGATGCCGGCCGCCGCGACGGGCGAGATGGCGAGCGCCATCATCGGCACGCCGATCATGGTGATCGAACCGCCGAAGCCGCCCTTCGCCATGCCGACGAGCAGCACGGCCGGGATCGCGGCGGCGTAGAACAGTGGGTCTGTGATCATCGGCGTCCATCGGCTTGCGTGGCGATAGACCGATGCGGCGCCGGCAGGCAACCGATCGCCGGCCGCTCCCTAGTGCCGCGGCGGCTGCCGACTTCCGCGACACCGCTCCTCTGTGGTATCGGCTTCCCGACCCGATCGCCCGGATGCGTTTGGCAAGCTTGAGCATGCGACAGGACTTCGCCCGCCCGAGACTCGTTCTCGTTTCGACGCCGCTGATCGACCGCGCTTCGGCCGCCGCGACGCTGCGCGCCGCGCTCGGCGCCGGCGACGTCGCGACCGTGATCGTCGATCCGTCCGGGCGGAGCGAGGCGGACGCGCAGACTTACGCCGAAGAGCTCGCGGCGGTTTGCCGCGACTTCGAGGTCCCGTGCGTGATCGCGGAGGACACGCGCCTCGCCGGCCGGGCGAAGGCGGACGGCATCCATCTCGGCAGCGGCGACCTGGACGTCCTGCGCGCGGCGATGGATCGCTTCGCGCCGCGCCTCATCGTCGGCGCGTCGGGCTTTTCGACGCGGCACGAGGCGCTGGAAGCCGGCGAGCTCTTGCCGGACTATGTCCTGTTCGGCCGCATCGGCGCCCCGGCCGCGTCGGCACCCGATCCGGCGGACCTAGTCATGGCCGAATGGTGGGCGGAGATCGTCGAGGTGCCGTGCATCGTCGCCGGCGGCGCCGACATCGAGACCCTGCCGCAGGCGATCAGCACCGGCGCCGAGTTCGTCGCGCTGGCCGATGCCGTCTTCGCCGAGGCGGACCCGGTGCTTGCGGCGAGCCGCGTCGCGCGCGCCAACACGCTGCTGGACGAGGTTTCGGAGCGTCTCGCCGCATGATCCGGAGCGCTTTCCTCCTGGCGCTGCTCCTTGTGGCCGGCATGGCGGAGGCCGCCGGTCCGGCGAAGAAAGTGGCCGTTCGAGAGACGCCGCTCGCGCCGGAAGCCTTGGCGGGGCGGGCGGCCTACGGCGCGCTGCAGCGCGGCTACTACCTTACCGCGCTGGAAACCGCGCTGCCGCTCGCCAGGCTCGGCGACCCGGTGGCGCAGACGCTGGTCGGCGAGATCTATTCCCGCGGGCTCGGCGTGCCGCGCGACGACAAGGAGGCCGCGCGCTGGTACGAGGCGGCGGCCAAGGCCGGCAACCCGGACGGGCAGTTCCGCTACGCCCTGACGCTCCTCGACGGTTCGGGCGGCTACACCGACGCCAAGGCCGCGCGAGACCTGATGCGGAGCGCGGCCGATGCGGGCAACCCGCTGGCCGGCTACAACTACGCCCAGATGCTGATCGAAGCCTCGCCGACCGCCGGCTTCACGCAGGCGCTGCCCTACTTCGCCAAGGCGGCCGAGGCAGGCGTGACGGACGCGCAATACGCTCTGGCGCAGGTCTACGCCTACGGGCGCGGCGTGCCGCGGCCGGACCTGCCGCGCGCCCGCGCCCACCT
>CAXUCL010000133.1:0-6494 GCA_964249395.1 uncultured Rhizobiaceae bacterium
GCCGTCGCCCGCGCCGCCGCCCGCCGATGTCGTCCGGTCGCCGGGCGTCGGCGTCTTCCGGAGCGCCCATCCCGTCACCGGCGAGGTCTTGGCGGAACCCGGGCAGGTGGTGGACGAAGGACAAACGGTTTCCTTCGTCCAGGCTGGACCTTGCCTGCGACCCGTCCCGTCGCCGGCCCGTGGATCGCTGGGCGAGCCGCTGTTGGAGGACGGAGCCGTCGTAGGCTTCGGCACCCCGCTTCATCGCTTGAGCCGAACGACAGGAAAGGGACGGGAATGAGCGGCGCCGACACGTTGCGGGTCGATTTGAACTCCGACATGGGCGAGGGCTTCGGCGCCTACAGGCTCGGCGACGACGCCGCGATCCTCGACGTGGTGACCTCGGCCAACGTCGCCTGCGGCTTCCACGCGGGCGACCCCGACATCATGGCGCAGACGTTCTCGACGGCGCGCGCGAAAGGCGTCGCGGTCGGGGCGCACCCCGGCTATCTCGACCTCGCGGGCTTCGGCCGCCGCATCATTCCGCACTCGGCCGGCGAGATCGAGCGTCTAGTCGCCTATCAGATCGGCGCGGCGCAGGCGCTGTCCACCTATGCGGGACATCCGATCCGATACGTCAAGGCGCACGGCGCCCTCGGCAACCTGACCCAGACCGACCCCTCCGTCGCCGAAGCGGTGACGCGGGCGGTGAGGGCGGTCGACCCCGAACTCGTCTGCCTCGTGATCGCGCTCGGCGAACAGGAGCGGATCGCGCGCGAACTCGGAATGAAGGTCAAGTCGGAGATCTTCGCGGACCGCGCCTACACGGAGGAAGGACTGTTGGTTCCGAGAAAGCTGGAGGGCGCCGTGATCCACGACCCCGAGCTCGCCGCCGACCGCGTCCTGCGCATGGTCCGAACCGGGGCGATCGAAACGCTGTCGGGAAAGTCCATCGAGACGGTGATCGACTCCATCTGCGTCCACAGCGACACCCCGGCCGCCGTCGCGATCGCCGCGCGCGTGCGTGCCGCCCTGGAGCGCGACGGCGTCGACGTCCGCGCCTTCGTCGACGCCGCCGCGTAGCCGCCGGAACCGTCGTTCAGCGCCGGACGAGCGCCCCGAGCGCCGCCTCGAACTCCCGCATCCAGCTGGCCTGTGTCCAAAGCGCCGCCACCGCCGCGTCCTGGGAGGTCAACCGAAACCGTAGGCGCGAGCCGACCGGCGCCTGCGCCAGCCGCCAAAGGTCCGCCTCGATGACCGTGGCGATCTTCGGATAGCCGCCGCAGGTGTTGGCGTCGGCGAGCTGCACGATCGGCTGGCCGGCGGGCGGGACCTGCACCGTCCCCGGAACGATGCCGTGGGACAGCAGCTCCAGCGGTTCGGCGAGCACGAGCGGCTCGCCGTCGAGGCGATAGCCCATGCGGTTCGCTTCGCTCGTCACGGACCAGTCGCCGGAAACGAACGCTTCGCGCGACTGGGGCGTGAACGCCTCGTACTCGGCCGCCGGAAGCGTCCGCAGCTCGATCGGGCCGGGTCCAACGGGGCGACGCCGATCGATAACGGCTCCGACGCCGCCCTTCGGCAGGGGAGGGGCGGCCGGCGCCTCCGCGAGCGGCAGCCGGTCCCCACGCGACAGGCCACGGCCGTCCAGGCCGCCGAACCCCGCCTTCGCGTCGGTCGAGCGCGAGGCGATGACGAGGGGAAGCCCGATGCCGCCGCGAAAGGCCACGTAGGCCCTGGCGTCGCGCTTGGGCCGGTCGAGCGTCAGCGTCTGCCCTGCACCGATCGTCGTCGCCCACCAGGGCGGACAGGCGCGGTCCTCGACCGTCCACGCGCAATCGGCGCCGGTGACGGCGACCTCGGTATCGACATGCGCGCGAAGGCGGAACGGGAAGAAGGCGACCTCGATCCCGGCGGCGGTTCGTTCGTTCCCGACCATGACGTTGCCGACCGCCAGGGCCTCCTTGTCCATCGCTCCGCCATGACCGATGCCGAGGGCCAGATATCCGGGCCTGCCCTGGTCCTGGACCGTGTTGGGCAGGCCCGTGGTGAGGATCTCGATCATCCTACGCGTCCAGGCTCGCGATGCGGAACCGTACGGTGTCGCCGGGCTGCAGCAGCACCGGAGGCGCGCGCGACGGAACGAACAGCTCGACGTCCGCATGGCCGATCGCATGCCATCCGGAGGGCGCGCTCATGGGCATGATCCCCGCCTGCGCGCCCCCGATGATGACCGCTCCCTGCGCGAGGGCCGGCCGCGGGGAGGCATGGCGTCCCCAGGCGAGACGCGGATCGAGGCCCGAGAGATACGGGAAGCCCGGCATCGCCCCGACGGCCGCCACGGTGTAGGTCGCCGCCGCGTGGCGTTCGACGGCCTCCTCGACCGTCAGGCCGCAGTGGGACGACCACGCGGCGAGATCCTCGCCGCGGGCGCCGCCGTAGCGAACGTCGAACGTGTGCGCCCGTCCCTCGACGGCCTCGCCGTCCGCCGCTTCCCAGAGCGAGGCGAGCGTCGCGCGCAGGCCAGCCGGTTCGACGAGGAACGGATCGAAGGTCACGAGCAGGTTGTTCATCCCCGGCACCGTTTCGAGGATGCCGGGAACAGCCGAAGCCGATCGCGAAAGCCGCCAGATGCGACGCTGGACGTGGTCGTCGAAGCTCCCCGACGCGGCGTCCAGAAGCAGCGCCCCCGAACCGGCCGGATGGATGCGCAAGCCCACGCGACGGTCCTACGCCCGGTCCTTGACGGGAACGGTATAGTTCAGGATCAGCCGGCCGCCGTCGGGGTAGATCGTCTGGCCGACGATGTAGGACGCGTCGTCGCTGGCCAGGAACGACGCGACGCTCGCGATCTCGGAAGGCTCGCCGCACCGGCCGCTCGGCGTGCGGGACAGGATGGTCCGCCGCTGCTCCTCGCTCGCCATCACCGAACTCCTCACCATGTCCGTCAAGATCGTTCCCGGCCCGATCGCGTTGACCCGGATGCCGTGAGGGATGAGGCCGACCGCCATGACGGCCGTGAGCTGCTTGATGCCGCCCTTGGAGACCGCATAGGCGACCGAGTTGGGAATCGCCAGGATCGCGTTGATGGAGGACATGTTGACGATAGACCCGCCTCGTTTCTGCTCGATCATCCTTCGCGCCGCCGCCTGACCAAGCAGAAAGGGAGCCTTCAGGTTGACGCGCTGCACGCGGTCGAAGGCGTCCTCGGGGAAGTCCACGAACTCGTCGAGATGGATGATGCCCGCGTTGTTGATCAGGATGTCGATCGACCCGAACGCCTCGACCGCCGTCGCGACGACGCCCGCCGCCATGTCCTTCGAGATCTCGGACAGGTCGGCCGCCAGCCAGGCGGCACGTTCGCCCAGGCGTTCCGCGTGCCCGCGCACCTCGTCCTCGTGCAGGTCGGCAAGCAGCACCTTCGCGCCCTCAGCGTGGAAACGTTCGGCGCATGCCAGACCCAGACCCCGCGCCGCTCCGGTCACCACGACCACCCGACCGTCATGCCTCATAAAGCATTCCCATTGTTGCTAGCTGCTTCGTGGATATGTTATCCAGAAACCGCGCTCCAGGCAAACGCATCCGGGTGGCGCACGGTCGCGCGAACCACGATCCGTCCCGTTCGCGCCGCGCACGGCCGCGATCGGATCGCGGCGAGCTTCGGGAGATCGAGGATGACCGAAAAAGCGAACCTGGCGGACCTGTTGGCGGGCTTCCGGTCCCTGGCGACGCCGCTGATCAGCGACAACCTCGCGCGCGTTCCGGGAGCGGTGGGCCTCAGACCGTTCCACAAGGTCTCGTCTTCCATGGTGGGACGGGCGCTGACGGTCAGGACGCGGGCGGGGGACAATCAGTTCATCCACCGTGCGCTGGAGATCGTGGAGCCGGGCGACGTCATCGTGGTCGACGGCGGAGGTCACGAGGGGCGAGCCCTGATCGGCGAGATCATGCTCAACATCGCGCGGTCGCGCGGCGCGGCGGGCTACGTCATCGACGGGGCGATCCGCGACAGCGGGGCGATCGGACGCGGCGAGTTCCCGTGTTTCGCACGGTCCGCGATCCATCTCGGTCCCTACAAGGACGGACCGGGGGCGATCAACGTTCCCGTCGCGGTCGGCGGGATGGCCGTCCATCCCGGCGACATCGTCGTCGGCGACGAGGACGGCGTCGTCGCCTTCCCGGTCGAGGGATCGGCCGAACTGCTGGCCGCCGCGAAGGCGCAGGTCGAGCGCGAGGAGGCGATGCTCTTGAGCATACGCGAGAACCGCTACAGGAGCGCATACGCGACCGGCTGACCCGTCGCGCGGCCGGCACGAACGCCACGAAACGCGGATCAACGGCTTGTCGGGTCGAAACGTCCGAAAGTCCGAACGGTCCGCTCGCTCGTCGCCCTGCCGCGGTCCGATAGGGCTTCCGGCTTGGGGACGCGAGGACTTCGGCGGTCCTGTCCGAGCGCGAGGAACAGCGGGCGCAAGAGCTCGCAGCGACCCGGAACGGTCCGCCGCACCGAACGTCGAATCCCTGCCCCTTGCTTCGCCATCCCCCGTCAGCGCGAGATCGTCGCGCCGGCAGACCCGAAACGGCCGCTGCCGGGCGAGCGGACCGTCGAGGTCGGCTCGTTCTGCGATCCCGCCGAGGACCGAATGCTAGGCGGCGTCGTCGACACCGACTCGACGCCGGCCTTCGCCGAGACGACCTTCGGCCTCCGGCGATCGGAGCGCCGCCTCGGCTCGGTTCGCGAGCTCGATCGGCTCTCGGTCGAGAACCGCCGCGCCATCGGCGAGTGGATCGCGGGGGCCAAGGCTTCCGCGAGTTCGGCGCAGCGATCGTCGGCGAGACGGCTGCGAGCGTGGTCCCGAGGCCGACGCTGAGCCGGCTGCCGATCGACCATGCCCGCAAGGGGCCGCACGTTCTTCCGGCCCGCCGATCCGTTCATGGTGGCGGACCTCGACCGTTCGTGCGCCCAACGCGATCGGACGATCTCGACGACCCGCGACGGCGGCTGGACCATCAGCACGACCATAGCTACAGGCTGGAGAAGGAGCGGCGCGCTTTGAAGCGCGCTCAAGACGCTGGGCGAGTCGCAAGGCGAGTTGTGGACCGAGCTGAAGCCGCTGCTCGACTGATCGATGCCATGCTCGCGCGTGGGGAGCCGGACGGCTTCCTGGACGACGGACCGTTCTACGGCGCCTCGCTCAAGACGCTGCGCCAAGCCCGGATCGGGGCGCTCGCCGACGTCGCAGCTCGTCCCGGCAGAAGCGGTTCGCGCCGGCGGCTCGCTCGCATCGACGCCCTGATCGATCTCACCCTGACGGACGACCAAGTCGACGGCTGACGGCCCGTCCGACCGTTGGCCGATAGGAAGCCCGCTGGCGCGCGTTCGTGGGTCCGACCCTTACATCCCGTCGCCGCGCCCCCACGACTCGCGCGCAAGCCCTTTGACACCCCTTTGACGGCGACGCTGGATCGCGACCGCCGGTCCGGTCCACGCTCGGCACGCCCGTCAGGGGCCGGCCGACGCCCCGACGCCTGTCAGGCTCGGCTCCGGGTCGACCCTGCCTAAGGTCGCCGGCAGGCAGTCCGCCGCCGCCACCTTCGTTCCGCCCGACACTGTTTCCGCCGGGGACGTGCTCATGGCGCGGCTGGCCGGCAGCGGGGCAGAGCCGCCCGACTGGATCGAGCCGACGCCGCGCGGCCGGATGGAAACCCGAAACGGCCGCTTCCGCGGCTTCGACCCCGCGACGCTCGCGGCGCGAGGTCGGCTCCAGCGAGGTCCCCGTGCCGATCGACGTCGAGCACGAGAGTTGCGCCGGGCCGCGCCCGGCTCGCGCGCCGCGCCGCGCCGACGGGAATGCGAGCGTCCAGCAGCGACCGACCCGGCGACGCGATTTGATCTTGCGCCCTGCAAGCCGGTTTCGCGCCGTCGCCGAAAGCCGACCGTTGTTTTCGTCAGGAAATGTCGCGAGGCCGGACGCTGGCGGAAAGGGGGGGATTCGAACCCCCGATACGGTTGCCCGTATGCCGCATTTCGAGTGCGGTGCGATCGACCACTCCGCCACCTTTCCGCGCGGAGCTATGAGCGAAACCGTGCCTTCTGTCCAGACCGTTCTTGGCGTCCCCGCGTTCCGGCCTCTCGGCATGCGTCCGCCGGCGCTCCCTTGGCGTGCCCGCCCCCAAGGCAACCCGCGACGCCGGGCGCAGGCGCCCTCAGGTGCCCGGCGCCGACGCCCCCAAGCGCGCCCGGTGCCCGGCGCCGGACGCCCGCGCGTTGACGCGGCCTGGCGCGTGCGGTATCGGCACGGCACGCTCGACCGCATGGCGGTTGGGCGGCGTCCGCTTGCGCGGCTCGAAGCGGGCCCGCGCGGAACGAACAAACAAGAACCATAAGAAGACGGCCCGCAGCCGGTTCCGGCGACGAGAGCGCGTTGAAGTCGCAAGGACGAGAACGATGTTCGCAGTGATCAAGACCGGCGGCAAGCAATACCGCGTCGCCGCCGACGACCAGTTCACCGTGG
>CAXUCL010000134.1:0-6448 GCA_964249395.1 uncultured Rhizobiaceae bacterium
CGTCACCGCGACCGCGACGCCGCCCGCCTCCGGCGCGCCGGTTCCGAGCAGGCCGGCGGCGCGAACGCCCGCCTCGAGCAGAGCCGGTGAGGCCGGCAGGCTCGCCAGCCCCGCGACAGCCGCCGGCGACAGCGCGACGCCCTTCGCCCGCGCGTGCCGCTCGACGATGCGCAGGCGCGTCTTGTTGTCGGGCTCGCGGAACTCCACCGCCATCAGCATGCGGCGCAGCACCGCCGGGCCGAGCCGGTCGGCGTGGTTGGTGATCCACACCATCGGCACGGGACAGGTCTCGACGATCCGGTTCATGAACACCTTCGAGCCGGTGCGGTTGGCGCCCTCGCCGTCGTCGATGCCGGTGAACACGTCGTCCGCCTCGTCGATCACCAGCACGGTGCGGCCGGCGCGCGTCGCCAGCGCCGAGGCGAAGGCGAGGTGCGACAAGCGGTCGGCGCGCGTCGGCTCGTCGGTCGGACGCTGGTGGCTCTCGTGCGCCCGCGACTCGCCGATGAACACGACGTGGGCGTCGAGTTCGGCGCCGAGGAGCCGCGCGAACTCGGTCTTGCCGGTGCCGGGCGCCCCGTAGAACAGGAAGCCCGCGCCGGTCTCGCGCCGGTCGAGCGCGCCGGCGACCAGCGCCAGAAGCTGGTCCTTCGTTTGGCCGAGATGGTCGAAGTCCGAGCCGTCGAGACCGGACGCGACGCCGCGGCCGAGCAGCACCGCCTTCAGCACGTCCTCGTCGGTGGTGCGGCGGGCGAGGATGCTGGCCACCGTCGCCGACAGGGCGACGTCGCCGCCGCCGCGGTCCTCCAGGAGGCCGAGCTGGAACAGGGTGCCGCGCCGGTCGCCGACGCGGTGCCCGGCGTGGTCGGACAGGCCGGCGATCCGCGTTGCCGTCCGTGTCCGGACTTCGTCGTTGTCGCGCTCGCACCCGGAGGCGGCGCCGAACAGCTCCCGGAACCGGGGAACGCGGGTCAGCCGCGCGACCGCGGCGAGGAAGGCCACCTCGTCGGGTTTCAGGCCGAGAATGCGGCCGATCCAGTCGAGGCGCCGCTGGAACGCGGACGGCGCCGGCGCCGCGGCCTCGTATTTCGGCATCGTCCGCGCGGAGAAGCGCAGCCGGTTGCCGAAACCGGAGGGCCGTTCGGCGGCCGAAGTGCGAAGCCACGCCTCCAGCGGCTCGACCCGGAAGCCGAGGGTCCGGCGGTTGTCGCGGTACCAGTCGATCAGCTCGTCCGCGACCTCCAGCTTGGTCTTGCCGGGGTTGGGGCGCAGCACCCGCAACGCGTAGGTGCGCAGCACGTGGCGCTCGAAGGCGCCGAAGGGCAGGTCGAAGAGATCGCCGACGAGGGCGGCCGGGAACTGGTCGAGAAGGGGAAGGCCGTCCAAGATCGGCATGGGGTCTCCGGGAACAGTTGAGGAATGTCGAGGGGCGAAGGATCGGCGCCGGCCGTTCGGGCCGGCGGCTCGTCGCCTCAGCCGCGCCGGCGGCGCAGGCGCTTGGCGGCGGTGACGAGCGTGCCGTCGTCGCCGACCACGAGGTAGGCGTCGAGGTTCTTCTCCAGGCGCGCGAAGCGCTTGGATCCAAGGTCGTCGCGGGCGCGCTGGCGGGCGGTGCGGTCCATGAAGTAGACGTCGGCGCCGCGCGAGCGTTTGCTGATGCCGTATGACAGGAGCGTTTCGACGGTCTCCTCGCGGATGCCGCGCTGGTTCATGCGCGCCGCCGCGTGGCCGCTGAAGAAAAGTCCGTCCATATCGTGTGTCCCCGCTTGGCTTCCTTGCTGAGACGGAAGATATCCTCGGGGGGCGACAGGGATGGTTGCCCCTTGCCGGACGGCGAGGCGGTCGCGAACGTGCGGCAGGAGAAGCGTCGATGTCCTACGCGAAGGCGGGCGAACTGCTGGCGCTGGCGCTCGACATCGCCTCGCGCCGCTACGGCATGACCATGGCCGAGATCGACCGGCGCTGGGACGGCGACCCGAAGCCGGACGCCGCCCGCCGCCGCACGCAGCGCGTCCTCTATGAGCTCCGCTCGCAGTTTCCCGCCGCGTACGACGAGGAAACGGCGCCGGAGGGCAAGACGGTGCGGCTTCGCACCAACCGGCCCGCCGATCTCTCGGTGCTCGACGCCAAGGACGTCGCCGCGCTGGAGCGCGGCGTCCGGGCGGCCCGGGACCGCGGCGAGCCCGGCGACGCGGAGCGGCTGGAGAAGGTGCTCGGCCTGGTGCGCACCATGCTGCCGGAAAAGGGCCGCACCCGTACCGAGACGGACCTGGACGCGCTGCTGCAGAGCCGGTACCTCGCGGCCCGGCAGGGACCGCAGCCCTTGAACGACCGCTCCGTGATCGAGCCGTTGAGCGACGCGCTGCTCGCCGTGAAGCAGGTCGCCTTCGACTACAACAGCGACAAGGGCACGGCGCGGCGCACCGTCCACCCCTATGGCCTGCTCACCGGCATCCGCACCTACCTGGTGGCGCTCGCCGCGAACAAGCCGGGCGGCGCGCCGACCCTGTGGCGGCTGGACCGGATGGCGAACGTCGAGATGCTCGCCGCCCCGTCGCTGCGGCCGGACGACTTCTCGCTTGCGAGCTACGCCGAGCGGGCCTTCGGCGTGTTCCAGCGCGACGCGGAATACGGCGAGGTCGAGTGGCGCTTCGCGCCGGAGGCCGCCGCCAACGCCCGCGGCTTCCGCTTCCATTCGAGCCAGCGCTTCGAGGCGAACCCGGACGGATCGCTCACCGTGCGCTTTCGCGCCTCCGGCCACCTGGAGATGGCCTGGTTCCTCTACCAGTGGGGCGACAAGGTCGAGGTCGTGGCGCCCGCCGCCCTGCGCGACCTCGTCGCCGCGCACCGACGGAGCGATTTTGCCGCGATGCCGTGAGCGGAGAACCGCGGCCGCTTGGGGTTCGGCGCGGCCGATCCGTTCGCGCAAGTCGGCCGTAGTGATGGATGGCTGTCCGGTCGCGCGGCCCGATCAGGACCCGACGGCCGACACCGAGGCCCAATCGGCCGCTCGCCCAGGCGCGGTCGAGCCACGCCGATCGCCTCCCGTCCGCGCCGGCAAAGCGTCGATGCCCGGCCGGGTGCGGTCGGGCGCGAAGGATCGCGCGTCGCCCGCCGGAGCTCAGTGTCCCGTTGGAAGGCTGATGCGGACCACCGTGCCGTGATCGATCCGGCTGAACACCTTCAGCGTTCCTCCATGCCGTTCCGCGACGGCGCGGCTCGTGGCGAGGCCGACGCGCGGCGTTCGCGTGACGGCCAGGGGGTCGAAGGACAGGATGCGCTCGATCTGCGCCGCGTCCATGCCGCGCCCCGTGTCGGCGACTTCAGAGCGTATTTGGCTGCCCTCGGCGTCCGTCGAAACGCGCAGGCCGAGCCGCCCGCCGCGTTCGGGCATGGCGTCGAGGGCGTTGCGCACCACCTCGACGATCGCGGCCTTGAGCTTCGGCCTGTCGACCGAGATGGCTCCGACGGCGTCGCCCAGCACGACCTCGCAACTGATGCCGCGTTCGGCCAGCACGCCGCCGAACCGGGCGAGCACGTCGTGCGCCAGCTGGTTCGGGTCCACCGTTTCCAGGTCGAGGTCCAACGGGAAGCCGACCTCCGTGATCCGGGCGATGGCGGCGGCGAGGCCGGCGGCGTCGGCGACGGCGCCGACCGGATCCTCGCCGGCGCGCACGGCGGCGACGCGATCCCGCAGTTGCCCGACCAGACGGTGCAGCGTCGCGCGGGTCGGCCGGTCCCGCCAGTTCTCGGACCGCTCGCCGCCGGCGTCGGCGTCCGTTCTTTGCCGGCGCGCGATCGTCTCGGCCGCCTTGTTGAAGGCCGCGCCGATGGCGCCGATCTCGTCGTCCGCCCGAAGATCCAGCCGCCGGTCGAGGTCGCCGCGCCCCATGGCGATCAAGGCCGCGCGCACCTCGCCCAGCGGCCGGAACAGGTCCTGCGCGACGAAGGCCGCGAGCAGCAGCGTCAAGGACAGCGTCGCCAGGAACACGACCGCGATCATGATCTGCGCCGTGCGCCGCAGCGCGTCCGTATCGCGGATGATCTGGCGCCGACGCTCCCCGTCGGCCGCCACCGCCCGCTCGGTGATCTCGCGGAACGCCGCGTAGCCGCGGACGTCGAGGTCCTCGTCCACGAGACGCACGGCCTCCTCGCGGCGCCCGTCCAGCATCAGCGCGAAGACGCGTTCCGCATCCGTCACCAGGCGCTCGAACGCGCCCTGCACCTCGCCGACCTCCCTGCGCTCGGCGTCGTCGTGCGCGAGCGCGGTCCAGCGCTTGAGGTTCTCGGCGGTCGGCGCGACGTTGCGCTCGAAGTCCCGCTGCGCATCCGCCGCGTCGCCGGTCAGAGCGTCGTCCACTTCCTTCAGGGCCGCGAAGATGTCGGCCCGCACGCCCTGCAGGATCAGGCTGCGATTGTAATGGCTGGCGATGTCGTCGGCCGTGGTCTGCCAGCGCAGCGTGATGAAGAGCGCCACACCGGCGACGAGCACGGCAATGGCCGCGAGGCCGCCGAGCAGCACGGCGAGCTTGCGCCGGATGGTCACGACGCTGTGCCGAGCGAAAGGCCGACGTGCCGCCACCAGCCGTAGTAGAAGGCGACCATCAAAACGGCGTGGACGGGAAGCAGCACCGCGCTGAGCTTCAGGAGATCGGACGGCCGCCAGGTGTCGTCGCCGAGGTCGCCGAACATCAGGAGGGCCTTCGAGCTGACCGGGAACGTCAGGCAGTAGTTCATGCCGACCGTGCCGATGAACATCATCGCCTTCGGGCTGAGCTGCAGCGACAGCGCGAGGTAGAGCAGCGGCGGCACCAGCGCGGCGGCCCGCGCCGTGTGGGAGGTCAGATAGATGTGCGAGGTCAGCGTGATCAGCGTCACCGCGACGAGAACCAGGAACACCGAGCCGCCGTCGCCGACCCCGGACAAGCGGAAGATGCCGCCGATCAGCCATTCGGCGGCGCCGGTCTCGATCAGCGCCTCGCCCAGAACCAGCGCCGCCCCGACGAACACGACGAGGTTCCAGCTCACCGCCTGCAGCCCGGCCTTCCAGGTCAGGACGCCGAGGCCCGGCAAGGTGAGGACGAAGGCGCCGAGCACGGCCACCGTCGCCACCTCGAAGCCGTGAACGGCCTCGCTCGACCAAAGGCCGACCATGCCGACGACGACCGCGAGCGTGATCGTCTCGGCGCGCGAGAACGGCCGCGGCCCTTCGTCTTCGAAAGGCCGCAGCGGCCGTCGTCGCTCCGCGCGGGTCAGGAACTGGCGCATGACGACGAAGGCCGAGACAAACGCGGCGGCGACGCCGAAGGGCGCGCCGTAGAGCATCCATTCCAGAAAGCCGATGGTATCGTCGCTCGTCTCGTCGAGGAGGTCGACCGCGACGAGGTGCGACCCGGCGCCGACGAGGCTCGCGATCGTGGAAACGAGGATCACCGTCGGGATCAGGAGCGCGAGCGCGCGGCTGACCTTCGGGTCGGCCGCCGCTTCCGTCAAGCTGCGGAAGACCGGCAGGGCGACCGCGGCGCGGCCGGAGGTCGAGGGGATCAGGAACGTGAGCGGCAGGAGCATCAGCGTCACCAGCCAGAACATCTGGTTGACGTCGCGGGCACGAGCGGCGACGGCGCGGGTCATGCGATCGGCGAGGCCCGTTTGCAGCACGGCGGCGCCGAGAAAGAAGGCGCCGATCATCAGCCAGATCACGTCGGCGGCGAGCGCCTCGAACAGCTCGTCCTGCTCGACCGCGCTTCCGAGAACCGCGACCAGCACGGCGCCGAGCGCCACATAGGCCGCGTTGACCGGCGTAAACGACCAGAAGATCACCGCGAGGCCGAAGGCGAAGAGCGCGACGCGCGCTTCGCGCGCAAGGTCGGCGGGAACGGCGAGCGCGAGGCCGAGCCCGGTCGCGAGCACGAGCACCGGCACGGCGCGCAGGATCCACTGGACGGAAGGCTGCCGCCGGCCCGGCGATGCCGCCGCTCGCCGCTCGCCTCCGTCCGCCAGCGCCCAGAGCGACGGAAGGCCGTCAGCCATTCGCCGAGCCGAACACCGCGCCCGCTACGAACACGCGCATCACGTTCTCGGCCGCCAAGACGATCTCGTCGGCGGCGTGGCGCATCGCGTGCTCGAGGGTCTCCGGTCCCGGCACCGTGGAAAAGAACGCCTCGACCCCGTGCTCGCGCACGCGGTCGGCCTCGGCGCCGACCGTGCCGGCCAGCGCGATCACCGGCACGCCCCTGAGCTTGGCGCGGTCGCCGATCTCGGCCGGGATCTTGCCGCGCACCGTTTGCGCGTCGAGGCCGCCTTCCGCCGTGATCACGAGATCCGCCGCTTCGAGATGCCGGTCGAAGTCGAAGTAGGGCAGCAGCGCATCGAAGCGCGACTTCAGCTCGGCCCCGAGCAGCGCATGGAGGCCGGCGCCGACGCCGCCCGACGCGCCGCCGCCCGGGAT
>CAXUCL010000135.1:0-5848 GCA_964249395.1 uncultured Rhizobiaceae bacterium
GGAGGGGGAGGCGATGTCGCTCATGGCCCCCTCACGCGCCGGCGCGGATGCGCGCCGTCGCGTCCGCTACGGGCGGGCTCGGGGCGACGCGGCTCGAAGCCGACGCGGCCGGCCCGATCGAGGTGGTCCGGCTCGACGACCTGCCCGATCTTGTGCCAAGCTTGGTCAAGATCGACGTCGAGGGCATGGAACTCGCCGTTCTTGCCGGCGCGGCGGAAACCTTGAAGCGGCATCGGCCGTTGATCTTCGTGGAGGTCGCGAACGGGAACGTGGCGAAGTTCTTGGACTGGCTGCGGCTTGCCGCGTATAGGGTCGAGCGTATCTTTTCCGACAAAGGGCATGCCAACTATCTGATCGCGCCGCTGGAGGCTTGACGCCCGGCGGGAGGAGGCGATGACGATGCAAGTGAACCGCTCCCATCCGGCGCGCTTGGCGACCGCCCTCGCGGCGGCGCTGTTCGTCGGTCTCGTCGCAACCTCGGTGGCCGTCGCGGACGCGCCGATGATCGAGCCGCCGGCGCTGGCCAAGCGCGTGGCGGACGGCGAACTGCCGCCGGTGGCCGAGCGGATCCCGCGCGAGCCGCTGGTGATGGACCTGGCGGCGGACGGCAAGCGGGTCGGCGACTACGGCGGCTCGCTGCGCCTCATGGAGGGCCAGGCCAAGGACACCCGCCGCATGGTGGTCTACGGCTACGCGCGGCTCGTCGGCTACACGCCCGAGCAGCGGCTGGAACCGGATCTGGCGCGCGCCGTCGACAACCAGGACGACCGCGTCTTCACCTTCCACCTGCGCCGCGGCCACAAGTGGTCCGACGGCGAGCCGTTCACCGCGGAAGACTTCCGCTACTGGTGGGAGGACGTGGTCGGCAACAAGGAGCTGACGCCGTTCGGGCCGCCGCGCGAGATGCTGGTGGACGGCGAGGCGCCGCGCGTTTCCTTCATCGACGAGGTGACGGTGCGCTACGAGTGGAGCAAGCCGAACCCCTACTTCCTTCCGGCGGTGGCCGGGCCGCAGCCGCTCTACCTGTTCCGGCCGGCGCACTACCTGAAGAAGTACCACGCCAAGCACGCCGAGCCGGCCAAGCTCGCCGAGAAGGTCAAGGACGCCGGGCAGCGCAACTGGGTGGCGCTGCACTTCAAGTACGACCAGCAGTACAAGAACTCGGACCCCAAGCAGCCCTCGCTCGAACCCTTCGTCCTGCGCACCAAGCCGCCGTCCGAGCGGCTGATCTTCGCGCGCAACCCGTTCTTCCACCGCGTCGACAAGGCCGGACACCAACTGCCCTATCTCGACGAGGTCGCGATGGGGATCGCCAACTCCAAGCTGATCCCGGCCAAGACCGGCGCCGGCGAGGCCGACCTGCAGGCGAGCTACCTCGTCTTCAACAACTACGCCTTCCTGAAGCAGGCAGCCCGCCACGAGGACTTCCAGATCCGGCGCTGGACGAGCGGCAAGGGCTCGAAGGTCACCCTCTACCCGAACCTCAACGCCGCCGACCCGGTCTGGCGCGACCTGTTCCGCCAAGCCGATTTTCGCCGCGCCCTGTCGCTCGGGCTGAACCGCGAGGACATCAACCAGGCGATCTTCTACGGGCTCGGCAAGCCGGTGATCGACACGGTGATCGAGGGCTCGCCGCTCTACGACGAAGCCCGCTCGAAGCGCTACGCGGCCTACGACCCCGCCGAGGCCAACCGCCTGCTCGACGGGCTCGGCCTGACCGAATATTCCGGCGGCGTGCGGCTGCTGCCGGACGGGCGGCAGATGATCGTCGTCGTGGAAACGGCCGGCGAGGACACCGAGCAGGTCGACGTGATGGGCCTCGTCGCCGAGGACTGGCGCAAGATCGGCATCAAGCTCCTGGTGAAGCCCTCGGAGCGCGACACGCTGTCGAGCCGCTTGAAGGCCGGCGCGACGCTGATGTCGGTGTGGACGGGCCTCGAGAACGGCTTGCCCACCGCCGACTGGAGCCCGGCCCAGCTCGCACCCACCAACGGCGAGCAGCAGCAATGGCCGGCCTGGGGCGCCCACTACGAGACGAACGGCGCGGTCGGCACGAAACCCGACTGGCCGGTGGCCGAGACGCTCCTCGACCTGAACAGGCGCTGGGCGCTCGCCGCCGATGCGGGGGAGCGCGAGGCGATCTGGCGGGAGATGCTGGACATCAACGCGAACGAGGCGCTCCGGATCGGCATCGTGTCCGGCATCGACTCGATCGTCGTGGTCTCGAACCGGCTGCAGAACGTGCCGGAGCGCGCGGTCTGGAACTGGAACCCGGGCGCCTTCTTCGGGGTCCACCGCATGGAGACCTTCTTCTTCGGCGACCCGGAACAGCAGCAGGCGTCGAACCCGTAGGGCGCGGGATCGAGGGGGAGGGGAACGGATGCTCGGCTTCCTGTTGCGCCGCGTCTTGACGATGATCGGCACGCTGGCGGTGATCAGCGTCCTGGTCTTCGTGGTGATCCAGCTGCCGCCCGGCGACTACCTCACCACCTACATCGCCGAGCTGCAGGCGGCCGGCGAGGACGTCACCTCCGATAAGGTGCAGTTCCTGCGCGAGCAGTACGGTTTGGACCAGTCGCTGCCCGTCCAGTACTTCAACTGGGCCGTCGGCCTCCTGCAAGGTGATCTGGGCTATTCCTTCGAGTACCAGCTCCCCGTGGCGGAGGTGGTCGGCGACCGGCTGTTCCTGACGCTGCTGCTGAACTTCCTCACCGTCCTGTTCATCTACGGCGTGTCGTTCCCGATCGGTGTCTACATCGCGACGCATCAGTATTCCGCCGCGGACCACTCGCTGTCGTTTCTCGGCTACATCGGCCTCGCCACGCCGAACTTCCTCCTGGCGCTGATCCTGCTCTACCTGTCCAACGTCTACTTCGGCATCTCGATCGGCGGGCTGATGGACCCGGCCTACGCCGACGAGGGCTGGTCGCTGGGCAAGATCGGCTCGCTGCTCGCCCACCTCGTCGTGCCCGTGATCGTCATCGGCACCGCCGGCACCGCCGGCATGATCCGCCGCTTGCGCGCCAACCTCCTCGACGAGCTGCAGAAGCCCTACGTCGTCACCGCCCGCGCCAAGGGCCTGCCCGAGGGTAAGATCCTGCGCAAATACCCGTTGCGGGCAGTGCTGAACCCCTTCGTCTCCGACATCGGCACGCTCCTGCCGCAGGTCGTGTCGGGCTCGGTGATCGTTTCGGCGGTGATGAGCCTGCCGACCACCGGGCCGATGCTCCTGTCGTCGCTGCGCTCCCAGGACATGTACCTCGCCGGCTCGTTCCTGATGTTCCTCGCCGTCTTGACCGTCGTCGGCATGCTGGTGTCCGACATCCTCCTGGCGGCGATCGACCCGCGCGTCCGGCTCGACAAGAAGCGCCGCGCATGAGCGACCTCGCCCACACCGCCTCGACCGCGCCGTTCGACCCCAAGCGCACGATGGCGGAGGGGTCGCGCTATTCGGAGAAGTACACGCGCGCCTCGCAGCGACAGCTCATCTGGTGGCGCTTCCGCCGCCACCGCATCGCCTTCGTCGCTCTGGTGCTCCTGATCCCCGCCTACCTGTCGGTGTTCGTCACCGAGATCATCGCGCCCTACGGCCTGGAAACGCGCAACACGCAGCACATCTTCATGCCGCCGCAGGCCATCCACCTCTTCCACGAGGGGCGCTTCGTCGGGCCGTTCACCTACCGGACCACCGGCACGCTCGACCTCGACACGCTGCAGCGGCAGTACACGGAGGACCGCTCGCAGCCGCTGCCGATCCGCTTCCTCTGCTCGGGCGACCGCTACCGCCTGTGGGGCCTGGTCGAGGCGGACTTCCACCTCGTCTGCCCGCCGGACGGCGGCACGCTGTTCCCGCTCGGCACCGACCGGCTCGGCCACGACATGCTGAGCCGGATCATCCACGGCGGCCGCATCTCGCTGACCGTCGGGCTCGTCGGCGTGACGATCTCCTTCGTGATGGGCCTCGTGTTCGGCGGGCTCGCCGGCTACTTCGGCGGCCGCATCGACTGGTGGGTGCAGCGCACCACGGAAACGCTGCGCTCGATCCCCGAACTGCCGCTGTGGCTGGCTCTCTCGGCGGCGCTGCCCGTCACCTGGAGCCCGATCCTGATCTACTTCGGCATCACCATCATCCTGGCGCTGCTCGATTGGCCGGCGCTGGCGCGCGCCGTGCGTTCCAAGCTCCTCTCCCTGCGCGAGGAGGACTTCACCGCCGCCGCCGTGATGATGGGGGCGAAACCCTCGCGCATCATCGCGCGGCACCTGTTGCCGAACTTCATGAGCCACCTCATCGCGTCGGCCTCGCTGTCGATCCCGTCGATGATCCTGGCCGAAACGGCGCTGTCGTTCCTCGGCCTCGGCCTCCGGCCGCCGATCACCAGCTGGGGCGTGCTCCTGTCGGAGGCGCAGAACATCGAGGCGGTGGCGCTCTACCCGTGGCTCCTGTTCCCGATGGTGCCGGTGATGCTGACGGTGCTCGCCTTCTCGTTCCTCGGCGACGGCCTGCGCGACGCCGTGGACCCCCACTCGCACTGACGATGCCGGCCGGGAAACGGGCCGGAAACCGCAATCACGCCCGCTCGGCCGCCGCGCTAATGCCGCTCGCGGGCGCCAGGCTGAAGCGCATGCCGGTTCGGCCCGCGACGGTGCCCGGCAGCGCCTCGGCCGCCTGCTGCTCGATGGCCGCCAGCCCCGCGTCGTCGCGCTTGTTGGAATGGTGGAACAGCACGAGGCGCTTGACGCCGGCTTGTCGCGCGAGCCGCACCCCCTCCTCCCAGGAGGAATGGCCGTAGTTCTTGAAGTGCGCCATCTCGGCGTCCGTGTAGGACGCGTCGTAGAACACGAGGTCGGCGTCCTGCATCAGCCCCACGACCCCGCCGTCGGTATGGCCGGGCACGTGCTCGGTGTCGGTGACGTAGGCGACGGCGCGGCCCGCGTGCTCGACGCGATAGCCGACCGCCCCGTTCGGGTGGTTGAGGCGGGCGGTGCGGATGCGGATGCCGGCGCCCGGCACCAGGACGTCGCCCGGCCGGAACGACAGGTACTCGATCTCGGCCTGGAAGATCTTCGGGCCGATCGGCAGGAACGGCGCGCGCATGAAGTCCGACACCAGCTCGCCCGCCGAGCGCCCGTCCAGCATGTGCCCGAGCGACACGGTCACCCGCGCGTCACCGTTGTAGAGCGGCATGAAGAACGGAAAGCCCATGATGTGGTCGTAGTGGACGTGGCTGAAGAACAGGTCGATCTCCTCGGCCCGCTCGTCCCACAGCCGCCGCCCCAGCGGCACGATGCCGGTGCCGGCGTCGAAGATCAGCCGCCGGCCGGCGACGCGCATCTCCACGCAGCAGGTTTCGACGCCGAAGGCGACCTGGTTCGCGCCGCAACCGGGCAGGGTGCCGCGCGCCCCCCAGACCTCGACCTCGAACTCTTCCGACCGCACGGGCACGTCGACACCGCCTTCATTGACGGTTGATATAGGAAGCGGAGCGGCCGGTTGCACGGCGTCGGCGTCGGGCACGGGCGACCGCCCCGCTGCCGTCGCCGGCCGCGCCGCCGCTGCCGAGGGTGCCCGCCGGCCGCTCACGCGTGCGCGTGTCGGCGCTCGGCGACGAGCTCGGCCGTGGTGCGGCTCAAGCGGAAGCCGAGCTCGCGCATCATCGCGACGCCCATGGTGGGGAAGGTGATCAAGAACTCCGCGAAGGCTTCCTTCGACACGCGCAGCGCCGTCACGTCGCTGGTCGCCGAAACGTTCGCGGTGCGCGGCACGTCGCACAGGATGGCGATCTCGCCGACGAAGTCGGTTTCGCCGACGCTCGCCAGCTCGATCTCGCCGTCCGGGCCGTCGACGTAG
>CAXUCL010000135.1:6051-6396 GCA_964249395.1 uncultured Rhizobiaceae bacterium
CTGACCCGACAGGATCACGTAGGCGCTGTCGCCGGGATCGTTCTGCCGGAACAGGACCTCGCCGGACTTGAACCGCACGACCTTCGAGGTGAAGGCGAGAAGCTTCAGCTTGGCAGCGTCGACGCCCGAGAACAGCGGCACGCGCTTGAGGACGTCGACCTCGTTCTTCAAAAGGCTCATGTCGGGGCTCTCCCCATGCCGCGACGGGCGCCGCTTCGGCGCCGTTCCGATGGTCTTTGTAGCGAAGCGAAGTTGAAAGAGTATGATTTGTTTCGCCGCTGATCTTCAAGGCCGCGCCGCCGGGCGGCATGGCGGGAGCGCGGTTGGAGCGCGGCCTTGAAGATC
>CAXUCL010000136.1:0-3642 GCA_964249395.1 uncultured Rhizobiaceae bacterium
CCGCCGCTCCGCGCCGGAGCGAGCCCGGAACCGCGGGAGGCCGCCGGCACGGGATCGACCGTCAGGCCGAGCGCCGCGAACGACGAGGAACGGCGGGTGTCCGTCCTCGCGCAGGCGCTGCTCAGCCGCCGCGCGTCGCGCACGCCGCTCTACGTCGCGGCGGCGGTTTCGGCGCTTTGGGTCGCCGCGACCGTGTTCGTCGGCTACGACATCTACGGTCAGGCGCTTCTGCGCCTGCCGACCTCCACCGCGGAGGTCGTCGCGGCACCGGCCCTGGCGATCGTGATCGCAGCCGCGCTCGTGCCCGTGCTGCTCATCTTCGCCTTCGCCGTCATGGTGCGCCGCTCGTCCGAGCTGAAGCTGATGAGCCGGTCGATGGCCGAGGTTGCCCTGCGCCTCGCTGAACCCGAGTCCGTCGCCGCCGAGCGCATCACCACGATCGGCCGGGCGATCCGGCGCGAGGTCGAAGGTCTCGGCGAAGGGGTCGAGCGCGCCTTGTCGCGCACCGCCGAGCTCGAAACCAAGGTGCATTCCGAGGTTTCGGCGCTGGAGCGTTCCTACGCCGACAACGAGGTCCGCCTGCGCACCCTGGTCGGCGACTTGGCTGGCGAGCGCGAAGCCATGCTGGCGCACGCGGAGAAGCTACGCTCGTCGGTGGTCGGGTCGCATCAGAAGCTGGTGTCCGAGGTCGACGGCACCTCGACGGAGATCCTGCAGCGCATCGAGGATGCGTCCTTGCGCTTCGAGACGATGCTGCGCGAGCGCGGCGACGAGCTGACGCGCAGCTACGAGGAGCGCAACGGCACGCTGGTCCGCCTGTTCGACGACCAGAACCGAACGCTGGACGAGCGGATCGCGACGAACGCCGACGCGCTGGTCGCGCGCATCGACAGCACCGTAACGGGCGCGGTGGAGCAGCTGCGCCGGACCGGCGAGGACGTCGCGTCGATGCTGGACGCGCGCGCTTCCGACCTTTCCACCCGGTCGGACGACTACGTCGCTCGGATCGCGGAGGCGAACGACGCGATCGACACGCGGCTCGACGGCATCCGCGCCGAGTTCGACGAGGCCGTCTCCGCCCGCACCGCGAGCTTGCAAAGCGGCAACGAGGCGTTTTTGAGCCGCATGGCCGCGCTGCTGGACGAACGCGACCGACGCCTGGAAACGGACGGCGAGCGCTTCCTCAGCGTGTTCGGCGGTCGCGTCGGCGAGCGCAACGAACGTTTCGCGTCGGAAAGCGACGCCTTCATCGAGCGTCTCGGCGTTCTGCTCGACGAGCGCGCGTCGCGGATGCGCGAGGAGCACGAGCGTTTCATTCAAACGGTGGGCGGCGATCTCGGCCACCGCCGCGAACGGTTCGAGACGGAAACGCAGGGTTTCCTGATGGCCCTCGACCTGACGCTCGACGAGCGGGCGCAGCGCATCGACGAGCAGGGCGAGGCCTTCGTGTCGCGCTTCGCCGCAGCGATCGACGCGCGCGCCGAACGCGGCGACAAGGTTCTTTCGGAGCGCGGCACCGCGATCGCGCAGGAACTTGGGCGCCAGCTCGATCGCCTGGACGATTCGTTCGGCGATCGCGGCCCGAAACTCGTCGAATCGCTGGACGAGCGCGCCCGGACGATCGTCGATGCCAGCGAACGCATCGCCGGCGTCCTGGAAACGCGGACGACCGAGTATGCGCGGGTCCTGGCCGAGCGCAGCCGCGACATCGCCGCCGCCATCCAGACCGGCCAAGGCGACCTCGCGCGCATTGCCGACGAGACGTTGACCGGAGCCCGCGACGCGATGGGCGAGCGCACGGACGAGGTTCGGGCGTTCCTCGGCGAGCGCCTGGCGGCCTTCCGGTCCGCGATGGACGAGCAGGCGCGCGGCTTCCAATCGGCGGTCGAGACGCGTTTCGGCGAGCTCGCCGGCGAGCTCGACCGGCGCACGCAGGACTTCGAGGCGTCCTTCGGCTTCGCCCATCAGAACTTCGTCGGCAGCTTCGACGAACGGTCGGACGCGTTGACCGCTTCCATCGCCGGACAAACCGGTCGCGTCGAGGCGGCGTTCACCTCCGCCGACGACGGGCTCGCGGCGAAGATCGTCGACATGCAGGCGCTGCTGGACGATCGCATGGCGACGTTCCGCGCCGCGATGGACGAGCAGGTCCGCGGCATCGACACGGCGATGGCCGGTCGCTTCGGCGGCCTGTCGGGCGAACTCGGCCGGCGCGCGGAAGCCATCGACGCCTCCTTCGCCGAGGCGCAGCAGCGCTTGGTCGGCGATCTCGACGCCCGGTCGCAGCTCATCGCCTCCTCCGTCGAAGCGAACGTCGAGCGGATGCGCGAGGTGCTCGCCGCCGCCGAGGCGACGCTCACCACCGGCGCCGACGAACGCGGGCGCGCCCTGGAGTCGGCTCTCGAAGACCGTCGCGTGCAGCTCGAGCGCTTGTTCGCCGAACGGGCCGACATCTTCGTCGGCAACATCGACGACCGGTCGAACCGCCTGATCGAGGTGCTGGATAACCGCACGGAAACGTTCGGCGACAACCTGCGCCAGCACGTGGCGGCGACTGAAACGCTGGTGCGCGACGCCGAAACGCAGACCCGCGCAGCCTTCGAGGAGCGCGAGGCGGCACTGAAGGCGGAACTCGACCGGCAGGGCGACGCCATTCGGCAGCTCGCCGGCGAAGCGCGCGGCTCGTTTGTCGCGCTGCTCGACGAGCGGACGAGCGGCGTCGGCCGCGCGCTCGACGAGACGATGGGCCAGTTGACGAGCCGGTTCGAAAACCAGATCGACGCGCTCCGGCGCGTCGTCGAGGAAACGCGCGACGGTCTCGGCAGCGGCCTCGACGAGCAGCGCGACAGCCTCGCCGCCACGCTGGCCGAGCGGTCCACGCTCCTGAACGAGGGGCTGGACAACCGCGCCGCGAGCCTGCGCTCGCTGGTCGACGAAGCGCGCTCGCTGCTGGTCGACGGCGTCGACGAGAAGACCGAGCAGCTGCGCGCGGACATCGGCGCGCAGGCAGCCGCCCTGCACGGCGTCATCGACGAGGCCCGGCGCCTCGTTTCGGACGGGCTGGACGAGCGCACGCAGCGCTTCTCGGGCGAGTTCGAACGCAACGCCGCCGGCCTGATCGAGCGCATCGACCTTTCGGCCGGGCAGATGACGGACGTCATATCCGGCATCGACGAGCGCCTGCGCCTGACGCTCGACGAGCGCCGCGACGCGGTGGCCGGCCTCATCGAGGAGGTCGCGCAATCGGCCACGGCGACGCTGAACGATCGGGCGGACGACATCCGGCGCGTGATCGAGCAGGTGGTCGGCGACGTCGCCCGCACCCTCGAGGTTCGCGGCGAGGACTTCCTCGCCGCCATCGACGGCGGCACGACGGCGGTTACGACCGCCTTCGACCAGCGCACGGAAACGATCTCGCAGGTTCTCGACCGCGGTCTCGCCAACGTCGACCGCACGCTCACCAACCGCACGGCGTTCGTCGCCGACTCTCTACGCACCGCGATCGTCGGCGCGACCGTCGCGATGACCGAGGAAACGGAACGCGCCCGCAAGGGACTCGAGAGCGAGACGCGCGCGCTCGCCGACCATGTCGGCGAGATCGACACCGCGTTCCGGCTGGCGGGCGACGCGACGCGCGAGAAG
>CAXUCL010000136.1:3652-6379 GCA_964249395.1 uncultured Rhizobiaceae bacterium
GGTCGCCGACCTTGGGGGCTTTAGCCACCCGGGGTGCGGGGTGGGGGGCGAGGCGCGGCGCTATAATAGCGGGCCCGAAGGCGACCGCCTGATGGACCGGCTGGAAGCCGTCGCCGCCGAGATCGCCGCGCGCACCGACGGCGCCGGCCAGGATCTGTCGATCAACGCCGAGGCGGTGTTCGCACGCGTCGACGAGCTGGTCCAAACGCTGCGGCGGGAAGCCGGCGAGGCGCGCAACACGCTCGGCGAAGAGAACGCGGCGATCGCCCGCGAGGTGGGCGACACCGCCCGGACCATCCGCGAGGAGGCCGACACGACGCGCGAACGGCTGGCCGCGCTGGCAGCCGAGTTCGTCGGCGGTTTCGGCGAAGCGGCGGCCATAATCCGGGCCGACGCGGAAAGCGCGCGACAGGTCTTCGACCGGGAGGCGGCCGCCGTTGCCGCGGCTGTCGCGGCCGCCGCCGACCTGCTTCGCGAAGACACCGAGAAGACCCGGCGCGAGATCGCGACAGAGGCCGACACGGTCGCCGTGGCGGTCGCCGAAGCCGCGAACCGGTTGCGGACCGAGGCGGACGGCGCGCGAACCAGCCTCGACGGCGACGTGCAGCGCATCGCGGCCGCCCTCGCGGAAGCGTCGAACCGCTTCCGCGGCGACGCGGACGGGGTGCGGCAGGACTTCGGCGACGAAGCGCAGCGCATCGCGGCGGCGGTCGCCGAGGCCGCGGCCCGACTGAAGAGCGAGACCGCGACGGTCCGCCAGGACATCGGCGGTCAGGCCGACGCGGTCGCTGCCGCCGTCGCGCAGGCTGCGGACCGGCTGCGCGACGAGGTCGGAAGCGCTCGCAGCGGCTTCAGCGACGAGGCGCAGCGCATCGCCAAGGCCGTCGCCGTTGTCGCGGCGCGGCTCAAGGACGACGCGGTGGACGTCCGTCGGGACATCGACGGACAGGCCGAGACCATCGGTGCGGCCGTGGCGCTGGCGGCGGACCAGTTGCGGGAAGCCGGCGAGCGCTCGCGCGGCGACCTTCGCGACGACGCGCTCGCCATCGCGACGGAGATCGGCACGGCAGCCAACGCGATCCGCGAGCGCACGGACGCGGCGCGGCGCGCCATCGCGTCCGATGTCGGCTCCCTCGTCACCGAATACGAGACGGTCGCGGAGCGGCTCGCGGGCGGCGGACAGGACATCGCCCGGACGCTCGACGAACGGGTCGAACGGTTCTCGGCCGAACTCGCATCCGCGGTGGACCGTGTCGCCGGCGCCATCGGCGCGTCCTCGGCGACGTTGCGGGACGATCTCGGCGGGGCGTCCGACGCGGTGCGCGAGGAGCTGAGCCGGGCGACGGAAGCCATGCAGCGCGACGTCGGCGGGATCGCCGCCCGGTTGCGCGAGGATGTCTCGGGCGTTTCCGCGGTGCTGGTGCGCGACGCGGACGCCGCCCGCGAGGCGATCATCGAACGCAGCCAAGCGATCGCGACCGAGTTCGCGCAGGCCGGCAGGACGATGCTGGCGGACGTCGCGACGGCTCGCGAGCAGGCCAAGGGCGACTTCGGCGCGCTGATCAACCGGGTGTCGCAGACCAACGGCAACCTGCGCATGCTGATCGACGAGGCGTCCGGCAACCTCGGCGCCATCGACGCGGCGCTGCGCGAGGCCGGCGATCAGCTGTCGGGCAACGCCGAGCGCACGGCCGAAGTGATCGACTCCTCGTCGCGGCTGCTCGACGGGAACATGGCCAAGCTCGATCGCCTGTCGGCGACGACGTTGACGCAGGTGCAGGAGATCGCGGCCCGCTTCGGCACCCACGGCGAGGCTTTGACCGAAGCGGCGCGGATGCTCGACACGGCGCAGTCCAACCTGGAGGCGACGCTGACCGAGCGGCATGGCGGACTGGAGGACCTGTCCGGCGGTCTCGTCCGGCGCTCGGAGGAGATCGGCGAGCTCATGCGCTCCTTCGAGGACGTCGTGGACGGCCTGTTCGAGCGCACGGAACAGCGCTCGCGGCTGGTGTCCGGCCGCCTCGCGTCCGAGATGGGCACGTCGCTCGAAGATGCCGGGCGGCAGCTGGACGGCGTCGAAGCGCGCTCGCAAAGTGCGGCGTCCGAAATCCGCGACACGATGCAGGCCGTGATCGAGGAAGTGACGCATCGCTTCGGCGAGGCGACGGAGGAGATGCGGCGGACGGCTTCTTCGCTGCGCGAGGACCTGGAGGCGACCCGGGCCGAGATCCGGACCGGCGTGTTCGAACTGCCGGAGGAGGCGCGCGAAAGCACGGAGGCGATGCGGCGCGCGGTTTCGGACCAGATCCGGGCGCTGCGGGACCTCAGCGAGATCGTGAACCAGTCCGGCCGCGCCTTCGACATCGGCGCCAGTCGGCGCGGCGCCCCGCAGCAGGCGGCGCTCGCGGCCCCGCCGCGGCAGGCGAGGCACCGTGGACTCAATGGCCGGAAGCTCAATCACAAAAGTGGTGCCGCCCTGCGCAGGGTCCGATTCGACGTTGATCACTCCGCGGTGACGCTCGATAATGCCGTAGCTGACGAAAAGGCCGAGGCCGGTGCCTTGTGCTCCTTTGGTGGTGTAAAAAGGCTCGAAAAGGCGCTTACGCACTTCTTCGGACATGCCCTGGCCGGTGTCCGTGAACAGCAGTTGGATTTGGTCGCCCGCGCGCCGGCATATGATCTGCAAAGTTCCCCCGCCGGGCATGGCGTCGATCGCATTGACAATCA
>CAXUCL010000137.1:0-6375 GCA_964249395.1 uncultured Rhizobiaceae bacterium
AAACTGGCGCACCCGACAGGATTCGAACCTGTGACCTCTGCCTTCGGAGGGCAGCACTCTATCCAGCTGAGCTACGGGTGCCTGCGTCGGTTCTAGCCTTCAAGGTCGCAGCGGGTCAACGCATCCGGCGAGCGATTCTTCTGGACGTGGGAGGATCCAGGAGCCTCGACGAGACCCTCGGCGCGGTTCTGTCACGCGAGCGGCGGCCGATGCGCGACGTGCGGCTACCGGCGGAGGCCACCGTCGACATGGGCCGCGAGGTGCTGCTCCTGGCGGCCGTTGACGCGGATTGCGAGGCGCCGTTCCGGGCGACGGTCGCGGCGCGACCGGGTCAGGTCGCCGCGGCCTGCGAGCGGTCATCGGCCCGAGCTCCTGGGAACCCGGCGTCGCCGCCGAGACGAACCGCGAGGTCGACGAGGCGCCAGTCGAGGCCCTGCAACTCGTCCAGCAGAGCGGCCGTCACCTTGTCCGCGTCGGGTCCGACGAGCTCGCCCGTGACGAAGCGGCCGGTGGTGCGCAGGTGCGGCTCGATCCGCAGCCCTCGCCGGCAGACCTCGCCGGCGAGCGCGTCGACCAGCCCGTCGAGCTCGACCGAATCGATCCGGCGGGGCGCGCCGTCGGCGAGCTCGACCACGGAGATGCGCAGCGCCCGCAGGCCGTCGCGCAGGATGTCGACCGAGATCAGCAGCGCGGCCGCCGCGTCCGCCCACGGGAGCCCGTAGCCGACGCCGAGGATGCCGCCGCTCGCCGCGAGCCCTGTCATCCAGTCCGCCTTGTTCATGTCGGCGTCGGTGCGCAGCACCTTGTCGTGCAGCGCGTTCGCCAGCGGCAGCTTCATGCGCCCGAGGATCACCGGCGGCACGGTGCTGTAGAGGAGCGCCGCGATCATCAGCCAGCCGAGCCAGACCTCGCGGCCGAAGAGCTCCACCGAACCGATGCTCGGGTGCTCGGCGCTCGCGAGTTCGAAGGCGGACTCGGCGAACAGGAGGCCGCCGAACGCGGTCAGCGTCACCGCGCTCGCGAGAAAGGCGATCGAGTTGAAGCGCTGCAGGCCGTAGGGGAAGCTGCGGTCCGCATGGCGGCGCCCGACCGTCTCGGCGATCAGGAAGGAGAGCGGCGGCAGAAGGCTCAGGATGTCCTCGATCCAGGCGGTGCGCATCGCCTGCGAGGAGCCGAGCACGAGGGCGAGCAGGGCGATCACGCTCGCCATCCAGCCGAGCGTCCACCATTCGAGCCGCACGGCCCGCCGGAGCGCGTCGCGCTGCTCGTCGGGGAGCCGCTCGTGCGGCCTCACCGGCCGTCCTCGCGCCGCCGGACGACGCGGTTCACTTCCAGCATCCAGCGGTTCTCGCCGAGCGGCAGTGCGAAGGCGCGCTCGACCCTCTCGCCGCCGAGGTTCATTCCGCCGATCGAAGCGGTCAGCGCCACACGCGTCGTCCAGGGCGCCCGGCGCGGGATGCCGCCGATCGCCAGGTCGACCGCCCCGTCATCCAGCGCCGCGACCATCTGGTCGGCCGTGCCCCGCGTCCAGCGCGGCTCGGCGCCGAACGTGTCCGCCACGCGGCGGGCGAGGTCCGCGTCCTCGCCCGTCGCTTCGCTTGCCCCGAGCGAGGCGTAGGACGAGCCCTCGACGATCCCGACGACGAGCGTGCCGCCGCGCACCCGGTTCATCGTCCCGTTCGGATCGCGCGGCAGGTCGCAAGCGGCGAGGCAAAGCAGGGCGGCGACGAAGGCGAGCGCAGCGAGCGGCCGCCGCCGCGGCGCCCGCGCGTCCGACGCCCTGTTCGGACCGTCGCCCGTTTCTTGTCGCTCCTCGCCGCGTTTCACGCTCTCCTCATCGCGTCGTGGACGTCGCCGTGCGCCTCGGCTCCGCTCGTGTCGGGCACCCGGCCCACGGCCGCGAGGTCGGTCGCAAGCGCGTCCGTCCATTCGTGGAAGGCGGCGAGCGCTTCCCGCTCGTTGGGCAGGTCCTGCGCCTGGCCGTCGACGTCGAGCTTGCCGACGCCGACGTTTGCGCGGCGCCACAACCGGTCCGGCACCTCGATCCCGGAATACCGGAACCGCCAGACGAGGTCTTGGTAGCCGACACGCCCGTTCCAGCCGAACGGCTCGGCGTCCGGATCGAACCATCCCACGTGCCGCAGCAGTTCCAGCCAGCCGGCACCAGCATAGAGGTCGGCCCCGTTTCTGTCGCCGTCACGAAAGACGACAACCGCGCGCGCTTCGAGGCGGTCGCGCGTCCGCTCCAGCGGTCGCGGCGAGCGCTCCAGCGCTTGGGCCAGCAGCGTAATCGTCTTCTCGATAAGGTCGGGGCGCGGGTTGCCGCCGCTCGGGCAGACGAGACGGCCGAACAGGCGCTTGAAGGTCGACGAGGGGCCAGATCGGTTGTTCGGCCCGACGAAGGTTCCAGGCGTCGGCCCGCGCCAGCCGTTCGTTGGGGTGCAGGTCCGACGGGAGGTCGGGCTGGCGGTCGCCCTTCGGCCCGTAGCAGTTGCCGTTCCGGACGCACAGCGCCATGGCCGAGGAAACGCGGGCGCCGCACGGCTGGCTCGGCGGCTTGTTGTGCTCGTCGCCGATGTCCTCGCGGTCGATCCACCGGCCCATCGGCAGGCCGGCGAGCACGCGCGGCGCGTCGGTCCGCGGTGCGGCATTGGACATGGACGGCCTCGCGTCTGCAACAGGTCCGGAAACGCATGAAACGGTCGCGGGTGGCGCGATCGCGGCGCGGGACGCTTGCGCGGCGACAAGGCCGCGTGGCGATCGGGCGAGCCGCGCTCCATGTCACTCCGCCGGCTCGGGCTCCAGCACCATCGGCTCGGGCGCGAACTGCATGGCCTCCTTCCGCATCGGGTTGTTCGGGTGCGCCGTCCAGTTGGAATACTCGGCCGGGATCGCCCGCCTGGTGCGCGGGTCGAAGCCTTCGATCCGCTCCATGGTGATGCAGTCCTGCACCGGGCAGACCTCGACGCACAGGTTGCAGCCGACACATTCGGCGTCGATCACCTCGAAGTGCCGCCGCCCGTCCAGCATCGACGTGATGGCCTGGTGCGAGGTGTCCTCGCAGGCGATGTGGCAGCGGCCGCACTTGATGCACAGATCCTGGTCGATGCGCGCCTTGGTGACGTAGTTGAGGTTCAGGTACTGCCAGTCGGTGACGTTGCGCACCGCGCGGCCGCGGAAGTCCTCGATCGCGGCATAGCCCTTCTCGTCCATCCAGTCGCTGAGGCCGGAGGCCATCTCGCGCACGACCTTGAAGCCGTAGGTCATCGCCGCCGTGCAGACCTGCACCGTGCCGCAGCCGAGCGAGATGAACTCCGCCGCGTCGCGCCAGGTGGTGATGCCGCCGATGCCGGAGATCGGCATGCCGACCGTTTCGCGGTCGCGGGCGATCTCGGCCACCATGTTCAGCGCGATCGGCTTCACCGCCGGGCCGCAATAGCCGCCGTGCGATCCCTTGCCGTCGATGGTCGGCGTCGGCGCGAAGCTGTCGAGGTCGATCGAGACGATGGAGGAGACCGTGTTGATCAGCGACACGGCGTCCGCCCCGCCCTTGCGCGCCGCCCGCGCCGGATAGCGGATATCGGTGATGTTGGGGGTGAGCTTGACGATCACCGGCAGGCGCGAGTGCTCCTTGCACCAGCGCGCCACCATCTCGATGTAGTCCGGCACCTGGCCGACGGCCGAGCCCATGCCGCGCTCCGACATGCCGTGCGGGCAGCCGAAGTTCAGCTCCAGGCCGTCGCACACGGTCTCGTCGACGCGGGACAGGATCGCGCGCCAGCTTTGCTCGTCGCAGGGCACCATCAACGAGGCGATCAGCGCGCGGTCCGGCCAGTTGCGCTTGACGCGGGCCATCTCTTCCAGGTTGGTGTCGAGGTCGCGGTCGGTGATCAGCTCGATGTTGTTGAGGCCGATCAGCCGCCGGTCCGGCCCGTGGACGGCGCCGTAGCGCGGGCCGTTGACGTTGACCACGGCCGGCCCCGCCTCGCCGAGCGTCTTCCAAACTACGCCGCCCCAGCCGGCCTCGAAGGCGCGGTTGACGTTGTACTCCTTGTCGGTCGGCGGCGCCGACGCCAGCCAGAACGGGTTCGGCGAGCGGATGCCGAGAAAGTGCGTGGTGAGATCGGCCATCGTATCGTTCCTGCTAATGGAGACGCGTCGGTCGGCTTCGGAAAGGATCGGTGGTATGACGATCGCGGAAAACGACGAGGGGACCCACGGAATGGCGAGCCCGCGCAGGTTCACGATCAACCTTCATCCGCAGCCGGATGGAGGTTTCACGGTCCTCGTGCCGGCCTTGCCGGAGGTCGTGACCGAAGGCGATACGCGGGAAGAAGCGCTGGCCCACGCCCGCGAGGCGATCGAAGCGATCCTTGCGATCTATGCGGAAGAGGGCCGGACTATTCCCGACGACATACCGACCGAGATCGAGCACTTGACGATCGCAGCCTGAACCATGGTCGCGCTTCCGACCTGCACGGGACGGCAGGCGCGTCGCGCGTTGGAGCGCGGGGGCTTTGAAGTGATCCGCGTCGTCGGAAGCCATCACATCATGCGCCATTCGGGACCGCCGCAGCGGATGTTGACTGTTCCGATCCATGGCAACAAAGAGCTGAAGCGCGCGACGCTCGCCTCGATCATCAAACAGTCCGGACTGACGACGGAACAGTTCGTCACGCTGCTTTGAGCTCTTTGGACCCATTCCGGTCCTTGCCACCTCCCACTTCGGCTATTCCGCCGCTTCCCGCATCGCGCCCGCCAGCGCCGCGTGGATGCTCTCCGCCGCGCGCTTGCCGTCTTCCACCGCCACCACCGTCAGGTCGTCGCCGCCGGCGATGCAGTCGCCGCCGGCCCAGACGCCCGGCATCGAGGTGCGACGGTCGGCGTCCACCTTGATGCGGCCGTTCTCCAGCGCCAGCGCGGCGGCTTCGGCCGCCACCCCCTCCGGCGCGAAGCGCTGGCCGATCGCCTTGAACACCTGGTCGGCCTCGATCACCATCGTCTCGCCGGTGAGAACGAGCCGCCCGTCCTCCATACGGGTCCGCTCCATCTCGATGCCGGCGACGTGGCCGTCGTGCGCGAGGAGGCGCTTGGGCGCCAGGTTGCAGCGGATGTGGACGCCGCGGCTCGTCGCCAGCTCCTGCTCGTAGCGCGACGCGTTCATTGCCTCGCGGCCGCGCCGGTAGGCGAGCGTCACCTCCTCGGCGCCCAGCGCCTTCGCCTGCACCGCCGCGTCCACCGCCGTCATGCCGCCGCCGATCACCACGACGCGCCGGCCGATCGGCAGGTCGCCGAGCTCCGTCGTCTGCCTCAGATCCGCGATCCACGCGACCGCGTCGTGGCTGCCGCCATGCCCCTCGCCTTCGGGCAGGCCGAGCGCGTTGACGCCTGCAAGACCGAGGCCGAGGAACACCGCGTCGTGGTCGCGGACGAGATCGGCGAGGTGCAGGTCGCGGCCGAGCGCGACGCCGGTCCGCACCTCGATCCCGCCGATGCCGAGGACGAAGTCCACTTCGGCCTGCGCGAAGTCGCGCGTCGCCTTGTAGGCGGCGATGCCGTACTCGTTGAGGCCGCCGGCTTTCGGCCGCGCGTCGAACAGCGTCACGGCGTGGCCGTGGGTGGCCAAACGGTGGGCGCAGGACAGGCCCGCCGGTCCGGCGCCGACAACCGCGATCCGCCGGCCGGTTTCCGGGGCGCGAACGAAGGGGTGGCGGCCGCGCTCCATCAGGTGATCGGTGCTGTAGCGCTGCAGCATGCCGATCTTCACCGGCTTGCCCTCGGCGGCCTCGCGCACGCAGGCCTCCTCGCACAGCGTCTCGGTCGGGCAGACCCGCGCGCACATGCCCCCCAAGATGTTTGCCTCGAGGATGGTCTTGGCCGCCCCGTCGGGGTTGCCGGCCTGGATCTGCCGGATGAACAACGGCACGTCGATCGCGGTCGGGCAGGCCGTCATGCAGGGCGCGTCGTAGCAGAAGTAGCAGCGGTCCGCTTCCACCAGCGCTTCGTGCCGCTCCAGCGGCGGATGAAGGTCGGAGAAGTTCGTCGCCAGCGCGTCGAGGCCGAGGCGTCCGGCCGCGATGTCGGGCTTGATGGGAGACATCTCGGTCATCGCGGCTCCTCGAACTCGCCGTCAACGGCGCGAGGGCGACGCGGACGGCAGTTTAGAATGATCCGAAACCCGGTCCGCCGTCAAACCGTCGCCAGCCGCGCGCTGCGGCCGGCCGGAACGATGACCGCGCCCGATCGTCTTGCCTGCAGGACCGGCGCGGCCTCGGGCCGCGCCGAACGAAAACGGGAGATCATCCATGAAGTTCATCGGCACGATCGCGCTCGCGGCCATGCTTGCGGCGAGCGGTGCGGCGGGCGCCTACGCCC
>CAXUCL010000138.1:0-4025 GCA_964249395.1 uncultured Rhizobiaceae bacterium
GACCTCGGCGAAGCCGAAGCCGAGCCGCAGCGCCGCGTCCGGCACCGCGGCGTCCTTGTCGTAGCCGGCGGCGAGCCCGAGCGGGTTCGGAAAGGCGATCCCGGCGACCGTCACCCGCAGGCGGCCGTCCACCGGCACGTCGACGCGCGGCACCAGGCCGTGCCGGAGCGCCCGGATCGACAGCTGGTGCGCCCGCTCCGGGTCGAGGCGGAACAGCAGTGGCCGGGCGAGCGCGTAGGCGCGGCTCACCCCTCGAACCCTTCCGGAAAGACGTGCGCGCCGTCCGGCCCGAGCGGCAGCTCGGCGACGGAAACGACGGCGGCCATCGGCAGCGCGCCGTAGAGGTGCGGGAACAGGTCGCCGCCGCGCGCCGGCTCCCAGCGCAAGGCCTCGCCCAGGGCGTCGGGGTCGACGCCGACGAGCAACAGGTCGGCGGCGCCGGCGAAGTGCCGCCGCGCGGTTTCGCGGGCCTGCGCCGCCGTGGAGAGATGGATGTAGCCGTCGGCGACGTCCACCGGCGCGCCGCTGAAGCGGCCGGCTCGCTCGGCCGCGCGCCACAGTCCGGCGGGAACGATCTTGTAGAGGGTTCGGGCGCTTCGCATGGGTTCGAGCCGTGCCAGAGCGCGGTTTTCCCGTCAACGAACGGCTTGCCGCGGACGCATTCCGGCCGATCTTCGTCCGGCCGACCGCGGCCGGCCGATCTTGGGGAAGAACCGCATGCGTCTCGTCGCCTGTTTCGCGCTCTTTTCGCTGGCCGCGCCCGCCGCCGCCGCTCAGAGCCTTGTGCCCGGCCCGAACGCCCCCGGCCGCTACGAGATGCAGCCGGTGGCGGGCGGGATCGCCCGGCTCGACACGGTGACGGGCGAGGTGACGCTGTGCCGGGTGGACGGCGGCGCGCTGCGCTGCGTCCCGAGCGTGTCGGGACCGGCCGTCGCCGCGGCGCCGCGGGCGGGCGTCGGTGCTGACGACGCCGAGCTCGACCGCGCCATTGGGCGGATGACGCGGCTGTTCCGCGCCTTCCGGGACGTCGCGCGCGAGATCGAAGGCGAGGACGCGGCGCCGGACGCACCCGTTGATCCGGGGTCGAGCCGGCTTTGAGCATCCCCGCAGCCAAGCCCCGGCACGCACGCGCTTCCCTCTCGCCTCCCGACGTCGTTCGTTGAAAGTTGATGCAGTTCATCGAGACCCTGGTCGTCCGCACCGCGCCGCGCTCCATGCTGGACATTTCGAGAGCGGTGCAGGACCGGCTCGACGCGCTCGAAGCCGCTGACGGGCTCCTCACCGCCTTCATCCGCCACACCTCGGCGTCATTGACCATCCAGGAGAACGCCGATCCCGACGTCCGGGCCGACCTCCTCGACGCGCTCGATCGTTTGGCGCCCGCCGGGCCGATCTACCGGCACGCGGTGGAAGGGCCGGACGACATGCCCGCCCACATCAAGACCGTGCTGACCCAGACCAGCATCGCGATCCCCGTCTTGCGCGGCCGCTTGGGGCTCGGCACCTGGCAGGGGCTCTACGTGATGGAGCACCGCGCGCGGCCGCACCGGCGCGAGGTGCTGCTGCACTTCGCCGGCCTGCCGGCGGCTCCGTTCGGCCGTCCTCCCGCGCCCGGCCGCGACTGACGGTTCGCGCCGGCCATCGACCATTCCGGTGGAAAAGCGGCCGGGACCGGCTCGTTAGGTTGCCGCGGGGGACGCCGCCGCCCATGCTGGCGACGGCGTCAACGCCGTTTCCGGGGAGCCGCAGCCCATGCTGAAGGAGTTCAAGGAATTCGCCCTGAAGGGCAACATGGTCGATCTGGCGATCGGCATCATCATCGGCGCGGCCTTTTCGGGCCTCGTCCAGTCGCTGGTCGCCGACATCATCATGCCGGTCGTCGGCCTGCTGACCGGCGGCTTCGACTTCACCAACCTGTTCTATCCGCTGTCCGGCAACGTCAACGCCCCGGGCCTTGCGGCCGCGCGCGAGCAGGGCGCGGTTCTCGCCTACGGCAGCTTCGTCACGCTGCTCATCAACTTTCTGATCGTCGCCTTCGTGCTGTTCATGATCGTCAAGGGCATGAACGCCCTGAAGCGCAGGGAGGAGGCCAAGCCCGAGCCGGTCGCCGAGATTCCGGCGGATCAGAAGCTGCTCGCCGAGATCCGCGACCTCCTGGCCGCGCGGCGCGACCCGATCGTGCCGCCCGCCCGTCCCGGCGGCGGCGGTTTCGGCGGCGACCCGGGCTGACGAACTGGAGCGTTCGGCAGGCAACACCGGCGCGGGGTTGACCGCACGCCGGGAAAGAGGCGAGGGACGGCGGCGGCGGGGGCGTCCCGCCGTCGCCTTCAACGAGCCTGCCCGCGCCTCATGAGCCTCCTCGACCGCCTGTCCTCGCGCGCGCTCGCCGCGCCCCCGAGCGGCATCGTCGCCGTGATGAACCACGGCCGCAGGCTGGACGGCGTGATCCCGCTCTGGGCCGGCGAAGGCGACCTGCCGACCCCGGCCTTCATCGCGGATGCCGCGCGCGCCAGCCTCGCCGCCGGCGAGACCTTCTACACCTGGCAGCGCGGTCTGCCGGAGCTGCGCCAAGCGCTCGCCGCCTACGTCGCGCGTCTGCACGAAACGGCGCCGGCGCCGGACCGCTTCTTCGTCACCGGCTCCGGCATGCAGGCGATCCAGATCGCCGTGGCGAGCCTCGCCGACGCCGGCGACGAGCTCGTTCACATCGGGCCGGCCTGGCCGAACTTCGCCGCCGCCGTCGGGATATCCGGCGCCCGAGCGCGCGAGGTGGCGCTCGACTGGACGGCCGGCGCGGGCTGGCGGCTCGACTTGGACCGGTTGCGCGACGCGATCGGCCCGCGCACCCGCGCGCTGTTCGTCAACACGCCGGCCAACCCGACCGGCTGGACGGCCCCGCTCGAAACCCTGCGCGCGATCGCCGAGCTGGCGCGCGAGCGCGGGATCGCGATCGTCGCCGACGAGATCTACGGCCGCTTCCACTACGACGCCGGCGGTGTCCGCGCGCCCTCGTTCCACGACGTCACGTCGCCCGACGAGCCGGTGGTGTTCGTCAACTCCTTCTCGAAGAACTGGGCGATGACCGGCTGGCGGGTCGGCTGGATCGAGGCGCCCGCCGCCTTCGGCGAGGCGATCGAGAACCTCGTCCAGTATTCGACCTCCGGCGTCGCCGCCTTCATGCAGCGCGGCGCCGTGGCGGCGCTGGAAGAGGGCGAGAGCTTCGTCGCGGCGCAGGTCGCGCGCGCGACCGGGGCGCGCGACGTCTTCTGCCGCACGCTGCTGGCCACCGACCGCGTGTCGTTGCGGGCGCCGGACGGCGCCTTCTACGCCTTCTTCGCGGTGGACGGTCTGGACGACACCACCGCGGCGGCCTTCCGGCTCCTCGACGACATACGCGTCGGCATCGCGCCCGGCACGGCGTTCGGGCCGTCCGCGCCGCGCTTCATGCGCGCCTGCTTCCACCGGCGGCTCGACCAGGTGGAGGACGCGGCGAACCGCCTGGCCGATTGGATCGCACGGCTTTGAGCCTCAGCCGCCGGCCTTGGCCGTCAGCAGCGGCCGCGCCGCGGCGCTGCCGGTGTCCGGCGCGAACGCGGCGGCGCTGCCGAAGCGCAGGCCGAGCGTCGTCCAGGTTTCCGTGAGCGCCTCGCCGAGATGCGCCACCCGCGCGTCGTCGTGCAGCGGCGTCGGCGTGATGCGCAGCCGCTCCGTGCCGCCTGGAAAATCGCTAGACAGCACGATGGTCCGCTTGTCGGGAAAACGCTCCGCGACCTCGTCGGCGATGCGCTCGACGCCGGGGCCGCAGGCGACGAGGCTGTCCTCGTTCTGGCATTCCGGGCACAGCCGCGGTGTCGGCTCGGCATGGCCGCAATGGTGGCAGGCGAGGCGACGCGTCAGGCGGTGCTCGACCATCCAGGCTGTGCAGTTAGGGCATTGGAAGCGGTGGCCGCACGCCCGGCACAGGGTCAGCGGCGCATAGCCGCGACGATTGAGGAACAGCAGCACCTGCTCGCGCCGCTCCAGCG
>CAXUCL010000138.1:4035-6273 GCA_964249395.1 uncultured Rhizobiaceae bacterium
GATCGAGCCGCTCCCAAACGTCGATCAGCGCCTCGGCGAGTGCATCGATCAGGCCGTCGGCGTGATAGGGCGACGGGGTGATGCGCAGACGCTCGGTGCCGCGCGGCACGGTCGGGTAGTTGATCGGCTGGATGTAGATGTCGTGCGCGGCGAGCAACCGGTCGCTCGCCCGCTTGCACAGGTCCGCGTCGCCGACCAGCAGCGGCACGATGTGGGTGGGCGACGCCAGCACCGGCAGGTTCCGGGCGCCGAGCGTTTGCTTGACGAGCGCCGCCTGGCGCTGCTGCGCGGCGCGCTCGGTTCCGCTCGCCTTCAGGTGCCGGATGGAGGCGGCGGCGCCCGCGGCCAGCGCCGGCGGCAGGGCGGTGGTGAAGATGAAGCCCGGCGCGTAGGAGCGCACCGCGTCCACCACGGCCCGGCTTCCCGCGATGTAGCCGCCGAGCACCCCGAAGGCCTTGGCGAGCGTGCCCTCGATCACGTCGAGGCGCGCGGCCTGACCGTCGCGCTCGCAGATGCCGCCGCCGCGCGCGCCGTACATGCCGACCGCGTGCACCTCGTCGATGTAGGTCATGGCGCCGTATCGCTCGGCCAGGTCGCAGATCGCCGCCACCGGCGCGACATCGCCGTCCATGGAGTAGACGCTCTCGAACACGATCAGCTTGGCGCGGCTGGGACCGGCGGCCTTCAGGAGCTGCTCGAGGTGCGCGAGGTCGTTGTGACGGAACACCTGCTTGGCCGCGCCGGACCGGCGCACGCCCTCGATCATCGAGGCGTGGTTCAGCTCGTCCGACAGGATGAGGCAGTCCGGCAGCAGCCGCGCGATGGTGGAGATCGACGCCTCGTTCGACACGAAGCCGGAGGTGAAGACGAGCGCCGCTTCCTTGCCGTGCAGGTCGGCGAGTTCGGCCTCCAGTTCCACCAGCGGGTGGCTGGTGCCGGAGATGTTGCGCGTGCCGCCCGCGCCCGTGCCCATCGCGCCGATGGCGTCGCGCATCGCCCCGGTCACAACCGGATGCTGGCCCATGCCGAGGTAGTCGTTGGAGCACCAGACGGTGATCTCGCGCGCCGCGCCCCCGCTCCGCCAGATCGCCTGCGGAAAACGGCCGCTGATCCGTTCGAGGTCGGCGAAGGTGCGGTAGCGGCGTTCGGCGTGCAGAGCTTCGATGGCGGATTCGAAATGGCTCTGGTAGTTCGTCATGCGGGGCTCCTGTCGAGAAGGATTCTAAGGTGCCGGCAAGGCGATGTCCACGATTCGGGACGGCGCTTCGGTGACGCACGGGTAGGGGAGCGGTCGAAAAGCGGATGAGCGTTCTGGTGACGGGCGGCGGCGGTTACATCGGCAGCCACATGGTGCTCGGATTGGTGGACCGGGGCGAGCCGGTGGTGGTCCTCGACGACTTCACCACCGGCTTCGACTGGCTCGTTTCGCCGGCCGCGACGGTGGTCGCCGGCGACGTCGCCGACGCGGCGCTCGTCCGACGCCTGGTCGCCGAGCACCGGATCGACGCGATCCTGCACTTCGCCGGCTCCGTGGTGGTGCCGGACTCGGTGCGCGACCCGCTCGGCTACTACCTGAACAACACGGCCAAGACCCGCGACCTCCTGGCGGCGGCCGTCGAGGCCGGGGTCGGGCACTTCGTGTTCTCCTCCACCGCCGCCGTCTACGGCGCGGCGGGCGCCGAACCGGTGAGCGAGACCAGCCCGCTCGCGCCCTTGTCGCCCTACGGCCGCTCGAAGCTGATGACCGAGACCATGCTCGCCGACGCGGCCGCCGCCCACCCGCTCACCTTCGCGGCGCTGCGCTACTTCAACGTCGCCGGCGCGGACCCGGACGGGCGGGCCGGCCAATCGACGCGCGGCGCGACGCATCTCCTGAAGGCGGCGAGCGAGGCCGCCGTCGGCCGGCGCCCGTTCGTGGAGATCTTCGGCACCGATTACGACACGCCGGACGGCACGGCGGTGCGCGACTACATCCACGTGTCGGACCTCGTGGACGCGCACATCGCCGCCCTCGACCACCTGCGGGCGGGCGGCGCGAACCTCGTCGCCAACGCCGGCTACGGCCGGGGCTTTTCCGTGCGCGAGGTGCTCGACGTGGTGCGCCGCGCGTCCGGCACCGACTTCACCGTGCGCGAAGGGCCGCGGCGGCTCGGCGACGCGCCGAGCGTCGTCGCCGACGCCACCCGGCTGCGCGAAACCGTCAGCTGGCGACCCCGCCGCGACGACCTGGAACTGATC
>CAXUCL010000139.1:0-6219 GCA_964249395.1 uncultured Rhizobiaceae bacterium
CGCCAGCCTGGCCCGAATGCTTTCCACGTCGGCGCGCGGCGTCGCGGCGAACAGCGTCCGGGTGTAGGGGTGCCGCGGGTCGGCGAACACCTGGTCCTTCGCGCCGTGCTCCACCGCCTCGCCGTAGTACATCACCATCACCTCGTCGGCGATGAAGCGCACCACCGACAGGTCGTGGCTGATGAACACGTATGTGAGGCCGAACTCGTCCTGCAGGTCGGCCAGAAGGTTCAGGATCTGCGCCTGCACCGACAGGTCCAACGCCGACACCGGCTCGTCGAGCACCAGGATCGAGGGGTTCAGCATCAGTGCGCGGGCGATGGCGATGCGCTGGCGCTGCCCACCGGAGAACATGTGCGGATAACGCTCGAAGTGCTCCGGCGCCAGCCCGACCTTCCGGAGCATCGCCATCGCGAGATCCCGCCGCTCGCCGGCGCCCTTGTCCGTATTGAGGAGCAACGGCTCGGCCAGGACGCTGCCGATCTTCTGGCGCGGGTTTAGCGAGCCGTAGGGGTTCTGGAAGACGATCTGTACCTTGCGCCGCAACGCCGGCGGCGGCCGCGCCGACGCGATCCGGATCGGCTCGCCCTCCAGGAGCAGTTCGCCCGCCGTCGGCGCGTCGATCAGGGTCAGGATGCGCGCCAGCGTGGACTTACCGCAGCCCGACTCGCCGACGATCGCCAGCGTCCGACCCTTCTCCACCGTAAAGCTGACGCCCTTCACCGCCTGCACCGTCCGCGCCGGCTTGAACAGGCCGCCCGGCACCACGTAGTCGCGCCGGATGTCCCGCGCCTCGACCGCGACCGGCCGCACGGCGCTCATCGCCCGTCCCCGGCAGCGACGAGGTCCGACACGGTCGACAGCCGGTCGCCGGTGGCGTTTTCCGGCAGCGCCGCGAGAAGCCCGCGGGTGTAAGGCTCCCGCGGCGCGGTGAACAGCGTCACGACGTCGGCCTCCTCGACCTTGCGGCCCTTGTACTGGACGACGACGCGGTCGGCGGTCTCGGCGACCACGCCCATGTCGTGGGTGATCATGATCAGACCCATGCCCTGCTCGGCCTGCAGCCGCATCAGCAAATCGAGGATCTGCTTCTGGATCGTCACGTCGAGCGCGGTGGTCGGCTCGTCGGCGATCAAGAGCTTCGGGTTGCAGGCGATCGCCATGGCGATCATCACGCGCTGGCACTGGCCGCCGGACATCTGGTGCGGGTAGCTGCGCAGCCGCTCGGCCGGGTCCGGGATGCCGACCAGCCGGAACAGCTCCACGGCCCGGTCGCGCCGCTTGCGGGCGTTCAGCGTCAAGTGCTTGCGCAGCGTCTCCTCGATCTGGAAGCCGGCGGTGAAGCAGGGGTTCAAGCTGCTGTTCGGCTCCTGGAAGATCATCGCGATGTCGCGGCCGACGATCGCGCGCCGCTGCTTCGATGTCAGCCCCTGCATGTCGACGCCCTCGAAGCGGACCTCGTCGGCGGTCACGCTCGCGGTCGGCGGCAAGAGGCCCATCACCGCCAGCATGCCGACCGACTTGCCGGACCCGGACTCGCCGACGATGGCCAGCACCTCGCCCGCATCGGCCGTCAGATCGAGGCCGTCGACCGCCTTGAACGGGCCCGCGGAGGTCGCGAAGGAAACCGTGAGGTTGCGGACGGACAGAAGCGGCATCGGTGGGCTCAGCTCCGCTTGAGTTTCGGGTCGAGCGCGTCGCGCAGGCCGTCGCCGACGAGGTTGATCGCCAGCACGGTGACGAGGATCGCGAGTCCCGGAAAGGTCACGACCCACCAGGCGCGCAGCACGAACTCGCGCGCTTCCGCCAGCATCGTGCCCCATTCCGGCGTCGGCGGCTGCGCTCCGACGCCGAGGAAGCCGAGCGCCGCCGTGTCGAGAATGGCGCTGGAAAAGGACAGCGTCGCCTGCACGATGATCGGCCCGAGGCAGTTCGGCAGGATCGTCACCCACATCAGCCGCAGCGGGCTCGCGCCGACGACGCGCGCAGCGGACACGTAGTCGCGCTCCTTCTCGGCCAGCACCGAGGCGCGCGTCAGGCGCACGAAGTGCGGCTGATAGGTGAGCGCGATGGCGATCATCGCACATATGAGGTTCGGTCCGAGCGACAGGATCGCGCCCGCCAGGCCGGACGGCAGCAGCGGGATCACCTGCTGCAGCGCCGGCACCAGCACGGCGACTAGCGCTAAAGCCAGGAGGATGGACGGAAAGGCGAGGATCACGTCCATGACGCGCATGATCGCAGCGTCCAGCCAGCCGCGGACGTAGCCGGCGACGAGGCCGAGCACGACGCCGGTCATCAGCGTCAGGAGAATGACGACGAGGCCGACGAACAGCGAATAGCGCGCGCCGAAGATCAGGCGCGAAAGCAGGTCGCGCCCGACCGCGTCGGTGCCGAGCAGGTAGGCGGCCCGGCCGCCGGCCTCCCAGACAGGCGGCACCAGCAGCGCGGCGCGGTCCTGCACGGCCGGATCGTGCGGCGCGATCCACGGCGCCAACAGCGCGACCAGGACGAGCAGCGCGAAGACGACGAGACCCGCCACCGCGCCCTTGTTGACGGAGAAGTAGAACCAGAAGTCCGCGAACTGCTGGCGGCGCACGCTGCGGCGCGGCGGGGTGGGAACCGCGGCGCCGATCCCGGCCGCCGCCCGCTGCGCGTCGGTCTGGCTCATCGGGCGCGCACCCTCGGATTGATCAGGCCGTAGAGGAGGTCGACCACGAGGTTCACCGCCATCACCGCGACCGCGATCAGCAGCAGGCCGCCCTGCACCACCGGATAGTCGCGCTTGAACACGGAATCCACCATCCACTTGCCGATGCCCGGCCAGGAGAAGATCGTCTCGGTCAGGATCGCGCCGGCGAGCAGCGTGCCGATCTGCAGGCCGATCGTGGTGACCACCGGGATCAGCGCGTTGCGCAGGGCGTGGACGTTGACGACGCGCAGGCGCGACAGGCCCTTGGCGCGGGCAGTGCGCACGTAGTCCTCGCCGAGCACCTCCAGCATGGCCGAGCGCGTTTGTCGCGCGATCACCGCGAGCGGGATCGTGGCGAGCACGATCGAGGGCAGGATCAGGTGGCTCACCGCCGAGCGGAACGCGCCGGCCTGGCCCGACAAGAGACTGTCGACCAGCATGAAGCCGGTGACGGACGGGAAGAAGTAAAGGAGCGAGATGCGGCCCGAGACCGGCGTCCAGCCGAGGATGCCGGAGAACAGGATGATGAGCAGCAGGCCCCACCAGAAGATCGGCATGGAATAGCCGACGAGGGCGGTGCCCATGATCGTCTGGTCGAACCAGGAGCCGCGCTTGGAGGCCGCGAAGACGCCGGCCGGGATGCCGAGGACGATGGCGAGCACGATGGCGACGAAGGCGAGCTCCAGCGTCGCCGGGAACAGGTTGCCGAATTCGCGGATCACCGGCTGCCGAGTGACGATCGACGTGCCGAGGTCGCCCTGCAGGAGCTTGCCCATGTAGACGAGGTACTGCTCGACGAGCGGCCGGTCGAAGCCGAGCGAGGCCTGCAGCGCCGCGTAGCGCTTCGGCGTCAGGCCGCGCTCGCCGGCCATGGCGATGATTGGGTCGCCCGGCAAGAGGCGGATGAAGAAGAAGGACACGAGCGTCACGCCGAGAAAGGTCGGCACGAGCAACCCGATCCGCTTCAGGATGAATGGGAGCATCGGTCGGGCTTCCTGGCCGCGGAGGCGGCCGAAACGACACGGGCGCCGCGGGACGGATGAGGTCCGGCGGCGCCCGTGGAGGTCATGGCGTCACTGCGCGAGGTCGACGCCGTCGAAGCGGTGGGAGCCGAGCGGGTCCATGGCGTAGCCGGTGACGGATTTGGCCATCGGCAGGACGACGAGGGAATGGGCGATGGTCGCCCAAGGCGCTTCCTGCTTGAAGATGCCTTGCGCCTGTTCGTAGAGCTTGGCGCGGGCAGCCTGGTCGGGCTCGGCCGAGGCCTTTTGGATCAGGGCGTCGAACTCCTTGTTGCACCAGGCGGCCTTGTTGCCGGAGCCGACGCCGTTGCAGCCGAGCAGCGGCGTGAAGAAGTTGTCCGGGTCGCCGTTGTCGCCCGTCCAGCCGGCCATCACCGCGCCGTCGTGCTTCGGGTCGCCCGCGAGCTTCAAGTACTGCGTCCAGTCGTAGGAGACGATCTCGGCCGTGACGCCGACCTTGGCGAGATCGGCCTGGATCAGCTCGGCCATGCGCCGGCCGTTCGGGTTGTAGGGCCGCGCCACCGGCATCGCCCAGAGCTTCATGGAAAGGTTCGAGACGCCGGCCTTCTCCAGCGCCGCCTTGGCGGCGTCCGGATCGTAGGCGTCGTCCTTCACCGCGTCGTTGTAGCCCCAGAGCGTCGGCGGGATCGGGTTCTTGGCGACCTGGCCGATGCCCGGGTAGACGGCTTCCAGGATGGCCTGCTTGTTGATCGCCATGTTCATCGCCCGGCGCACCTCCGGCTTGTCGAACGGCGCCTGCGTCGCGTTCCAGGCGATGTAGCCGATGTTCAGCCCGGGCTGCTCTATGACCTGCAGGTTCGCGTCCTCCTTCAGCGCCGGAACGTCGGCCGGGTTCGGATAGGCGGCCATCTGGCACTCGCCGGCCTTCAGACGCTGCAGGCGCACGGACGCGTCCGGCGTGATGGCGAAGACGAGGTCGTCGATCGGCTGCTTGCCGCCCCAGTAGTCGGGATGCGCCCTGTAGCGGATCGCCGCGTCCTGCTGGTAGGCGACGAAGCTGAAGGGGCCGGTGCCGAGCGGCTGCTGGTTTAGCTTCTCCGGCGTGCCGTCGGCGATCAGCTTGTCGGTGTATTCCTTCGACATGATGGAGGCGAAGTCCATCGCCAGAGTCGCCAGCATCGGGGCGTTCGGCTGGTTGAGCGTCACGCGGACGGTCAGGTCGTCGACCTTCTCGAACGACTTCACCAGCGTCGGCATGGCCATGTCGGAATAGTAGCCGTAGGTCGCGTCGCCCGCGTATGCGGCGAACGGGTTCGCCTTGTCGAACTGGCGGTTGAACGAGAACACGACGTCGTCGGCGTTGAGGTCGCGCGTCGGGGTGAAGAAGTCGGTGGTCTGGAACTTCACGCCCTGGCGCAGGAAGAACGTGTAGGTGAGGCCGTCCTCCGAGATCTCCCAGCGCTCGGCCAGGCCTGGCACCACGTCCGTCGTGCCCTTCTTGAACTCGACGAGCCGGTTGTAGACCGACTTCGACGAGGCGTCGAAGGTCGTGCCGGAGGTGTAGAGGCCGGGGTCGAAGCCTTCCGGCGAGCCTTCCGAGCAGTAGACGAAGGTCTTGGCGGACGCCGCCGAGGCGAGCGTCAGGGCGAGCGCGGTGGCCGCGAACAGGGCCGTCGTCCGTTTCATTCCCATGGTCTCCGAAAGGGTTGGCGGGCGCGCGACCCGGATGCGGCTTAATCCATCCGACGCGCAAGCTTCGCGCAAGCTGTAATTTCGGGCGTTCACTCGAAAACGATGCGCGGCGCCGGCCGGCTCGCGGCGCTCGACCTGTCGAGCTCGGCCAGCACGGCGGCGGCGATGGCCTTGTAGACAATGGCGTGCGGGCCGTTCGGATCGGACGCGACCACCGGCCGCCCGGCGTCGGACGTCTCGCGAATCGCCATCTCCAGCGGCACCTCGCCGAGGAACGGCACCCCGAGCCGCGCCGCCTCGGCCTTCGCGCCGCCGTGGCCGAAGATGTCGTAGCGCGCGCCGGTGTCGGGGGCGATGAAGTAGCTCATGTTCTCGACGATGCCGAGCACCGGCACGTCGACCTTGCGGAACATCGCGAGACCACGACGGGCGTCGATCAGCGACAGGTCCTGCGGAGTGGAAACGATCACCGCGCCGGCGAGCGGCACTTGCTGCGCCATGGTGAGCTGCGCGTCGCCGGTGCCGGGCGGCATGTCGACGACGAGCACGTCGAGCGGCCCCCACTCGACCTCGCGCAGCATCTGCGTCAGCGCCGACATCACCATCGGCCCGCGCCAGATCATCGCCGTTTCCTCCTCGACGAGGAGGCCCATCGACATGACGCGCAGGCCGAAGGCCTCGATCGGCAGGATGGTGCGTCCGCCGGCCGTTTTCGGCTTCTCGTTTCGGATGCCGAGCAGGCGCGGGACCGACGGGCCGTAGATGTCGGCGTCGAGGAGGCCGACGGACAACCCCAGCGCCTGCAGCCCGAGCGCGAGGTTCACGGCGGTGGTGGACTTGCCGACGCCGCCC
>CAXUCL010000140.1:0-6202 GCA_964249395.1 uncultured Rhizobiaceae bacterium
GCGCTGGTCGAGGCCGCCGGCGGGGTCGTCGGCGCGGCGGTGGAGCCGGAATCGTTGTCCGAACAAGCGCCGAGCGCCAGTAGTGCCGCAAGAGCGCCCAAGGTTCCGATCGTTCTCAAATCCGTCTCCAATGCTCGTTCGGTCGCTGACGAGCGGCCATGATGCCCAACTCGCCGGACCAGCTGTCCCGCGGGTTCAAACGTGACGCCCAAGCGTCTCGTTCCGAAGGGCGGACAAACGGCCCGTGCGGCAGGTTCGTCTCCAAGCGCGATCACGCATGGTGGACGCAAGGCCCGGCATGCGAGAAAAAGAACCGGCTTTGGCGGGTTCGCCTCGGCTCGGTGGTCGCTCGGGGAACGAACGCGGATGAAGAACGGGGGTTGGCGGTTCACCACGCTTGGGGCTGGAGCGAAGCGGGCGCCGCGCGGCGCCGTTGCGGTCGCGGTTGGACTGGCGGCGCTTCTTTCCGCCTGCACCTCCGCGACCATCGACCCCGTCGAGCTCGGCCTCGCGAACCATTCCGGCACCAGTCCGCAGCACTACCCGGTGCACGGCATCGACGTGTCGAAATACCAGCGCACCATCGACTGGCCGGCGGCGAAGGCGGGCGGCGTGTCCTTCGCCTACATCAAGGCGACGGAAGGCGGCGACCGGGTGGACTCGCGCTTTCGCGAGAACTGGACCGGCGCGGGCGCGGCCGGCCTGCCGCGCGGCGCCTACCACTTCTTCTACCATTGCCGTTCGGGCCGCGAGCAGGCGGACTGGTTCATCCGCAACGTGCCGCGCGACCGGAACGCCCTGCCCCCGGTGCTCGACGTCGAATGGACGCCCGACTCGCCCACCTGCACCAAGCGGCCGCCGCGCGAGGACCTGGTGCGCGAGATGGACGACTTCCTCGACCGAGTCGAGAAGCACTACGGCCAACGGCCGGTGCTCTACATCCCGATCGACGTCCACCGCGACCGTCTGGTCGGCGCGTTTCCCCGCCACGAGTTCTGGCTGCGCGCCGTCAAGGACCATCCGAGCGCGGTCTACGAGCGGCGGCCGTTTCGGTTCTGGCAATGGACGGCGACGGGCACCGTGCCGGGCGTCGTCGGCGACGTCGACCGCAACGCCTTCTCCGGCACGAAAGCCGATTGGGCGAAGTGGGTGAAGGCGCGACGTCCGCGCGGCGGCTGAAACGAACGGCGGCATTGCCGAACAATTGAAGCGGACTTCGCGGAACGGGCGTCTTGTGCGCCCGCTTCATCGTTGATACCGCACGATCTTTCCGCTTGCCCGCCGCAGGATCGTGTCATGCTCGCAGCCCGTCCGTTCGCGCTCGTTCTCGCCGTCCTCGGCGCGTCCGCTGCGTCGGCCGCCGCGCAGGCGCCGGCTTGCGGCGGCGAGTTCGGCGCCTTCGTCGACGGCGTTAAGGCGGAGGCGCTCGCGGCCGGCGTGTCGCAGGCCGCGGTGGACGCCAGCGCGGCGCGGATGCGCCTCGACGAAAAGGTGCTGGAGCGCGACCGCGGCCAGCGCGTGTTCACCCAGACCTGGGCCGAGTTCGCCGGCCGCATGGTGAACGGCTACCGCTTGAAGCAGGGCAGACTGAACCTGCAGAAACATGCCGCCGTGCTCGACCGGGTGGAGGCCGAGACGGGCGTTCCCGGGCCGGCCATCGCCGCCTTCTGGGGCTTGGAAACGGACTACGGCGCGGTGCTCGGCGACTTCGATACGCTGGCGGCGCTCGCGACGCTCGCCCACGACTGCCGCCGCCCCGCGCTTTTCCGCCCGCACCTGATCGCCGCGACGAAGATCGTCGACGCCGGCTATCTCCGCCCCGAGCAGATGCGCGGCGCCTGGGCGGGCGAGCTCGGCCAGACTCAGATCCTGCCGGAGGAATACCTGAAGTTCGGCACCGACGGCGACGCAAACGGCTCGGTCGATCTCCTCGCCGATGCGCCGGACGTCCTGTTCACGACCGGCAAGTTCATGGCCTCGCTCGGCTGGCGGCGCGGCGAGCCCTGGCTCGAGGCCGTCCGCCTGCCGGCCGACTTCCCGTGGGAGCGGGCGGCACTCGCCAACAAGGAGCCGCGCAGCGCCTTCGCCGCGCTCGGCGTGACGAAGGCCGACGGCTCGGCGCTGGACGCCGACGCCCTTCCCGCCGCCGTGATCCTGCCGATGGGCCGGAGCGGTCCGGCCTTCCTCGCCACCAAGAACTTCGACGTGTTCCTCGAATGGAACAACTCGCTCGTCTACTCGCTCACCGCCGGCTACTTCGCGACCCGCCTCGGCGGCGCCGAGCCGGTCGACATGGGCAATCCGGAACCGGGCCTGTCGTTCGACGCCATGAAGGCGTTGCAGGAGAAGCTCGCCGCGCGCGGCCATGACGTCGGCAAGGTGGACGGCATCCTCGGCGGCAACACCCGCGAGGCCGTGCGGCAGGAGCAGCGCCGGCTCGGCCTGCCCGTCGACGGTTGGCCGACGGAGGCGCTGCTCGCCGCGATGTGAGGCACGGCCGATCCGGCGTCCGCTTTCGGCGGCGAAATCACGCGGCGGACACTTCCGGCGCCCGTCCGCCCTTCCCATATCTTCCGCCGTAGTTGCCGCTCGCGCGGCTCGACGGAGGACGTCATGACCACCGCCACCGCCACCGCGTTCGACGCCGCTCCCGATGCGGACGCCCTGCGTCGGCTGACCCGCCTGTCACGACTCGCCCGTTTGATGGACACGGCGGTCCGGGTACCGGGCATCAACGTGCGGTTCGGCCTCGACAGCGTCATCGGCCTGTTCCCTGGCGTTGGCGACGCGGCCGGCGGGTTGATCGGTCTCTATATTATCAACGAGGGGCGACGCCTCGGCCTGCCGAAGCACAAGCTGCTGCGGATGATCGGCAACCTCGCGCTCGACTCGGCGGTCGGCAGCATCCCGCTGGCCGGCGACGTGTTCGACGTCTACTTCAAGTCGCACAAGCGCAACGCCAACATGATCCTCGACCATTTCGGCGGGGTGCGGGCCGATCTCGATCCCGGCCTGATCAAGGACATCACGCCGCCGAAGCGGTAGAGCGCCGATCATTCGAGGATCGTACCCACCCGCGCAAGAACCTCGTCGACGACGAGCGTCGGCGCGACATTCGATCTGCGCGCTCGTCGCGCCATCGCGTCAGATCCGCTCCACGCCGCGCGCGCCGTCCGAAAGCCAAGCCGTGTCCTCATCGGTCAGGGCAGCCTCGGCATCGCATGCGGCGATGAGTTCGGCCAAGCCGTAGCGCGGACGGGCCGCACGCATGACGATCGGCTTCGCTTGTGAGTTGTCATCGATGCTGACGGCTGTCGCCGCAGTCGGACCGCTTGCGTCGAGGACGGATGCCGGAACGGTGACGATCGTCGAGTCATCAAAACGGCGCCCTTGCGCGGTCGCCGGCCCATGCTTCTTAAGCATTGAAAGAACGACACTCGGCCGACAGCTCGACAAGGGTTTTCGCACCCTCAATCGGCCATGGTCTCGATGCTCGCATAACCTTCAGCCGCCTCGCCCGCATCGAAGGGCGTGTCGATCTCGACGAAGGTGTCCGGGTAGAAGCCGTTGAAGCGCGTCCGCAGCGACAGCGAGTAGGCGCCGATGTGACCGATCTCGATCCAATCGCCCGTGTCCACCGTTTCCGGCAGCCAGAACGGCCGCGACAGGATGTCGACCGAGTCGCAGGTGGCGCCGCAAACGCGGAACGCGGTGACCGTTTGCGGATCGCCGTTGCGACGCACGCGCGCCGGATCGGGGATGAAACGCGCCGGCAGCGTGATCTTGCCGGTCCATGAGTCCGACAGCGACGCCCAGATGCCGTCGTTGATGTAAAGGCGGCGGCCCTTGCGCAGGAGCACCCGCACGATCAGCGAGAAGGCGCGGGCAACGACGACGCGCCCGGGCTCGGCGACGAGCGGCAGATCGTCGAAGCCCCACTCGGCGATGTCGGCGCGAAGCCGCGCCATGATCTCGGACAGACCCGGCATTTCGGGCTTCTTCCGGCGCGGGTCGTGCCCGTACTCGGCCGGGAAGCCCCCGCCGACATCGAGGCCGGCCAGCGTCACGCCGGCCCGCGAGCGCACCCAGGCGGCCGAGGCCAGCGCCCGCTCGAAGGTTTCCGGGTCCTCGATCTGCGACCCGACGTGAAAGCAGAGGCCGACCTTGAAGCCGATGCGCTCGCAGCGCTGCAGGAGCTCCACCGCGTGGGCGGGCGCCGCGCCGAACTTCTTCGAAAGCTCGTAGGCCGCGTGTCCCTTGGTTTGCAGCCGCACGAACAGCGTGATCGAGCCGGGATCGAGGTCGAGCGCCCGCACGATGCGCAGCACCTTCGCGACCTCGTCCTCGTGGTCGAGCGACAGCGTCCGGATGCCGTAGGTCTGCAGCGCCAGGTTGATGTCCGACTGCGCCTTGACCGGGTGCATGTAGAGCATCCCGGCCTTCGGCGCGACGGCCCGCACGGCCTCGAACTCGCCGGGCGAGGCGACGTCGAAGGCCGAAACGCCCGCCTTCGCGAGTGTTTCCAGCACCATGCGCTCGCCGTTGGTCTTCACAGCGTAGGCGGTCTCGCCTGGGAACGCGCTCATGAAGGCCTGCGCGTCCTCCGCCAGCACCTGCGGCCGAAAGCAGTAGACCGGCACGTCCGGCCGAAGCGCTAGGGCCGCGTCGCGGGCGCTGGAAAACCGCTGCATTCGGTCACTTCTCCTTGCCTTCACGCTTGGACGGCTGCGCTCGCACGGGGAGGCGTCACATGCAACCGTTCGCCCGACCGGTGTCCTAAGAACGCCAGTCGTCGGCCAGAACGCGACTTTACGAATCGATAAACTTCGTTAAAATCCGTGACGAATGCGCCTGGGAGGATGCATGCTTCTGCCACGTTCCGTGAATGCCGTGATGGTTTCCGCCGCCTTCGCGTTCGTCGGCGCCATGGTGATGGGCCTGCTGCCCTAGCCAAGCGGTTGTCCGTTCGTCGCGCCCGCCGCTCGGCCGGTGCGTCGGCTAAGCCAAGACACAACGAGAGCTCGCGAGACGGAAGCGCCTCGCGGGCTTTTTCGCGGCCCGTTCCAACTGTCGGCCTGAACCGTCCGCCTCAGGCCGCGGCGGCCTCCATCTCGACGCCCACGGTGTCGGCGTCCGTCGCCGGACGCAAGCCCATGATGTGGCAGATCGAGTAGCAGAGGTCGGCCCGGTTCATCGTATAGAAGTGGAAGTCGCGGAAGCCGCGGTCGGCAAGGTCCAGCACCTGTTCGGCGCAGACCACCGCCGCGACGTGGCTGTGGGTCTGCGGATCGTTCTCGAGTCCCTCGAACCGGCTGGCGAGCCAGGCCGGGATCGTCGCGCCGCAGCCGGCCGCGAAGCGCGAAATCTTCGCGAAGTCGTGGATCGGCGCGATGCCGGGCACGATCGGCGCGTAGATGCCGGCCCGGCGCACACGCTCGACGAAGCGCTCGAACACGTCGTTGTCGAAGAAGAACTGCGTGATGGCCCGGACCGCGCCGTTGTCGACCTTGCGCTTCAGAAGATCGATGTCGGTCGCGAAATCCGAGCTTTCCGGGTGCTTTTCCGGATACGCCGAAACCGAGACCTCGATCGCCGGATCGACCGCCTTCAATCCGGCGACGAGGTCGGCCGAGCTTTGGTAGCCGTCGGCGTGGGCCTGGTAGGCGGACCCGACGCCCGCCTGGCTGTCACCGCGCAGCGCCACGAAATGACGCACGCCCGTCGCATGGTACTGGCGCACCACGGCGTCGATCTCCGCGCGGCTCGCGTCGACGCAGGTGAGATGCGCCGCCGGCACCAGGCTCGTCTCCTGAAGGATGCGCTTCACCGTCTGGTGCGTGCGCTCGCGCGTCGAGCCGCCGGCCCCGTAGGTGACGGACACGAAGTCCGGCGACAGCGGCTCCAGGCGCTTCATGCTGGTCCAAAGCGCCTCGTCCATCCGCTCGCTCTTCGGCGGAAAGAACTCGAAGGAAACGCGCAGCTTGTCGCGCGATGGGGGAACCTGCGGCATGACGGGTCTCAAGCGGAAGCGGGGGAAGCGGGGGAAGCGGGGAACGGGTCGGCGGCGGTCGCGCCCGGGGCGGGCGGACGCCGCTCGCGGGCGCCGGTGACGATGCCGCCGAGTTGTTCCGGCCCCGCGGCGTCCGGCAGGCGCACGCGGGGCGAGACGGGATCGCGGCCGGCATCGGCGAGGCAACCGGCG
>CAXUCL010000141.1:0-6135 GCA_964249395.1 uncultured Rhizobiaceae bacterium
GACGCTAGCCGCCACCGCGCTGCCGCAGGCGTTCGTCAGCCCGGCGCCGCGCTCCCAGGTGCGGATGGCGAGCGCGTCCCGCGACAGGACCTGCGCGAGCGTGATGTTGGCGCGCTCGGGAAACAGCGGGTGGTTCTCCAGGATCGGCCCGAAGCGGTCGAGCGCGTAGCTCCAAACGTCGTTCGCGACGAAGAACACCGTGTGCGGGTTGCCCATGGACAGGGCGGCCGGCGAATGGAGCATCGGCGCGTCGATCGGGCCGATCTGCAGCTCGATGGCGCGCGTGTCGCTGAAGGGCTCGGACAAGGGCACGTCCCGCCAGCCGAAGCGCGGCGGCCCCATGTCGACCGACACGAGGCCGTCGTCGCCCTCCTCGGCCGCGACGACGCGACCCGCGATCTCGAAGGCGAAACGCCGCCGCCCGGTCTCGGCGTGAAGCGCTCGCACGACGCAGCGCGTGCCGTTGCCGCAAGCCTCGGCCGGCGACCCGTCGGCGTTCAGGATGCGGATCAACGCGTCCGTGCCCTCCAGGCGCGGGTCGTGGATCGCCATGATCTGGTCGAAGCGCGTTTGCGGCTCTCCTGCCAGCGCCCGCGCCGCCTCGGCCGTGACGCGCGCGGACGCGCCGCGCAGGTCAACCACGAGGATCGCGTTGCCGATGCCGTTCATGCGCGCGAAGGGAACGCCGTCGTCCGGGGCCATTGCCGCTATATGGCCGATCGCCCCGGCTTGCGCCAGCGAAAGGGGCCGGCGAAACGGCGCGGCCGAGCGCGAGGTGACGGCTCGGCGAAGAAGGCGCCGGATGCGGCCCGGTTCCCGTGCGGGAGCCGCGGGTGGCCGTCCCTGGAACGGGACGCCACGGGACCGACGCGTCGACAAACCGCCTCGCGCGTGCGATGACGGCCCCCATGCGGTTCTGGCGGGACGTCGCGAACGACAGGCTCTCGGGCGGCGTCCTCGGCGCCCTCCTGGCGCTCGCGTTCGCGCTGCAGCTCGCCGTCGCGGGTCACGCCGCGGCCGCAATACCCGGACCGGCGGACGTCATCTGCACGGCCTCGTTCGACGGATCGCACCGCCCGAGCGAGACCGATCGGCGCGGGGAGTGTCCCTGCGCCTCGCTCTGCTGCGCGGGCGCCCCGTTCCCCGCATCGATCGCCCCGTCCGACGAGACCGGCCTCCCGGTCCGCTTCGCCGACCGGGTCGAGATCGCCGCCGATCGCGCGGCGCCGGTCCCGGCCGGGCCCGTCGTCGAGCGGCCCCCCGCCAGGGGACCGCCCGCCACCTCGATCCGACGCTGATCCGCAGGGGGCGACGCCCTCAAGGTTCCGTTCGACGGTCGCCGGCTTTTTCCGCATCGAGCCTTGAGGGGACGGTGCCGCGCCGGGCCGTCCGGGTTCGAGGCATCTGCACTATGACCGACATCATCGCGCCGTCGCGGCCGAGCGCCGCCGCGCTCGCGTTCGACACCTACCGGGCCATCTGGCGCTGGCACTTCTACGCCGGGCTGATCGCCGTCCCGTTCATGATCCTCCTGGCCGTCACCGGCTCGCTCTACCTGTTCCGGGACGAGATCGACGACACCGTCTTCGCCCACCGCAACGTCGTCGCCGAACGAGCCACGCCGCCGCTCCGCCCGAGCGAACTCGCGGCGAAGGCCGAGGCCGCCGTTCCCGGATCGAGGCTGGCGGCCTACCGCGACCCGTCCGGGCCGTCCGCGTCCGCACGGGTCGCGCTGGAAAGGAACGGCGAGACGACCTACGCCTTCGTCGATCCCTACAACGGCGAGGTCCTCGACACGGTCGCGAAGCGGCAGGAGTTCAACGAGGTCGTCCGGAAGCTCCACAGCCTGGACTACGTCGGCGCCTACGCGAACCGCCTCGTCGAGGCGATGGCGGGCTTCGCGATCATCCTCGTCGTGTCCGGGCTGTATCTCTGGTGGCCGCGCGGACGGGCCGGCGGCGTCGCTTCCGTTCGCGGCACGCCTCGCAGCCGCGTCTTCTGGCGCGACACCCACGCCGTGACCGGCGCCTTCGCCGGCGTCCTGATCGCCTTTCTGGCGCTCAGCGGCCTGCCGTGGTCGAGCGTCTGGGGCGGCAAGCTCGCCGAGATCGCGACGGCGACGGGAACCGGCCACCCGGCCGCCCTGTGGGACGACGTGCCGACCTCGGGCGAGCACGCGGGCCACCGCGTCGCGAGCGTCGGCTGGACGATGGAAACCTCGCCGATGCCCGTGTCGCGCCAGGCGGCCGCGGCGCCGATCGGTCTCGACAGGGCCGTCCAGGTGGCGCGCGAGCGCGGCATGGCGCGGAGGTTCGAGGTGACGGTTCCGGTGGATGCTGTGGGCGTCTACACCGCAGCCGTGTTCCCGGACGACCTCGCGAAGGCCCGCACGATCCACGTCGACCAGTATTCCGGCGAGCCGATCGTCGACGTTTCCTACGCCGACTACGGTTCGGTGGCGAAGCTGACCGAGCTCGGCATCAACCTCCACATGGGCCAGGAGTTCGGTCTCGCGAACCAGCTCCTGATGCTGGGAACGTGCCTCGCCATCGCGCTCGCCTCGGTGTCGGCCGTGGTGATGTGGCTGAAGCGCCGGCCTTCGGGACGCCTCGGCGTGCCGCCCTACCCGACCAGCCGCCGGGTCTACGGCGCGCTCTGGGCGATGGCGGCCTTGTTCGGCGTCCTGTTCCCCTTGTCGGGCCTCATGATCCTCGCGATGGTCGCGTTCGACCTTCTCGTCGTCCGCAACGTGCCCCAGCTGCGGCGGCTGTTCGCCTGAGACGGCCGAGGCGCGGTCGAGTGCTTCGAGCGCGCTCGACCCGTCCCGTTCCCGCCCGTCGGGCGTTCGCGCGACGGAGCGGCCGGCGGCGTTCCTGCCTCAGCCCGCGGCCCAAAGCTTCGGCAGCTGCTGGCCGATCGTCAGAGCCGACAGAGCGCCGAACAACAGGAAGGCCCAGGCGAGGGCCGCCACCCGGAAAGCGCCGGGGCGGATCGCCGGCACCAGCACCCTGCGGTTCAGGAGGACGAGCAGGCCCGAATACAGGAACATCATCAGGCCGCCGACGCAGGCCGAGATGACGAGCAGCACCAGCGGCTGCGCCAGGCCGACGAGGAGCACCACGACGCCGATCGCGACGAGACCCCAGACGATCCCGAAATACAGCCGGCTCTCGTTGCTGGTCTTGAGGTAGGAGGTCCGCAGCACGTCGGCCGCGAGGCGGCTCGTGTAGTCGACGATGCCGGTGGCCGCCCCGAACAGCGAGAAGGCGCCGATGAACCAGAACAACGCGCCGAACCAGCCGCCGACGCGGCTTGCCAGCACCTGCCCCTCGCGCTGGACGAAGGCGACGGAGTTGGCGAGCCCCGCCTCGCCGAACACGGTCGAGTAGGCCAGCAGCGACGTGAAGGTGATCGTGACGAAGGTGATGAGGACGAAGGTCAGCAGCTGCTCCCAGTTGGCGAAACGCCACCAGCGGTTCCAGCGCGCCATGTTCTCCGGCGTCGGCTCGAACACGAAGCCGGTGGAAGGCGCGGCTTCCGGCTGCCCGGTGACGGGGCTGGCGATCCGGGGCACGTATTGGCCCATGCCGAAGCCCTTGTCGCGGATCCAGTTCGACTGGCAGAGGTTCTGGCCGCCGCCGGCCCCGGCGAAGGCGAGCGCGCCGAGCAGCAGCGCGAAGCCGAGCTCGGTCGGGATCGCCGCGTTCGTCGCGATCTGCGGCAGCGCCGCCCAGTCGTCGGCGGTGACCACGAACAGGGCGGCGATGACGATCAGGACGCCCACCAGCGCGACCTTCACCATCTGCAGGCGCTCCAGGATCACGTAGACCACGGGCGCGAGCGTCAGGATCAGGCCGATCGCGAGCAGCATGCCGACCGCGATCCAGCGCGGCTCGCCCCCGACGATGTACGACAGCATCGTCGCCGAACTCGTCGCCCAGCCGGGCCAAAGGTTGGCGAAGCAGGTCATCAGCGCGAACACGAGGCCCCAATGCCGCCAGAAGCGGCTGAAGCCGGTCAGCACGGTCTCGCCGGTGGCGAGCGTGTAGCGCTCGATCTCCATGTTGAGGAAGAACTGCGTCGTCACGCCGAGAAGCGCGGCCCAAACGAAGACGAGGCCGACCTGGCTCGCGATATAGGGATACAGAACGAACTCGCCGGACGAGAGGCCGACGCCCGCGGCGACGATGCCCGGCCCGATCAGTTGCCCTGTGTTGTCCGGCGCGGCCGGCAGGTCCCGCACCTCCGGGCGGCCGAGCACGCGAGTCGGGAAAAGGTCGGCGGCCGAGCGCCCGCCCGCGACTTCGTTCAAGGACATCCCGCCTCCCAGCCGGTCCGCCGTTCCGGCGCCGCGGCCGTGCGGCGGCGCCGGGCGGAGCACATAGGGCGGCGGCCGGGAAGCGGTCGCGGTCCGCGCCGGGAATTTGACTTCTCCGCCCTTTCCGTGCTTTGAGCCCGTTCAAACCGCGACAGCTTTGTCCGCGAGCCGCCGACCGGGTCCCTGACGTCCTCAGCCGCCCGGAGGTCAACGTCCGCCAGCGAGCCTCGCCCGCGGACGCGGCTCCGCTGTGTTCGTCGCGGTCGACGCCTCGCGAGGGCGGGCCGGGCGACGCGACGTCCGCCATCTGCCTCGCGGGCCAGGATCAAGGCGGTTTGAGCGGCATGTTCGATTCCCTGCAGGATCGCCTCGGGAGCATCCTCAACACCCTGACCGGGCGCGGCGCCCTGTCGGACGCCGACGTCGCGGCCGCGCTGCGCGAGGTCCGCCGCGCGCTTCTGGAGGCCGACGTCGCGCTGGAGGTGGTGCGCTCGTTCACCGAGCGCGTGCGCGAGAAGGCGGTCGGCGCGACGATCGTCAAGTCCGTCCGGCCCGGCCAGATGGTGGTGAAGATCGTCCACGACGAGCTGGTGGCCCTGCTCGGGTCCGACCAGGTGGCGATCGACCTCAACGCCCCCGCCCCCGTCACGATCATGATGGTCGGCCTGCAGGGCTCGGGCAAGACCACGACCTCGGCCAAGCTCGCCAAGCGCCTCGCCGAGAAGCAGCGCCGCCGCGTCCTCATGGCCTCGCTCGACACGCGCCGCCCGGCCGCACAGGAGCAGCTGCGCATCCTCGGCGAGCAGGTGACCGTGGCGACGCTGCCGATCGTCGCCGGCCAAACGCCGACCGAGATCGCGTCGCGCGCGGCGCAGGCCGCCCGGCTCGGCGGCTACGACGTCCTGATCCTCGACACGGCCGGGCGCACCCACATCGACGAGCCGCTGATGCTCGAGATGGCCGAGATCAAGGCGCGCTCGGAGCCGCACGAGATCCTGCTCGTCGCCGACAGTCTCACCGGCCAGGACGCCGTCAACCTCGCCCGCTCGTTCGACGAACGGGTCGGCATCTCCGGCATCGTCTTGACGCGGGTCGACGGCGACGGGCGCGGCGGCGCGGCCTTGTCGATGCGCGCCGTCACCGGCAAGCCGATCAAGCTGATCGGCACCGGCGAGAAGATGGACGCGCTGGAGGACTTCTTTCCGGCCCGCATCGCCGACCGCATCCTCGGCATGGGCGACATCGTTTCCCTGGTGGAGCGCGCCGCCGAAACCATCGACGCAGAGAAGGCCGCGGCGACGGCCAAGAAGATGCAGTCGGGCCGGTTCGACCTCGACGACCTCGCCGACCAGCTCCGCCAGATGCAGCGCATGGGCGGCATGGGCGGCCTGATGGGCATGATGCCCGGCATGGCGAAGATGAAGGACCAGATCGCCGCCGCCGGCCTCGACGACAAGCTGCTCAAGCGCCAGCTGGCGATCGTCTCCTCCATGACGCGTTGGGAACGCGCCAACCCCGACCTCCTGAAGCACTCGCGCAAGAAGCGCATCGCGGCGGGCTCGGGCACGGACGCGGCCGACATCAACAAGCTCCTCAAGATGCACCGCCAGATGGCCGACATGATGAAGTCGATGGCGGGCAAGGGGGGCAAGGGCGCCGGCCTGATGAACAAGCTCATGGGCGGCATGGGGGCCAAGATGGGCCTGCCCGGCGGCGGCGGCATGGGCGGTCTCGGGGGCGGCATGCCGGACCTGTCGAAGCTCGACCCGAAGCAGATGGAGGCGCTGGCCAAGATGGCGCAAGCGCGTGGCCTGCCC
>CAXUCL010000142.1:0-5713 GCA_964249395.1 uncultured Rhizobiaceae bacterium
GTGTCGGGGCGCGTGGCGCTGGCGTCCGCCGCCGAGCTGGGCCGCGCCGTGGACGGCGCGAAGGCCGCGCAGCCCGCCTGGGCCGCCACCAACCCGCAGCGCCGGGCGCGGGTGTTCATGCGCTTCGTGGCGCTGATCAACAGCCACATGAACGAGCTCGCCGAGATGCTGTCGGCCGAGCACGGCAAGACGGTGGAGGACTCGAAGGGCGACATCGTGCGCGGCATGGAGGTCGCCGAGTTCGTCTGCGGCGTGCCCCACCTGACCAAGGGCGAGTTCACCGAAGGGGCGGGTCCCGGCATCGACATGTACTCGATCCGGCAAGCCGTCGGCATCGGGGCGGGCATCACGCCGTTCAACTTCCCGGCCATGATCCCGATGTGGATGTTCGCCCCCGCGGTCGCCTGCGGCAACGCCTTCATCCTGAAGCCCTCCGAGCGCGACCCCTCCGTGCCGCTGCGCCTCGCCGAGCTGATGATGGAGGCCGGTCTGCCGGCGGGCGTGCTGCAGGTGGTGAACGGCGACAAGGAGGCCGTCGACGGCATCCTGGCGCACCCGGACATCGGCGCGGTGAGCTTCGTCGGCTCCACCCCGATCGCGGCCTACGTCTACGCGGAGGCCGCCCGCCACGCCAAGCGCGCCCAATGCTTCGGCGGCGCCAAGAACCACATGATCATCCTGCCGGACGCCGACCTCGACATGGCGGCGGACGCGCTGATCGGCGCGGGCTACGGCTCGGCCGGCGAGCGCTGCATGGCGATCTCGGTGGCCGTTCCCGTCGGCGAGGCAACGGCTGACGCGCTGATCGAGAAGCTCGTCCCGAAGGTGGAAGCCCTCAAGATCGGCCCCTACACAGACGAGGCGGCCGACTACGGCCCGGTGGTGACGCGGGCCGCGAAGGAGAAGATCCTCGGCCTCGTCGAGCGTGGGATCGCGGAGGGCGCCGAACTCGTCGTCGACGGCCGGCAGTTCCGGATGCAGGGCTACGAGGACGGCTTCTTCGTCGGCTCCTGCCTGTTCGACCGGGTGACGCCCGAGATGGACATCTACAAGCAGGAAATCTTCGGGCCGGTGCTCTCGGTGGTGCGCGCCAAGGACTACGAGGAGGCGCTGTCGCTGCCGGCGCGTCACGAATACGGCAACGGCGTCGCGATCTACACGCGCGACGGCGACGCCGCGCGCGACTTCGCCAGCCGCGTTCCCGTCGGCATGATCGGCATCAACGTGCCGATCCCGACGCCGCTCGCCTACCATTCGTTCGGCGGCTGGAAGCGCTCCGTCTTCGGCGACCTCAACCAGCACGGACCGGACAGCATCAAGTTCTGGACAAGGACCAAGACCGTCACTTCCCGCTGGCCTTCCGGCATCAAGAGCGGTGCCGAGTTCTCCATGCCCGTGATGAGGTAGGGGAGGGCCGGCGCGCAGCGCAGGACCCGCAAGATACAGAAACGCGACGATCGACGGTGGTCGGCTTCCTGCTACCGCTGCCTATACCGAGACGCGCGGCCGGTCGATCGCCCGCCACCGGCCTGCTCTTTCCCTGGCTGGGCGCCGTTGCCGCCGGCGGTTGAATCGCGTTCGGTTGCGCAAGCGACGGTGTCGGTCCACGCACCTCATCGCATGCGATCGATCGCGAAACTGCATACACCCTAGCGCGCGGAACGACTTTGAACTTGCGAGGGGAGCGCTGCTCGTTTCAAAAGTCGCAAGACGCGTTCGCGTGAGACACACCTGCCCATGGACGCGTCCGACCGCGCCTCGATCATCTGTCGCGCCATCCGCCGCGCGATCCTGGAGCAGGCGCTCGCGCCGGGCGACAAGCTGCCGGAGGACACGCTCGGCGAGCGCTTCGGCGTCAGCCGCACGATCGCGCGCGCGGCGCTCGGCCAGCTTGCTTCGGAAGGCCTGGTGGAGCTCCGGCGCAACCGCATCGCGATCGTCGCGACGCCGTCCTTCGACGAGGCGCGGGACGAGTTCGACATCCGCCGCGAGCTGGAGCGCCTCGTCGTGCGCGCCCTGTGCGGCCGCTTGTCGGCGCAACAGATCGCCGAGCTGGAAGCGCACGTCGCCGCCGAAGAGGCGGCGCATGGCGGGCCGAACGCCAACTCCATCCGCCTCGCCACCGAGTTCCACGTCAGGCTCGCCGAGATGACCGGCAAGCCGACGCTCGTGCGCTACGTGCGGGAGATAGCCTACCGGTCGAGCTTGTCGCTGGCGACCTTCGGGCGGCCGCACTCCTCCGAATGCGCCGTTTCCGAGCATCGCGGCGTCATCGAGGCCCTGGCGGCGAGCGACGCCGAGCGGGCGGCGGCGCTGATGGCCGAGCATCTGGATCGCGTCGCGGCGCGCGCGCTCCTGACGGCGCCGGCCTCGCGCGGCGAGCTGATGGACGTGCTCGCCCCCTACGCCGAAATCGAACGCGCCGGGCGCCGCGGGCGGGAGCCCGCGACCGACGCCGCGCGGCGCTCGCGGAAAGCCGCCGAATGACGGGCGGCGGCGCGAAGTTTTCGCTTGCGCAACGCGCAAGGTTTCGCACAGTCTGTGCCGGAAAGTGCATGCAGGACCGTTGATCAGTCGTTGGGCATTGCGGCTCAAAACTTGAGCGGACGCGCCGGCCCGCCCCGACCCGAAGAGGAGAGACCGTGATCCGCAGGACCTTCGTCGCGCTGGCGCTCGCCGCGGCGACCTTCGCCGGCCCGGCCTTCGCCAAGACGCTCACCGTCGGCGCCAACGTCGGCAACGTGCCGTGGCAATTCCAGAACGAGGCGGGCGAGATCGTCGGCTTCGAGGTGGAACTCGTGCGCGAAGCCGCCAAGCGCATGGGCTACGACGACGTTTCGATCGAGAACATCCCGTTCAACGGCCTGTTCTCGGCCGTGCAGTCGGGTCGCATCGACGCCGCCATCTCCTCGATCACCATCACCAAGAAGCGGCTGGAGTCGGTGTCCTTCGCGCAGCCCTACTACGACAGCGACCAGTCGCTGTCGGTGCTGAAATCCTCCGGCATCGAAGGTCTGAAAGGCCTGACCGGCAAGACGGTCGGCGTCGATACCGGCTCCACCGGCGACATCTACGCGACCGAGCGCCAGCAGCAACTCGGCATCAACGAGATCCGCCGCTTCGAGGGCTTGGCGCCCGCCATGCTCGACCTCAACAACGGCGGCATCGACGCCTACATCTCCGACATCCCGGCCGTCGCCTACTACATCAAGGACAAGCCGCAATACGCCGTGGTGGAGCGCATCCCGACCGGCGAGCAGTATTCGATCATGTTCGCCAAGGACTCGGCCCTGGCGACCGAGGCCACGAAGGCGATCGGTGCCATGAAGCAGGAAGGCTTCGTCGCGCAGCTGCACGAGAAGTGGTTCGGCACCAAGCCCGACGCCTCGACCTCCACCGCCAAGAACGCCGAGATGCCGAAGCTCTAAAAGGCCGACGCGGCGCCGCCGGCCGACGCGGTCGGCGGCTCATCTGGAACGGCGGATCGGCATGGGACTGGCATCGACCTTCTTCAACGTCGACGTGCTCGTGCGCTACTACCCGCTGCTGCTGCAGGGTCTCGGGCGCACCGTGCTGCTCGGCGCGCTGTCGATCGTCCTGGGACTCGGCGGCGGCATGGCTCTGGCGCTCGTCAGGCTCTACGCGGCCAAGCCGCTGCGCTTCCTCGCGGTCGCCTATATCGACGTGTTCCGCGCCCTGCCGGTGCTGGTCTGGCTCGTCGTGGTCTACTACGCGCTGCCCTTCGTCGGCATCCGCTTCTCGCCCTTCGTCGCCGCCGTGTTCGCCTTGTCGACCGTGTCGGCGGCCTACGCGGCGGAAATCTTCCGCGCCGGCATCGAGGCGATCCCGCGTGGCCAGTTCGAGGCGGCCGACGCGCTCGGCCTCCATTCCTATCGCCGGATGCGGCACGTGATCCTGCCGCAGGCGGTGCGGATCGTCATCCCGCCGCTGACCAACAACTCGATCAACGTCATGAAGGACACCGCGCTCGCCTCCGTGGTGGCGCTGCCGGACCTCCTCAAGCAGGCGACGCAGGCGCAGGCGCTCGCCGCGAACCCGACGCCGCTGATCGGCGCGGCCGTGATCTATCTCCTCCTGCTCCTGCCGCTGGTGCGCCTCGTGTCGCGCTACGAGACCCGCCACGCGCGGCGCGGCGCCCGCTGACCAATCCTATTGCCGAAAGCAGACCCCTCGATGCCCCTCGACCTCGACTTCGTCCGATCGCAGTTCCCGGCGCTGGCCGGCGAATGGACGTTCATGGACAACGCCGGCGGCAGCCAGGTTCTCCAGCGCGTCGCGGACCGCGTGTCGGACTACCTCCTCACCTCCAACGTCCAGACGGGGGCGAGCTACGCACCGAGCCAGGTGTCCTCGCGCCGCGTCGCGCAAACCCGCGAGGCCTTCGCGCGCTTCATGAACTGCGACCCCGGCGAGGTCATCGAAGGCCCGAACACCACCATCCTCCTGCGCTTCCTGTCCGAAGCCATGACGAGCCGCCTGGCGCCCGGCGACGAGATCGTCCTCACCAACGTCGACCACGAGGCGAACGTCGGCCCGTGGCTCCGCCACGAAGCGCGCGGCGTGACGATCAAATGGTGGCGCTGCGACCCGGAAACGTTCGAGCTCGACCTCGACGACCTCCGCGCGCTCCTGACGGAGCGCACCAAGCTCGTCTGCGTCACGCACGTCTCCAACATCCTCGGCACGATCAACCCGATCCGGGAGATCGCGGCGATCGCGCACGCGGGCGGCGCCGAGCTCGTGGTGGACGCCGTCGCCTACGCGCCGCACCGCGCCATCGACGTGCGGGCCCTCGGCGCGGACTACTACGTGTTCAGCGCCTACAAGGTGTTCGGGCCGCACCACGCCGCCATGTACGGACGGCGCGACAGGCTGGAAGCGCTCGACAACATCTACCACTACTTCTTCGACAAGAGCCGCGTGCCCCACAAGCTGGAGCCCGGCAACATCAACTACGAAGCGGCCTGGGGCTCGATCGGCGCGGTGGACTACGTTGAGGAACTCGGTGCGCGGGCGGGAGCCGCGTCCGGCAGACCGGCGATCGAGGCCGGCTTCGACGCCATCGCGGAGCAGGAGCGCGTCGTCACGGAGCGGCTGATGGACTTCCTCGCCTCGCGCAACTCGGTGCGCGTCGTCGGCCGCACCGCGACCGACGCCGACGCGCGCGTGTCCACCGTGTCGTTCACGGTGCGTGAAACCAGCTCGAAGCGCGTCGTGGAGGCCGTCGACGCGGCGCGGATCGGCATCCGCTACGGCGACTTCTACGCCCGCCGCATCGTCGAGGACCATGGGCTGATGCCGCAGGACGGCGTCGTGCGCGTGTCGATGGTGCATTACAACACGGTCGAGGAGGTGGACCGGCTGATCGGCGCGCTGGAACCGGCTCTGTGACGCTCGACCGCGCGAGCCGCGGCGGCACCCTCGCCACGGCGCTTGACGCGTTCCGCGCCGACAGCGGCGCGCGGAACGGCGCGATCGCGCCGCTCGGCCTCGGCTTGGCGGCGGATGACGTCATCGACGCGACGGATCGGCTGGTGCTGCGTGGAGGCATCGATAGCTATGTCCGCCTGGCGCAGGTCTCCGGCGAGGGCGCTCTCGTCGGCGAGAAGGGCGCGGGACGCTGCGTGCCGCGCAAGCCCTCCGGACTCGCTTCGAGCGTCGCACCGCACCGCTGAGCCGCGGCGACGCGGGG
>CAXUCL010000142.1:5835-6115 GCA_964249395.1 uncultured Rhizobiaceae bacterium
TCTTGCGCGCTTGTTCGGGCGAGAAAGCTGAGGCGCGCGCATGGCGTTCGGAGTCCCAGGCCGGTTCGCGGCGCGTTTCCCCCGTCTCGCATCCGCGGCCGCGCTCGTCGGCTGGATCGTGGTCGTACCGGCGTGCCTCGTGGCGCTCGGGCTTTGGCAGGCGGGCCGTTCGGACGGGACCCTCGAAACCTGGCGGCAGGCGCAGGCCGAACTGCCGGCAACGCTGGACGAGGTCCGACGCGTCGCCGCCGAGGACCCCTTCGCGACGATCCAGTTCGAG
>CAXUCL010000143.1:0-464 GCA_964249395.1 uncultured Rhizobiaceae bacterium
GCCGGGCGAGCGCCCGCGCGACGTAGAGGCCGAGGAAGCCCGAGCCGCCGAACACCGTGACCGTCTGGTTGAGGTCGATCGCCATCCGTGTCGCCCGCCTTGCCTGAGATCTCGATCCGAGAGCCGCCGCTGCCGGCGTGCGGCTCGGGCCGACCCATGCGGCCGTCATAGCGCCGCCGGGCCGCGCCGAAAAGGGTTCGGCCGCGGGACTCGCGGTCGCGCCGGGGCGAAAGCCTTGAGGAAGGATCGCCTTGTCGAGGCCGGCCGACGGCAAGACGCGCCGGCGCCCGCGCGGCGGCGCCGCGCCCCAATGCGTCGCTTCCCTTCGATCATGGGGCGACGATGGGCGCCGCCGCCGCGGCGAACGGCGTTTCGAGCGATTGACAGGCGACGAGCGGAAACCTAATGGTCCGCTTCGAGCCCAGGTGGCGGAATTGGTAGACGCGCACGGTTCAGGTCCGTGT
>CAXUCL010000143.1:530-5977 GCA_964249395.1 uncultured Rhizobiaceae bacterium
CCCCCGGGGGGCGGGGGGCCCCCCCCCCCCGCGGGCCGCCCCGGGGGGGGGGGGGCGACGAAGTTGCGCTCGGCCGCGGCCGGGTCGGGGGCGCCCGCGATGCGGCCCCGCAGGGAGGGCGTGTCGACGGTTCCCGGGCACAGCGCGTTGCAGCGCAGACCTCGGGCGACGTGGTCGGCGGCCAGCGCCTTGGTGAAGCCGATCACCGCCGCCTTGGTGGCGCCGTAGGCGAGGCGGTTCGGGAACCCCTTCACCGAGGACGCCATGGAGGCCATGTTGAGGATCGCCGCGGTGCCGGTCTCGTCCGCCCGTTCGAGGAGCCCCGGCAGCAACGCCTTGGTGACGCGGAACATCGACTTGACGTTGAGGTCGAACGAGAAGTCCCAATCGGCCTCCGAGCAGTCGAGGATGGTCCCCTCGTGCACGAAGCCGGCGCAGTTGAACAGGGCGTCGAACGGCGCCTGCGCTCGGGCGAACGCCGCGACGCCCGCCCCGTCGCGCACGTCGAGGCGGCAAGTCTCGATCGAACCGGCCCCGCGAGCGAGCGTTTGCAGGCCCGCCACGTCGATGTCGGTCGCCACCACGTGGGCACCTTCGACGGCGCAGGCGAGCGCGCTCGCCCGGCCGATGCCCTGCGCGGCCGCAGAGATGAACACGCGCTTGTTCCGAAGACGCATCGTCCGTCCGCCTTCCGATCGATCCGCGGACCCGGCCGCGATGGGCTTCCTTAACGGATGCAGGGGCGATGGTTAAGCGGCCGGCGGGCTGCGTTGCTCGAGCGATCCGGCCCGCACCGCTCGACGCGACCGCCTTCAAACCAAGACCATGTCCAGTTCGCCGAACGAGAAGTCCTTGATCACACCGAGCGGGTTGAAGGTGAACTCGGGATACTCGCTGGTACCGCCGCCCGACCAAGTGAACATGTGAAAGTCGCCATTCTTCAAGATGGCGCTCACGCCCGACACGCCGTGATTGTAGGCGTCAACGAGTTCCTGGTTCCATTGCTCCGAGACGGGATCGTAGACTTCGGCGTAGACGCTCCACAGGTTGTAGACGTCGCCGCTCGTGTTGAAATCGATCTCGACGCCGTCGATGTCGGTGAACACGTCCCATTCGAACAGCGTGAACGCTCCTTCGACCGGCAGTTCGAGCCTGACCGCGCCGTCGCCGCCGACGTCGTGAATCTCGTCCACGTCGTCGAAGATCGAGAAGTCGAACGACAACGTCTGTAATTGCGTATGGGTGATGGTGCTGTCAGCGAGCACGTAGGTGTCGTACCCTTGACCGCCTTGCAGCAGGTCACGTTTCTGGTCGGTGAAGCCGAACTCGCTGGTCCACCATTCGTTGCCGACGATGAAGTCGCCGCCGTCGCCGCCGACCATGCGGTCGGCCGTATCGAAGCCGGTGAGGTACGAACCCTCGTTGTCGCCGACGAGCGTTATGCCGTTCTGCAACCCCTCGTCGAAGGTGAAGGAGTTCGGGTCCGGTCTGACGTCCGGGTTCCGGCCGGGAATCCAGTCCAGATCGGATGTGTAGTAGATCGCGCGGTCGCCATCTAGGAACCTGGTGATGCCGGACGCATAGGTGTTGCTGATCCAGGCGTTGTGCTGCGACGCGAGCGAAGCGTAACCCGGCAGCGTCCAGCCGGACTGGACGGCTTGATCGGCGGCCAGGTCGGCGAGCGTGTAAGGCGACGATCTCGCCGGCGGAGTGTTGACGAAGTCGATGAGGACCTTTCGGCCGAGGTGGCCAGGGTCCAGGTAGCCGTCGTCGATGTTGTTCAGGTAGTTCGTGAGGAAGTTCCCGCCTTCGAAGTCGTAGTTCTCGGGTTCCTCACCTTCATACGGAGTGATGGAAAAGTTCTCGATCCAGCGCGTGCCGTCGGCTTCGACATGGAACGTGACGTTGTCCCCAAGCTGGAACGCCGTGGTGTTGAAGATGTTAACGCGATCGTGCGCGTCGTCCTTGCCGTCTGCATAGAACGCCTGGTGAACGACGGCACCGCGCTCGGCGGGGACCGTCAGGCCATAAAGGTCGAACAGGGCGAACTTGCCATATTCACCCGCTGCCAATGCCCCCTCGCCATTCAAGAACTGCGTGACGACGCTGAAGGATGCGCCGTTGGCGAAGCGGCCGGCGCCGTTGGCCATATAGTCGATCGCATCAACCTGGATCATGGTCGTCGCATCGCGTCCGCGCACCAGGTTGGGATCGACGAGGTTCGAAGGAACGCCTTGCCTACCGTAGAGGTACAATTTCAAGATGGCATTCGAATTCAGCGTCGTGCTGTCGTAGATCATTTCTAGTTGCCCTCAGTTGGATCGATCATCGATCCGTCGCATCTCGCATATAGTTCCCTAGTAACGACCAATGATCGTCCGTTGTACTCTTGAGCTGATGTATATTTAATGATCATGGGAGAAGCAAATGCGCGTCTGTTCCACAGCCACCAGCAGCGGTCATATATTTGATCGATAGACCATGGACCGTTGAGCCGGCAGCAGTCCGGATGGTCTTCCAACAACTGCTCGAAGGTGCGGTAGGGTTGCGGTATCCTGACGTACACGCCTCCCGGATCGAGGTCGGCATACGCGTTGACGACATCCCGTCTCAAGAGGGACTTCGCCGAGCCTTCCGTCAGCCGGCGCAAGAGGTCTTGCGGATTGTCCGCCGGCGGCCGGTGGCCGAGCCAGTGGTTAATTAGCAGTGCCGCAGGCACGGCCACGATGAGCGCGTAGCGCAGGAACCTCCAGAAAACCGACCATTTCGATCGAGACGACGACATGCGCACCCAGCATTGGCCGCAATGCCTGGCGACGAGATCGGCGGCGCAGGCGACCTCGACCCGAGGCTAGCGGACGGCAGACGGACGGCGAAGCCGCGCCCGGCGGATTTTCCACAGGCTCGCGTTCGACGCCGTCCGGTTTCCATCCTGCAGCGTCATGAAAGTCTTACGCCTCGCGTCCCGAAACCTTCGGCATGGCGCGAGCCGCGCAGACGCTTCTATAGTCGCTTCGTTTTCGGCAAGACCTGCGAGCCCCCATGCGCGACGCGCTCACCATCGCCGACCTGAAGCGCCAGGCGCGGCGGCGCGTGCCGAAGATGTTCTTCGACTACGCCGATTCCGGCTCGTGGACGGAGGGCACCTACAGAGCGAACGAGGCGGACTTCGAGCGGGTCAAGCTGCGCCAGCGCGTGCTCGTCGACATCGCCGGGCGTTCGCTCCAAAGCACGATGATCGGCGAGCCGGTGGCGATGCCGGTCGCCCTCGCGCCCACCGGCATGACCGGCATGCAGCACGCCGACGGCGAGATCCTGGCGGCGCAGGCGGCGGAAAGCTTCGGCGTGCCCTTCACCCTGTCCACCATGAGCATCTGCTCGATCGAGGACGTGGCGGCGGAGACCGCCAAGCCGTTCTGGTTCCAGCTCTACGTGATGCGCGACCGCGAGTTCGTGTCCGACCTCATCGGCCGCGCCAAGGCCGCCGGTTGCTCGGCGCTCGTCGTGACGCTCGACCTGCAGATCCTCGGGCAGCGGCACAAGGACCTGCGCAACGGCCTCAGCGCGCCGCCGCAATGGCGGCCGAAACACGTCTGGCAGGTGGCGACGCGGCCGCGCTGGGCGCTCCGGATGCTGCGCACGCAGCGCCGCACGTTCGGCAACATCGTCGGCCACGCGAGGACCGTCTCGAACCTCGCCTCGCTGCACGCGTGGACGGCCGAGCAGTTCGACCCGCGCCTGTCCTGGGACGACGTCGCGTCCATCAAGCGCGAATGGGGCGGCAAGCTGGTCCTGAAGGGGATCCTCGATCCGGAGGACGCGCGCATGGCGGCCGACACGGGGGCGGACGCGCTCATCGTGTCGAACCACGGTGGCCGCCAGCTCGACGGCGCCTCGTCCACGATCGCCGCCCTGCCGCGGGTCGCGGACGCCGTCGGCGACCGGATCGAGGTGCATCTCGACGGCGGCGTGCGCTCCGGGCAGGACGTGCTGAAGGCCTTGGCGCTCGGCGCGCGCGGCGTCCACATCGGCCGCCCGTTCCTCTACGGCCTCGGCGCCGGCGGGCGCGCGGGGGTGACGCGCGCGCTGGAGATCATCCGCAACGAGCTCGACGTCACCATGGCGCTGTGCGGCCGGCGCGACGTGCGGACGATCGACGCCGGCATCCTCGATCGCGTCGCCTCCGGCGGCTTTCCGGACATCGCCTGAACCACCGTCCCGGTCAGCCGGCGGAAACCGGTGCCGCGGCCCGGTTCATCGACAGGCGGCGCTCGGCGGTCTCGCGCACGGCGTCGGCGACGGCGGGCTGGCGCGTCATGAACAGGTCGAAGTCGCGGCGCTCGAGGATCAGGAGGTCGCAGTATTCCACCGCCGTCACGTCGGCGCTGCGCCGCGCGTGCTCGATCAGCGCCATCTCGCCGAAGAAGGCGCCGGCTTCCAGGTCGATCGGGCCGTTGGCGGTTTCCACCTCGACGCGTCCCGATTGGAGGAAGTACATGCCGTCCGGCCGGTCGCCGCGTCGGATGATGCGCGTGCCCGGCGCGGCCGCGCGCGGGCGGAACAAGAGCAGGATCGCGTCGCGGTCGGCGGCCGGCACGTTTTCCAGGAGCGGAAAGGTCGCGAGAAGCGCCTCGATCCGCAGTTCGCGCTGTTCCCGCCGCTCGGCGGCGCGCTGCCGGATGGCGTCGATGCCGGCCTCCAGCCTCGCCAGCTTGCGGGCGCCGAAGCCGGCGACGGGCGCGTTTGCCGCTTCCAGGCGCACCGCCAGCCGCTCGGCCAGGCCGATGACGCTCTTGTTCAGCGTGATCGACAGGATGGCGGCGGCGAGAACGAGGTCGCGCCCTTCCGCCGGCAGAAGGCCGAGCGAGGACCCGAGGCCGATCAGGATGAACGAGAACTCGCCGATCTGCGCCAGGCTGGCGGCGATGCGCACGGCCAGGCTCAAGGGGTAGCGCAGCGCGGCGACGAGAAAACCGGCGATCAACGCCTTGCCGGCAATCACGACGAGCAGCGTCGCCACGACGGCGAGCGGCTCGCGCACGAACACGGTCGGGTCGAGCAGCATGCCGACCGACACGAAGAACAGCACCGAGAAGGCGTCCTGCAGCGGCAGCGCCTCGGCGGCGGCGCGGTGGCCGAACTGCGATTCCGACAGGATCACGCCCGCGAAGAAGGCACCCAGCGCGAAGGACACCTCGAAGCCCGCCGCCGCGCCGAACGCGATGCCGACGGCGATGGCCAGCACGGACAAGGTGAACAGCTCGCGCGAGCCGGTGCGGGCGACCTCGGCGAGGAGCCTCGGCAGGAGGCGCGGCCCCACCGCCACGGCGAGCGCCACGAAGGCCGCGACCTTGGCGAGGGTGAGCGCGAGATCGGCGACGAGCGAGCCGCCGCCCGCCGAGGCGGCCGAGCCGTGCGCGGCGGCGGGCGCGTGGCCGCCAAGCGCC
>CAXUCL010000144.1:0-5971 GCA_964249395.1 uncultured Rhizobiaceae bacterium
AGGTCGGCGGCCGCCGGCGGGGCGAACCGGCTCACGGCGTCGGCCACCGGCACCGGCGGGGTCGAGCGCACGGCGCTGCGGACAGTGACGTCGACCCGCAGCGTTCCCGGCACTTCGGCCGCGAAGATCGCGTCGAGCGTTTCGCTGTAGTGCGAGCGGATCCAGGTCTTCAGGAAGGCCGTCGGCACCGACACGCGCACCGTGCCGCGCCCGATCTCGTCGATCCGCATGCGCTGGAACCAGCTCGCGAAGATGTCCTGGCCGAGCTGGGCCTTCAACCGCGCGGCGACGCGCGCCTGCACCGCGGCGGTCGACTTGTCGCTCGGGTCGCCCGCGATCGGCATCGCGCTGGTGGTCCTTTGGGTCTCATGCATCGAGCGCTTCGGGTCGAGCGGCGCGGCGTCCGGGGTCGGCCGGAGGCCCGGCGCGGGCGCGGGGGTCATCGCTGGCTCCAGGGCAGGCCTGCGGCCTTCCAGCCGGCCACCGCGCCGCGATGCCCGTCCGCGTCCACCGGGCCTTCGAAGCCGTCGAGGACGTTGAAGCAGCGGCGGAAGCCCGCCGCCGTCATCGCCGCGGCGCCCGCCATGGACCGCGCGCCCGAACGGCACAGGAAGTACAGGCGCGATTCGAGAGTGCCGCCGCTGGCGCGGATTCGACCTTCCAGCGTCGCAGCGAAGGTCGGATCGACCGCCATCGCCGGAAAGCTCTGCCATTCCGCCAGCACCGGCGGGCGGGCGTCGGCCGGGGCGTCCGGCACCCCGACGAAGGTCCATTCCGCCGCGCTCCGGACGTCGATCAGGAACGCGTCCGGATCCTCCGACAAGACCGACCAGCAATCACCGGCCGTCACGTCGCCCGCGTAGTTTGCGCTCATTGCAACTCGACTCCCGTCCCGGAGCGGTTTGGGCAGCGAAGTCCCGCGAAGGGTGCCGCGCCGGCCCGCAGGGCGGACCGGCCGATATCCTCGCAATTCGCCGCCGCCCACCGGCGTCCTGTGGGAAACGCTAGGGCAAGCTTGACGCAAGCCGCAATGCCGGAATCTCGTGGCCCCGCTCCCGGAACGCCCGGCGCAGCGGAATCGATGCGGCCGGCGGAACAAGCCGAAAATCCAACGATATGATTCCTCTACCTGAATCGCCTCACCTGGGATCGAAGGACTGTGGCGGTTTTATTTTTCAGCCGGATCGGCGCGATCCGCTTGACTCGGCCGGTCGCCGATTCTTTTCTTCGCCGGCTTATCGTTTGCCGAGGTGACCTCGGCCAACGTCCTGACTTCGCTGTCGAAAATCTGTGCGGCTCCCGAAAGCCCGGCTGCGCGTGGATTGACTCGGCAAGATTCGGCAGAGCGGAGCCGGTCCGGTCGTCCTGAAAACCCGAACCGGAAAACGCGAAAAGGCCCGGCGCGAGCCGGGCCTTGCGATCCGATCGACGCTCCCGGCGACGCGTCAGGCGGTGGCGGCGCCGACCGCCTTGACGCGGCCCGACAAGCGCGAAACCTTGCGCGACGCGGTGTTCTTGTGGAACACGCCCTTCGCCACCGCGCGCATCAGTTCCGGCTCGGCCGCCTTGAAGGCGGTCTGCGCGGCGGTCTTGTCGCCGGACGCGATCGCTTCCTCGACCTTGCGCAGGAAGGTGCGCACGCGCGAGCGGCGGTTCTTGTTGATCTCGGTGCGTCGCGCGATCTTGCGCGCGGCCTTCTTGGCCGAGGGCGTGTTGGCCATGCGTTTTCTCTCGGGTTCCGGGCGATTCGAAGCCGCCGCGTCCGCCGAGCCCGAAGACCTGCGAACGCAACGGCGAACGGCGCGAAGCGCGCGCCGCGAACGTCGGGGCGATATACGCCGCGGAACGCGGAAACGTCAACCGCGCGACCGCCGCCCGTCGTTCCGGCGCGTCGCCACGGGCCTCAGGTCTGGCAAGCCGGGCAGAAGAAGGTCGAGCGGCCGCTCTGCGCGATCCGCGCCACCGTGCCGCCGCAACCGGCCCGCCGGCAAGGCTCCCCTTCCCGATCGTAGACGGCGAAGCGCTCCTGGAAGGCGCCCGGCGAGCCGTCGACGCGCTTGTGGTCGCGCAAGGTGGAACCGCCGGCGCGGATCGCGTCCTCCAGCGTTTCGCGGACGTGGCGCACGAGGCTTTCCAGGTCGCGCGTCGGCGTTCCGTCGGCGGCCACCAGCGTCGCGCCGAGGCGCGCCGGATGCAGCCCCGCCCGCCACAGCGCCTCGCAGACGTAGATGTTGCCGAGCCCGGCGATCGCCCGCTGGTCGAGCAGGATGGATTTCAGCGGCGCGAGGCGCCGGGCGAAGACGGGGGCGAGCGTTTCGGCGGCGAGTTCGTTTCCCAGCGGCTCGGCGCCGAGCCCGCGGAAATGCGGGTGGTCCGCCAGGGCGTTTGACGCCATCAACGACATGTAGCCGAAGCGGCGCGGGTCGTTGAACACGATCGTCGTTTCCGCCGCGCCCCCGCCCGCCGACGCCTCCAGGCGGAACAGGACGTGGTCGTGGCGGCCGGGCGCCCCGCGCGGGTAGAGGAACTCGCCGGGCGACGACACGAGCGCGCCGTCCGCCGCCTCGATCCGGAACGAGCCGGACATGCCGAGGTGCATGGCGAGCACCAGATCGCCGTCCCGCTCACCGGACAGGTGCGCCAGGAGGTATTTCGCTCGCCGCTCCAGCCGCTCGACGCGCCGGCCCGCCAGCCGCTCGGCGAAGCGCTCGGGAAACGGGAAGCGCAGGGCGGGACGGCGCACCTCGACGCTCCGGATCAGCGCCCCTTCCATCACGGGCTGGAGGCCGCGGCGCACCGTCTCGACCTCTGGCAATTCGGGCATCGGCGTTTAGCTCCTCCGGCTGAACCCGAGATGGTGCGCGCGAGCGGCTTCAGGTAGGTCCCGGGGAAGAGCGGCACGGCAACGGGAGAACGGGCGATGGCGGCGAGCCGCATCACCGGCGCGGACGGCATGGAAACGAGCTACGGCTTCGAGCGCGTCGACAGCGCCGCGGAGAAGCAGGCGCGCGTCAACGCCGTGTTCTCCCGCGTGGCGACACGCTACGACCTGATGAACGACCTGATGTCGGGCGGCCTGCACCGCGCCTGGAAAAGCGCGACGGTGTCCTGGCTGAACCCGCCGCGCCGCCCCGGCTGGCGCTTCCTGGACGTCGCGGGCGGCACCGGCGACGTCGCTTTGCGCATCGTGGCGGCCTCGGGCGCCCGAGCGCGCGGCACCGTGCTCGACATCAACGCCGCGATGCTGGCGGTGGGGGCGGAGCGCGCCGCCAAGCGTGGCCTCGACGCCAACCTCGACTTCGTGGAGGGCGACGCCGAGGCGCTGGCGCTCCCGGACGCGGCCTTCGACGCCTACACGATCGCCTTCGGCATCCGCAACGTGCCGCGCATCGCCTCGGCGCTCGCCGAGGCCTACCGCGTGCTGAAACCCGGCGGCCGCTTCCTGTGCCTCGAATTCTCCGACGTGCAGGTGCCCGGCCTCGACCGGCTCTACGACGCCTGGAGCTTCCGGGCGATCCCGGCGATCGGCGGGCTGGTCGCGCGCGACCGCGCGTCCTACCAGTACCTGGTGGAGTCGATCCGCCGCTTCCCGAACCAGGCGAACTTCTCCCGGATGATCGGAACCGCCGGCTTCGAGCGCGTCCAGCACCGGGATCTCACCGGCGGCATCGCCGCGATCCATTCGGGCTGGAAGCTTTAAGGGTGCCGAACCCGGCCCGCGGCACGCTCGCGCTTTTCCGGGCGCTGTTCGTCCTGGCGCGCGAGGGCGTGATCTCGTCGCTGCCGGCCGACGGGCTCGGGCCGGGGCCGCGGCTCGCCTGGCGCTTCGCCGGACTCGTCGCCCGCCGTCGCTCGGACGCGACCGGGGTTAGCCGCGAAACCCTGTCGCGGGCGCTGAACCGGCTGGGGCCGTCCTACGTCAAGCTCGGGCAGTTCCTGGCGACGCGCCCCGACATCGTCGGCACGGAGATCGCGACCGCGCTGACCGGCCTGCAGGACCGCGTGCCGCCGTTTCCGCGCCTGGAGGCCATCGCCGCGGTGGAGCTGACGCTCGGGCGGCGGATCGAGGACCTGTTCGTCGAGTTCGGCGAGGTGATCGGCGCGGCCTCCATCGCGCAGGTGCACCGCGCGAGCGTCCGAACGAAGGACGGATCGTTGCGGGACGTCGCGGTGAAGGTGGTGCGGCCGAACGTGCGCGCCCAGTTCCGGCGCGAGATCGACACGTTCCGCTTCATGGCGCGGCAGATCGAGCGCTTCGTGCCGGCCTCGCGGCGGCTGCGGCCGGTGGCCGTGGTGGACACGCTGGCGCAATCGACGCGCATCGAGATGGACCTGCGCCTGGAAGCCGCCGCTTTGTCCGAGATGGGCGAGAACATCGCCGAGGACAAAGCCTTCCGCGTGCCCAGCGTCGACTGGGAGCGCACGGGCCGCGACGTCCTGGCGATGGAGTGGATCGAGGGGATCAAGCTGAACGACGTGACTGCGCTCCAGGCCGCCGGCCACGACCTGCCGGCGCTGGGCCAGGCCGTGGTGCAGAGCTTCCTGCGCCACGCCATGCGCGACGGCTTCTTCCACGCCGACATGCATCAGGGCAACCTGTTCGCCGCGCCGGACGGCGCGGTGGTGGCCGTGGATCTTGGCATCGTCGGCCGCTTGTCGGAGGACTCGCGCCGCTTCTTGGCGGAGATCCTGTTCGGCTTCATCCGGCGCGACTACCGGCGCGTGGCGGAGCTGCACTTCGAGGCCGGCTACGTGCCGCGCGGCGAGGACGTCGACTCCTTCGCGCAGGCGCTCCGGGCCATCGGCGAGCCGATCCACGGCCAGCCGGCCGAGACCATCTCCATGAGCCACCTCCTGACGCTGCTGTTCGAGGTGACGGAGCTGTTCCACATGCGCGCGCGGCCGGAACTCGTGCTGTTGCAGAAAACCATGGTGGTGGTGGAGGGCGTCGCGCGCTCGCTCGACCCGCGCTTCAACATGTGGGAAGCGGCCGAGCCGGTGGTGTCGACCTACATCATCGGCGAGCTCGGGCCTGCGGCCAAGCTGCGCGACCTCGGGAAAGGCTTCGAGGCGCTCGTCCGCCTCGCCCGGACGCTGCCCGACGCGTCCGTCGGGATTGAGATCCTGATGAAGGAGTTGCCGGAACTGGTCGAGAACGGCATCCGGGTCAACCGCGACCGGCCGCTCGAGCTGGCGAACAGCAAGGTCGGCGCCGTGCTGGCGCTCGGCGCGCAATGGCTGACGGCGCTGGCGCTCGTGGCCATCGCCGTGGCGCTGGTGGCGGGGTGATGGGTCCGAGCGCCGATTGCGATGAACCGGAACGGGCGCTATCTTTCGCGCGCAAGCCGAGGACTGCGCCCGTGCCCGTTCTGATCATTCCAGACATCGACGAGGAAACCGCGCGGCGGCTGCAACGGCGCGCCGACCGTTCCGGACGCTCGCTGGCGGACGAAGCGCGCGGGTTGATCGCGGCTGAGCTGTCCAAGGACCCGGCGGCGAGCGCGCTGGCCGAGAGTCCCGGCGAAAGCGCGTGGGACGTCCTCCAGCGCATCAGGGCGAAGGCAGGCGGTGGCGTCGACTTCGAGCCGCTCGACCGGAAGGAATGGAAGGACCGTCCGGTCGATTTTGGCGAGTGATCGTCCTGGACACGAACGTGGTGTCGGAGACGATGCGAAGGCGACCGTCCCCTGCCGTGATCGATTTCCTGTCCCGCCAACCGTCCGGCGTTTTCGCGGTCACGGCGCTGACCCTTTTCGAGTTGCGGTTCGGCATGGAGGCCCTTCAGACTTCCGAGAAGCGCCTGCGCTTGCAGATCCAGATCGACGAATTGGCCGCCGGGGTCTTCGGTCCCATCCTGTCCCTGGACCCGCAAGGGGCCGATCACGCCGCCGCGTTCCGCGCCGCGCGGCAGAAGGCCGGCCGGCCGGTCGGGATCGCGGACGCCCTGATCGCCGGCATCGCCTTGCGCCAC
>CAXUCL010000145.1:0-5565 GCA_964249395.1 uncultured Rhizobiaceae bacterium
GCGCCCGCGCTGCCCGCGAGGGCGAGAATGGCGGCGGCGGCTGCGGCGGCGCGCAGGACTTTGGGCGGCGGGAAACGGGTCGGCATCGTCGGGCTCCTTCGCATCGGCCGCCGCGCGGCGGCCTTCTGCGAAGCAACGGTGCAGGTCGCGTGCCAGTTCGTTCCGTCCCGTTTCGGAGCAAAAACCCACCGCGGCCGGAGATTTCGGCACAGGAGCGGTGGGACAGGCGACGTTTGTCCCGAACCGGGACAGGGACGGCCGTCCCTCATCGCGTCGGCAACGCCGATCGGGACGCCGGAGGATGAAGGGAGGACGGGCGCGGCCGGGCCGTCCCGAACCCGACGGGGGCCTGGCCGACGAGGGTCCTCCGGCCGGGAGATCATCGCCGTGTCGCGCGTGGCCGCGCGAGCCGGCTTGCGGAGGGAGCCGAACGCCAGCGGCGAAACCGTTTCCGGTCGTGCGCGGGGGGAACGAGGCACGGGTCGATTCCGTCGCCGCCCGGCATCGCCCTCGGTCGCGCGGCGAGCGGTTGCGTCGCGCGCCGTCCGCGACGCGGCGATCGTTTTCCGCGTCGGCGAATCCGATTGAGAAAGCCGCGCGCCGCGACCGGCCATGCGGTCGTGCCGCTTGCGCGAACAGCACCCGCGCCGACGCGTCGGACGAGGCGTCACAAGGAAACAAATGCCGAACCGGGCGCCGACGGCGCTTTCGCCAGCAGTCTCGCGGCGGCCGAACGATGCGCGTGGACGAAACGCGGCGGCCGCGGGGCGGCGCCGCGTTGCTTCATGCGCCGCCTCGTTGCCGGACGCTTCGGGCCGGCGGCCCGGCTTCGATCAGGCCTCGCCGAGGTTGACCGCCTTCGGCCCCTTGCCGCGCTTGTCCGGCTCGGTGTCGTAGGAAACCTTCTGGTTCTCCATGAGACCGGTGAGGCCCGAGGCCTGCACCGCCGAAATGTGCACGAAAATGTCCGGACCGCCATTGTCCGGCTTGATGAAGCCGAAGCCCTTCTCCGTGTTGAAGAACTTCACCGTACCCGTTTCTGACATGCTTTATGGTCCCGTTCCTGAGCGTTCGATTGGCCTTGTCGGCATCGGCAGGCAAGTCTCGAACGTCAAGAAAAGGAAGCGACACATCGCGGGTCCGGCCTTCCGCCGGTCCCACTCGGAGCAAGCGTCTCCGATACGCAATCCGCCCAGTCCCATTGTGTTCACGAAATTGCCCGAACATGGCTTTAATGCAATCCGATGCAACAATTTGCAAGTAGAGATTCCGAGTGCTGCGGCGTTCTTCACGGCTGTTGTCGCCGATGACGGAGAAACGCGGCGGCGCGTTACCCGAAACGGGACCGGGACCCGCGCTGCTGCTCGCGGCCTTCTCCGCCTTTCCCGGCGCGCCGCGCAACCCGGCCGAACTCCTGGCGCAAGGTTTCGACGCCGCGACGCTGCGGCAGCCGGTCCGCCTGCGCAAGGCGATCCTGCCGGTGGAATGGGACCGCTCCTGGGAGCGGCTCGAAGCCGCCATCCGCGCCGCGCGGGCCGACGCGGTGGTCTTGTTCGGCGTCAACGGGCGGGCCCGCCGCCTGCAGCTCGAGCGCCGCGCCATCAACGAGCGCCTGGTCGACCGCGTCGACGCGTCCGGCGCCGTCGCCTCCGGCTCGCGCGTTTGCGCCGGGCCGTGTCACCTGTTCGCCCGCCTGCCGCTCCATGCCATCGCCGCCGACCTGCGGGCGGCCGCCATCGACTGCGAGCTCTCCGAAGACGCGGGCCGCTACCTTTGCAACGAGACGTTCTTCCAGCTTTGCCGCGCCGCGCCGGCGCATGGCCTGTCCCGCTACGGCTTCGTCCACGTCCCGCACACGCAGGACACGGCCGCCGCGGCGGGATTGGCGCCGGCGCTCGACGCCGGAACCCTGGCGACGGCCGCGGCGATCATCCTGGATCGCGTCGCGCTCGACCTGGCGCAGCAGGCGACGCTCGACGCGAGCCGCGTCGGCGACGGAAGCGGTCAGGGCTCGGGCGAACCATATTCCGCCGCCGCCGACGATCGGGCGGGAACGATCCGCCGGTTGCCAAGTTGATGGGGCGAACCGCGTCCTTGCGGTAAGGTCGGGCAGCGCCCGGCACTCGAGTCATCAGTCAAGGATTTCCGACCATGAAGAAGTTCCTCATCGCCGCCGCCGCCCTGTCGTTCATGGCCGCGCCGACCTTCGCGCAGACCGCCGACCCGCTGACGCAGGACCAGCCGGTCAACAACGGCGGCGACGCGACCACGCAGCAGGGCGGTGCCAACAACAACTGCGACCAGGGCACCTCCACCACGAACTACGGCGGTTGCGCCTCGGCGGCGACCGGCGGCCTGAACGAGGAAGCCACCACGACCACCGGCGGTCAGGGCACGGGCGGCGGCACCAACAACGCGGCCAACACGACCGGCAACAACGCCGCGGGCGGCTCCGACAACACCGCGACGGGTTCGACGACGGGTGGCACGGCCACCGTTCCGAACGCCAACTGATTTAACCGCGGCGGTCTTCGGGCCGCTACGGATCGAAGGCCGCTTCCGCGTTCGCGGGAGCGGCCTTTTTTTGCGCCGCGCCGCCGCTCGCGTTCGCCTCACGAGGTCGTGGTGGAACGCGATGGGCAACGCAACGTTATCGTGGCAGAAAGACGGCAGAGATCGGGCGGCCGGTTTCGCATCGCAAGGGGACACGACATGATCCGCACCGTTCTCATTCTCGCGGCGACGCTCGCCTCGACGCTTCCGGCAACAGCGCAGGACGGCGCGGCGTTCGAGCGCTCCGAGCGCGTCGCCACCGTGTCCGGCCCGATCGGCGAGCAGATTTACGCGCCGGGCCTGCCCGGCGTCGCGCTCGACGCGACCCAGACCACGGAGCGCCCGAGCGGCCCCGGGGGCTTGTCGAACGGCGTCGGCGCCGTCGGCACCCTCATGCCGAACTCGTCCTCGTCCAACGGCCAGCTGCTGAACGACGAGGGCACCGGCATCGGCTTCCCGCTTGCCTCGCCGCGCCGCGACATCGATTGATCAACGCCTATCGGCCGTTCCACCGTTTATCAGACGGCCGGCGCCTTCGGGGCCGGCCGTTTTCGCGTCGAGAACGAAGCCCGGTGCTTTGCGACTTTTCGCGTGGCCGCTCTGGCGGCGGCTCGATCCGCCGAGACGGCCCAACAAGACATCCGTTCCGCCGGGGTTGACACCGACGCGCGCTCGTTCCTCGAAGCCGCCGCTTCTCGCTTTTTACGGCACCGGCATCCAAGCCGGCTTGGCGACGTCGGTCCGGGCGAACTGCGGCAGCTTGGCCGACAAGTCCTCCATGGTCTCGATGTCGCCGTCGATCAGCATCTGCCGCGTGACGAGCGTCGGCGGCACGACGACGTTGCGGCCGGGATCCTCGCCCGCGACCAGCATGGCGAGCGCGCGCACCGACACCTCGCCGATCAGCGTCGGGTTGGTGGCGGCGGTGGCGACCCACGCGCTCGGCTCCTCGCGCATCGCCTGGATGTCGGCCGACGAGATGTCGGCGGAGTAGATCTTCACGTCGCCCGACAGCCCCGCCTCGTCCACCGCGATCTTCACGCCCTTGGCGAACTCGTCGTAGGGCGCGAACACGACCTGGACGCCCGGGTTGGCGCGCAGAACGGCGGAGGCCTGGTTGGCGACTGAATTGGCGATCGGGTTGTCGAGCGTGCCGAACTGCGCGACCTCCTCGATGCCGGGGTAGCGGCCCTTGAACGCGCGCCAGGTCTCGTCGCGCCGGTCGAGCGGCGCGATGCCGGCGACGTAGACGTAGGCCGCCTCGAAGCTCTCGCCGTTGTCCTTCACCGCCTGCTCCAGAGCGAGGCGGGCGAGATCGCGGTCGCTCTGCTCGATCTGCGGCACCTGCTCGTTTTGCACGTCGACGTCGAAGGCGACGACCTTGATGCCGGCGTCGACCGCGCGCTTCACGGCCTCGGTCATCGATTCGGTGAGGCCGTGCTGCACGACGATGCCGTCGACGCCGAGCGCGATCGCCTGGTCCACCATGTCGGCCTGCAGCGCCGCGTCCTGGCGGGAATCGAAGACGCGCAGCTCGACGCCGAGGGCCTTCGCCTGCCTCTGCGCCCCGGCGAGATAGGCCTGGAAGAAGTCGCCGGTGGACAGGTAGCGCACCAGCGCCAGGCGCGCCTTGCCGGGCTGGTCGAAGGGGACGGGCGGCGTTTGGGCAAGGCCCGAGCCGGTGCCGGCCGCCAGGAGCGCCGCCGCGCCCGCGAGAAGCCCGGCGACCCGGCGCCGCGTCATCGATCCGGTTTTCATCTGCCTCGTCCTCCCGTTGCTCGTGGTCGGCGCGCCGCGCCGCGGTTTCAATGCCCCGGCCGCCGCGTCATGGAGAAGGTGAACAGCAGCGCTGCCACCAGCACCGCGCCCTTCACGGCGTCCTGCGCGTAGTAGGGCGCGTTCATCATGGTGAGGCCCTGCAGCAGCATGCCGACGAACAGCGCGCCGACCAGCGTGCCGAAGGCGTTCGGCTTGGCCGCCCCCAGCACCGCGAAGCCGATCAGCGCGGCGGCCACCGCGTCGAGCAGCAGGTTGTTGCCGGACGACACGTCGCCGCGCCCGACGCGGGCGGCGAGCAGGACGCCGCCCACCGAGGCGAAGCCGCCGGAGATCATGTAGGCGCCGATCTTCAAGCGCTCGACCGGCGCGCCGGCCAGCCGGCTCGCCCGCTCGTTGGAGCCGATCGCGTACATGACGCGGCCCCAGCGGGTGCGTTCCAGAAACAAGAAGATCGCGGCCGCGAGCGCCAACATCACCAGCACCGACACCGGCACGACGTCGGCGACGCGCAGCCGGCCGAGCGCAAGGAAGGCCGGGTCGAAGCGGCCCGTCGCGGCCGAGCCGTCCGGCAGCGTCATGCCGGTGGCGATGGAGCGCCCGGCGGTCGGCACGAGCTGCAGGCCGAGCAGGAGGAACATCGTGCCGAGCGTCGCCAGAAGGTCCGGCACGCGGCCGAACACGATCACGAGGCCGTTCGCGAGCCCAACGAGGAGGCCGAAGCCGACGCACAGGAGAACCGTCTCGGCCGCGCCCCAGCCCCAGATCACCATGGCGTAGGACGCGGCCATCATGGCGGAGGCGGCGACGGAGCCGATCGACAGGTCGAAGCCGCCCACCACCAGCGTCGCGGTGACGCCGAGCGCCAGGATCGCGGTGATCGCCACCGACTGGAACACGAACACCAGCGAGCGCACGGACAGGAAGGCGGGCTCGGCGAGGGCGAACACGATCGCGATCGCCGCGAGAAGCGCGAAGAAGCCGTAGCGGACGGCGAGGTCGCGCAAGGGAAGCGTCATGCGGCGACGGCTCCGGCTGGCCGGGCGGCGTGGTCCGGCGTCCGGGCGATCTCGGCGAAGACCCGGCCGCGGTCGAGGCTCGCGTCGTTCCGGTGCTCGCCGACGATCGCGTGGTCGGACATCACCAGGATGCGGTCGGCGACCTCGAGCGCCTCGTCGAGCTCGGACACGAGAACCAGCGTCGCGCGGGTTTCGGCCGTTCCGCGCAGCTTGGCGC
>CAXUCL010000145.1:5575-5956 GCA_964249395.1 uncultured Rhizobiaceae bacterium
GCCGGGGGGCGCGCGCACACTACACCCCGGGGCGGGGGGTTTTGGGCGGTGCCGGGCTGGTGGGGGCGTTTGGGGGGGCGCGCCCGGATGTCGACGCCTCCAAACGGCTCGTCGAGGATCAGGACGCGGCACGGCTCGGCGAGCCAGCGACCGATCGCGACCTTCTGCTGGTTGCCGCCGGACAGCGTTGTTATCGCGTCCGCCTCGCTCCGGCAGCGGATGCCGAGGCTCGCGATCGCCTCGCGGGCGCGGCGCCGCTCCAGCGCGCGGTCGATGAAGCCGGCGCGCGAGCGGCGGGCGAGGAACGGCAGCGACAGGTTGCCGGAGACGTCGAAGGCGGGCACCAGCGCGTTCGTCGCCCGGTCGCGCGCCGGCTTCATC
>CAXUCL010000146.1:0-5954 GCA_964249395.1 uncultured Rhizobiaceae bacterium
CCCCAAACGCCCGCCCGGCGCCCGCAGTCGCGCGGCGGCCTGGCGGCCGCGCGCCGCTCACCCCGCCGGCTTGGCCTGGGTCGCCGCGCCCGGCGCCTGCACGCCCTTGGACGTGGAGTATTCGAAGTGCAGCGCCTCGCCGGGGAAGACGAGGGGGTGGATGGCGTGGGCCGCCATCGCCGCCTCCGAGAAGCCCTGGAGGATCAGCTTGAGCTTGCCGGGGTAGGCGGCGATATCTCCCACCGCGAACACGCCGGGGATGTTGGTGCGGCACGTCGCCGGGTCCACGGCCACGTGGCTGCGGTCCAGCCCCAACCCCCAGTGCGCGATGGGGCCGAGCTCCATGGACAGGCCGAAGAAGGCCAGCAGGTGGTCCGCCGGCACCGTTGAGGGTCGACAGCGCCACGCCGGAGAGTCGGGAGCCGTCGCCTTCCAGGCCCTTGAGCTGGTAGGGCACGGCCATCTCGACCTCGCCGCGCGCCGCCGCCTGCTCCAGCCGGGCGGCGCTCTCCGGCGCGGCGCGGAACTTCGGCCGCCGGTGGACCATGGTGACGTGGGCGATGCCCTTGAGCGACAGCGCCCAGTCCACCGCCGAGTCGCCGCCGCCCGCGATCACCACGCGCTTGCCCGCGAACTCCTCCCGCCGCGCCACCATGTAGCGCACCGCGCCGGAGGCTTCGTAGCCCGCCAGCCGCTCCAGCGGCGGCCGGTTCGGCCCGAACGCCCCGGCGCCCTCGATGCCGAGCACGGCCGCCAGGCGCGCCCGGGCGCGCGACACCCGGCTCTTGATGGTGCCCACCGCGCATTTGCAGATCTCCGCGGCCTCCTCATAGGAGAAGCCGGACGCACCGATGAGGATCAGTGCCTCGCGCTGGTCGTCCGGCAGCTTTTCCAGCGCGTTGCGGAAGTCCTGCAGGTCGAGGTGACCCTGCTGTTCCGGGTGTCCCGCGAGCTGCATCGCGTGGATGCCGTCGACGTCCTGCACCTCGCGGCCCTTCTTGCGCATCTGCGTGTAGAACTCGTTGCGCAGGATGGTGAACAACCACGCTTTAAGGTTCGTGCCGGGCTGGAACGTGTGCTGCTTGTCCCAAGCCTTGACCAGCGTTTCCTGCACGAGGTCGTCGGCGCGGTCGAACGAGCCCGACAGCGACGCCGCGAAAGCGCGCAGGTTCGGGATGATGGCAATCAGTTCGCGGCGGAACTCGAGGTCCTGGCTCACGCCCGCTCCTCCTCTCCCCGCTTGGACGGCCGCACGGCCTGTTCGGCGCGGTCGAGCGCCTCCAGAAGGCTCAGGAAACGGTCGGGAACCGGCTCGCTGGCGACGTCGTCGTAGAAGGCCTTCAGCTTCCGTCCGATCGACGAATTGGAACCGAGGTCGGCCGCACTGGTCTGCATGGCGCCACTCGCACTCACCTTCGCCCCTTCGCGGTGTCGTTCTTTCATCTGTTCTCTCGTTTTGGTCCGGAGCCCGGCCCCGTTTCGCCGCGGGGCCGGGCGCGAGCCGGAACGATCCTGCCGCGCGTGTCGGATAGATGTGCCGATCGCCGTTTCGAGCAAGAGGTTCGGTCCCGTCGAAGCGATCGGACCGCGACCGTCACGGCTTTGCCCGGCCAAAGTTTTTTGATAGGCCGACGCCACGCGGGACTATGGGAAGTGGTCCAGGCGTACTTATCTGCTAAAGGCGCTGTTCGTCCGTGCCGAGGGGTTTTCGTTGATGTCGATGTCGTCCCGCATCATGCCGCACATTCCGTATCTGCGCCGCTACGCGCGCGCGCTCAGCGGGACGCAGGCGAGCGGCGATGCCTATGTCGCGGCCGTGCTGGAAGCGTTGATCGAGGACCCGACCCTGTTCAAGGCGGACGAAAGCCCGCGCATCGCGCTCTACCGCCTGTTCTCCTCGCTTTGGCAGTCGATCGACGTGAACGTGCGCGAGGACGCGCCGATGTCGGCGTGGGAGGAGCGCACGTCGCGCAACCTGCGCGCCATCGCGCCGCTGCCGCGACAGGCGTTCCTGCTCGTGGCCGTGGAAGGGTTCACCGCGGCGGAGGGCGCGACCATCCTTGGCGTCGGCGAGGGGGAGTTCTCGGCGCTGATCGACGAGGCGAGCTCCGACATCGGCAAGCAGGTTTCCACCGAGATCATGATCATCGAGGACGAGCCGCTGATCGCCATGGACATCGAGCAGATGGTGGAAAGCCTCGGCCACAAGGTGACCGGCATCGCGCGCACCCACAAGGAGGCGATCGCCCTGTTCGAGCAGGAGCGGCCGGGCATGGTGCTGGCCGACATCCAGCTCGCGGACGGCTCCTCCGGCATCGACGCCGTGAACGATATCCTCGCCCGCGTCAGCGTGCCGGTGATCTTCATCACCGCCTTTCCCGAGCGCCTCCTCACCGGGGAGCGGCCGGAGCCGACCTTCCTCGTCACCAAGCCGTTCAACCCGGACATGGTGAAGGCGCTGATCAGCCAGGCGCTGTTCTTCGACAACGAGAACCGCGTCGCGGCCTGATCGCCGCGCGCCCAAGCTGGTTTCCGGCCGATCGACGCGACGGTCGGGAACCCGGGGCATTGAACGCCGTTGCCCGATCATCCCGTTTCAAGCCGACGAGCGGTGAAACAGCAGGGTGCGGCCTTCGTTTCCACGGCGGGGCCGCAATCGGTGGATTGCGTTGCTTGGGCTCGAAGGAATTGGTGATGGACGTCGATGGCGACCGCGAACCGTCCCTTGCCGGCTGACCGCGGAATGGGCGTCTCGTCCACCGCCAGCGAGCTCGGACTGGGAAGCGACCGGGGCGCGGCCAAGGCCCTCGAAGCCCTGCGCAACACCGAGCTGACGCTTTATTCCCAGACAGGAGACCTCGTCTACGACTGGATCTACAGCCCGGTCGAGTCCTGGCTCGGCGCCGCGGCCGTCGGTCGGACCGATCGCGAGCTCCTCGGCGACGCCGCTTCGATGCGCCTGATGGCGATCAAGCGTGAGGTTATGCAAACCGGCCGCGCCAGCCGTTTCGAGCTGCCGTATCAAACGGGGTCTGTGATGCGGTGGTTCGACGTGCGCGTCGACGTCGCCCGCGCGGCCGGCGGCGCTGCGGTCGGCGTCGTCGGCACCGTTCTGGAGATCACCGACCAGAAACGGCGCGAGGAAACGCTGAAGACGCTGTTGCGCGAGCTTTCGCACCGCTCGAAGAACCTGCTCGCGATCATCCAGAGCCTCGCGTCGCAGACCGCCCGTCATTCGGTGACGGTGCCGGAGTTCCTGGTCCGGTTCCGCGGCCGCATCCAGTCGCTGTCCTCGTCGCAGGACATCGTCACCGAAGCGGACTGGCGCGGCGCCGACCTCGGCAGTCTCGTGCGGATGCAGGTCGAGCGCTACGCGCCGGACGGCATGGGGCAAGTGACGTTCCGCGGCAGCGACGTCTACTTGTCGCCCACCGCCTCGCTGCACGTCGGGCTGGCGCTGCACGAGCTGGCCGTCAACGCCGCGTCCTACGGTTCGCTATCGGTGCCGGGTGGCACTGTCGCGATCACCTCCGAACTGATCCACGAGGAGAACGACGGGTTCCTGCGGCTCGAATGGCAGGAAAGCGGTGGGCCCTACGTGCGCGGCGACCACGACCCCCGCTTCGGCACATCGACGCTGGAGCGCATCGTGCCGAACTCCGTCGGCGGCGAGGCGAGGCTCAGCTACAACCGCGACGGCGTCCATTACTGGCTGACGGTGCCCGAAGCACAATACGAGCCGCTCGATGCCTGAGCGCGTTGTCAACCGGCAATCGGTTGCAACAACATAACGTGATGACGTCGATCGCCGGCTACGGAACGCCGGTTCGGCCGTTCGCATTGTCCCTGCAAGTTACAGGGGGTCACGATGGAACACATTGCTGCGTTCATGTTGCTCGTCGGGTGCAACGTCGGGGGTCAGGAGTGTCGCGAGATACCCGTGCCGGTGCCGGCCTACGAGGACGTCGCCGAATGTACGATGGAACTCCGCACGCAGCTTCGCCTCAACGAACAGGCGGCCGACCGTGTCTACGGCGTCTGCAAGGACGTGGACGAGGAGGTATTCGAGCAGTCGGCGACGCTGGATTGGTCGATCACCAAGGATGGGCGTCTCGAAGTCCGTTTCGACGGCGAACCGCAGGTCGTGGCGTCGCGCTGACGCCGATTGTTGTGTCCATCGTCGTGTGAAGGGCGAAATTTTTCGCGTCGGACGTTGGAAATAGTCGGGAACCGCGACACAATGGTGCCGGGACGTTTTTCTCCAGAGGGTTCGATGAAGAAGTTGACGATGGGTGCGGTCGCCGGCCTGCTGCTCGCGACGGCGGGTTGCTCGCAGACCGAACGGGACACGGCGCTTGGCGCCGGCGCCGGCGGACTGATCGGCGCGGGCATCGGTGGCATCGCGGGTGGTGGCGACGGCGCGTTGGCCGGAGCCGCGATCGGCGCCGGCACTGGCGCCATCGCCGGCAACGTCATCAGCCGCAACCGTAACACGGGCGATTGCGTGTATCGCGACCGCTACGGGCGCCGTTACGTCGCCGAGTGCCCGCGTTGAGGCGACGAAGCATTTTGATTGGAAGGCGTCGCGGCTCGGCCGCGGCGCCTTTTTTGTTTGTCGACAGGCCCGCCGGCGTTTGCCAGGATCTGCGGATGTCGCGATCCTGCCATTCGGTCCTTCTCGCCTTCGGCGTTGCCGCTGCTCTGTCCGGTTGTCGTTCGGAGGACGGCTCGTTGCCGCCGGTGTTCGGCGCCGTGTTCGGGGCCGAGGGCGCCCGGTCCGTGCCTTACGAGACCGGCCGCATTCCGGACCCTGCGGTCAGACCGGGCGATCGCGTGATCGGCGACGCCGCGAACAATCCCGGCCAATGCATCTACCGCACCCCGACAGGCCGTCGCTTTCGCGCCGACTGTCCGGAAGGCTACGCGATCGGCGACACCGACTGAGCTTTCGCCGCCAGTGCGACGAAAGCCGATCGGATGTCCTCGACGCCGCCGAGCCGCACTTCGAAGAACAGGCGAGCGATCCGGTCGCCAAATCGCAGCTCGAAACCCGAGCGGTCCGCCGTCGCGATGCGCCAGCCGGACCCCTCCAGCCCGTGCGCGGCGGCGATCGCGTCCACCGCGTCGGCGTGATCCTCGTTCATGTGGCGGACGGCGCGACTCAGACGCTCCGGTAGCCCTTCCGCCGGCTCGTCGACGAAGTCCGTCGGCTGCAAGCGATAGGCTTTCGCAAAGCCGCCGACGAGGCTCGCGCCGGTCGGCGTCACGCGAACGAACCGGAAGTCCGGAAAGTCACAATAAAGCTCGGCTCGTTCGTGCCGGGCGAGAAAACGCTGCCGCGCCGCGACCCGCGCGTCGCCCGAAACCGTTTCGGCCGTGCCGAACAGGCTGAGGCGTGGCCGTGCCAGCGGGTCGCCGTGATCGCCCGCCTCGCCGAACAGCAGCGAGCAGCGCGGGTTCGCCGCGAGCGCCCCAGCATGGGCCGACAACGCCGACACCAGCAGCAGCGGCCGTCCGAGATCGTCCGTCGCGACGAGGACGCGGCTCGCGAGCGGTCCGCCGTCGTCCGGCAGGCTCGAGGCGAGCGCGGCGTGGCGCGCGCCGCGAACGAGGGTCGTCGCCAACCGCCGCGCCGCATCGTCCACCGGCTGCAGCACGTCCTTCCTCATGTCGTGTCGCGCTTTCGCCGGCTGCCTGCGGGCGCTATCTCAATCGCGAGCCGGCCTGTCAAACCGATCCGGCCAGGAGACGATGCGGCATGAGCGAACAGGTTCGCGACCAGATCGAGGCGGCGCTGCGCGGCGTGTCCTTGCCGGACGGCGGCGACGTGGTCTCGCGCGGCATGGTGTCGGCGATCGTCGTCGCGAACGGCCGCGCCTTCTTCTCGCTGACCGTTCCGGCCGATCGCGCCGACGCGTTCGAGCCGGTGCGGCTCGCCGCCGAGCGCGCCGCAG
>CAXUCL010000147.1:0-5942 GCA_964249395.1 uncultured Rhizobiaceae bacterium
AACCGCGCCCGTCGGCGCGCAGCCGCGTCGGGCGCACGGCTTGATTCGCCCGAATGCAAGGTCGACGCGTTGTAATCTTTCGTCGCGTCGTCCATCTGGTGCCGCAGCCGACCACCCCAAGGACGATCGATGGCCGACTTCTTCGCCTTTCTCGCCGACCCGACCGCCTACGCGGCCCTCGTCACCCTGGTGATCATGGAGGTGGTGCTCGGCATCGACAACCTGATCTTCATCTCGATTCTGACCAACAAGCTGCCCGCCGAGCAGCAGCAGCGGGCGCGGCGCATCGGCATCGCCCTGGCGCTGATCATGCGGCTCGGCCTGCTCGCCACCATCGCCTGGATCGTCGGCCTCACCGCCCCGGTGTTCACCGCCTTCGGCCACGCCTTCTCCTGGCGCGACTTCATTTTGATCGCCGGCGGCCTGTTCCTGGTCTACAAGGCGACCACGGAGATCCATCACAACGTCGACCACGACGAGCACGACCCGAGCGCCGCGGCCAAGGCGACGCTGACCTTCGGCGCCGCGATCGTGCAGATCCTGATCCTCGACCTCGTGTTCTCGCTGGACTCGATCATCACCGCCGTCGGCATGACCGACGAGCTCGGCATCATGGTGATCGCGGTGGTGGTCGCGGTGTTGACGATGCTGGTGGCGGCCGACCCGCTCGCCAACTTCATCCACAAGAACCCGACCATCGTGATGCTGGCGCTCGGCTTCCTCCTGATGATCGGCATGACGCTGATCGCCGACGGCTTCGGCTACCACGTGCCGAAGGGCTACATCTACGCGGCGATGGCCTTCTCGGCGCTGGTGGAAGGCTTGAACATGCTGGTGCGCCGCAAGAAGGCGAAGGCGGCGGCGCCGGCGATCGACGCGTCCGCCGGCGCGTCGCAGGCGCGGAACGCGACCACGCACTGATCGCGGCGGCCGGGGGGCGCGGCCGTCGCGCCGCCCCTCGATTCAATGCACCGCGACGGCGTCCGGCGGGCATTCGAGGCGCCAGAACACGCCGGCCGGCGCGAAGTCCATGTCCACCGCGCCGCCGAGACCGCGCGCCGTCATCTTCTGCACCACCAGCGTCCCGAAGCCGGAGCGCTTCGGCGGGCTCACCGCCGGGCCGTCGAACTCGCGCCACGACAGGGCGAACCGTTCGCCGAGCGACCATTCGATCCGAACGGTGCCGTCCGGCACGGACAGGGCGCCGTATTTCGCCGCGTTGGTGGCGAGCTCGTGCAGCGCGAGGCCGATCGTCTGGGCGGCGCCCGGATTGAGCTGCACCGGCGGGCCGGCCGTTTCGAACTGCGCGCCGTTCTCGTCGGCGCCGAACGCCTTGAGCTGCGCCAGGATCAGCTCCTTCAGGCCGACGCTTTCCCAGCCGCGGCTGGCGAGCAGGTCGGCTGAGCGCGCGAGCGAGGCGAGCGCTTCCGACAGCGTGTCCAGGAACTCGGCGGTGGTGGTGCTTTCCTTGGCGGCGCGGCGGGCGATCGCCGCGATCAGCGCGTACTGGTTCTTGGCCCGGTGCGTCATCTCGCGCATCAGGAAGCGGGTCTGCTCTTCCGCCTCGCGACGCTCGCGCGAGGCCTGCAGTAGGACGCGCGACACGTCGCCGATCTCGGCGATGTCGGTGCGCACCGGCTGCGCCGGCTTGCCCTTGCCGATGGCGTTCGCCTGCGCCGCGAGCATCCGGATCGGCGCGATCAGCCGGCGACCGAAGAACATCGCCATCGCGACGGAAAAGGCGACGAGCGCGAGGCCGGCGAACGCCAGCAGCCGCCAGGAGCGCATGATGGGCTGCCCGATCACCGCTTCCGGCACGGCGACCGTCGTGGTCCAGCCCGACAACGCCGAGGTGTGGCTCGCCTGGAAGACGTCGCCGGCGTCGATCCCGAGCGTCGCGGCGATCGACGGGTTCTCGAACGGAACGCCGTGGTGGTTCTCCCGCACCCGGCCGCCGGCGCTGAGCGCCGCGGCGACGCGGTGGCGCTGCCGGTCCACCACCATTGCCGACCAGGTTTCCGGCAGGCTGCCATCCGCCACGAAGGCGCCGAGGTCGCGGGCGTCGCGCGACAGGGCGAAGGCGTAGAGCACGCGGTCGCCGCGGATCACCGGCACGGCGACGCGGAAGCGCAAAACGTCGGCGCCGGCCTCGAACGCGACGTCGGACACGGCGGGCTGCCGGGTGCGGAACACGGCCGCTTCCGCCGCCGTGTCTGCGGCGGCAACCGGCGCCTGCTTCGCGTCGCGGCCGGTATCGGCGACGATGCGCAGCGACGGGTCGACCAGGCGCCCGGCGAACGGCGTCACCGCCAGAACCGCCGACCCCCGGCTTTCGAAGTCCGCCAGTTCGCCGGGCTCGAAGGCGGGCGAGGCGGCGATCACGGAGGCGGTGGCGATCATCGTCGCGAGTTCGCGGTCGATCGAGCCCGACAGGGTTTCGGCCGCAGCGGCGACCCGCGCCGCGGCGATCTCGGCCTCGTGCTGCGAGAAGCGCGCGATCAGGAAGGCGCTGAACAGGAGCGCCGGGATCATCACGAGCAGCGCGAACGCGGCCAGGTGCGCGGTCAACGGCGGGCGGCGCCAGAACCGCGCGAAGCGGTGCGGCCGAAGACCGGTGGTCCCGTAGTCCGCCGGTTGCGCGTTTGTGGTCATGGATCGCATCGATTCCAGCGGACCCGAGCGGCGCGGACGCCGCTCGAACACGTCCGTCCCGTTCCGCGGGAACGACTCTAGCGGTTTCAACGGCGCCGCGACAAGCCGGCGCCGGGCGCCACGACCGGGTTCGGGGCGGCGACCAGCGGCGTCGCGGGGATCCGGCCGGTTCGGATCAGGCGAACTGCGACAAGCCGGGCGTCGTCGCGATCACGCGGTCCACCGCTTCCGCGCCGGCGTGCTCGCGCGCGAAGGCGACGAGTTCGGTGCCGACCGTCTTCATGCCGTTCATATCGAGCCCGAGCCCCATCAGCTTCGAGCCGAGCGCCATGATGCCGCCGCCCCCGCCGCCGAACATCCCGTCGCCGGCCGCCTCGCCCGCGTCGCCGCCGACGGCGGCGATCGCCTCGTTGCCGCCGGGCGTCGCGTCGATCATCGCGGCGGCCGAGGGATCGGTCGATTCCGTCTTGATGTAGGCGAGGATGTGCCCGACGGCGTCGCGCGCCTTGTCGGGCCCGAGCCCGGTCTCGGCCGCGATCCTGTCCAGAAGTTCCTGCATCGCTTCCCTGTTCCTCGCTCGAACGCCCCGGTCGTCACGCGGCGCCGCATAGCTAAGGCGACCCGCGTCCCCGCCCATCCCCGCGAACGGCCGCCGTGCGGATTTCGATCGGCCGGCCACTCCAATCCGTTGAACGGCGGGGCCGCCGACGAACGCGGCGGATCGGGAACGAAATCCACCGAAAATCGATTGCCCAGCCAAGGACGAACGACAGGAGGGGCGGTCGTGGACCACGCGCAACCGATTCCGGCGCCGATCGCCGAGGCCATCACGGCGGGGGTGACCCCTGCCAAGGCGTTCCGCATCTACGCGAACACGTCGATCCCCGAAGTCGCCGAAGCGGCCCGGCTGGAAACGCGCCGTCTTTGCTTGATCGAGGCGGGCGTCGCGCCGACGGTCGGCGAGGCCGCCGCGATCGCACAAGCCCTGTCGGTGTCGCCGCACCTGATCGGTGCGGGCGACTGAAGCACCCGCGGCGGCGCGCCTGGCGGCCGATCAGCGTCCGTCGTTGAGACGCGGGGTGACGCTGTCGTCGCCGAAGCTCGTCCGGCTTTCCGCCGGCTTGTGGCCGCTCTCGAAATCCTGAACGGTTTCCTCTTGGTCGACGGCCGCGCGGCTTTCCTCGCGCCGCACCGGGTTCTCGTCGGCCTCCACGGGGTCCTTCGGGTCGGGCATCGGCGCATCCTCCGGCATCGGTTTTCGGAAACCTCGCGCGGCTCCTTCCGTTCCCACGGCGCCGCACCGGACGCCGACGGGAAGACGCGAGGCGCCTCAACCGCTTCGCCGCTTCGCCGTCGGCGGCGACAGAAGCTGTGAGACGTGGCGCTTCAGGTCGAAACCGTCCGCGGCGGCCTCCTCGCGGGCGAGGCGGAAGTCCGTCGCCAGGAGCTTGCGGCCCGCCATGTGGTCGCCCGGCCGGTTGATCGTCTCGACGCCGATCAGCGCGCCGTCGCGGAAGGCATAAGCGATCAGGCGGTCGCCGTCGGGCGTGCGCGCCGCGTGAACGGCGTCGGCGCCGGTGGAGATGCCGGCGATCTGCAGCTTGAACGCGCCTTGGTCGCTCCAGAACCACGGCACCTCGTCATAGGGCTGCGCACCGCCACCGATGCGGTTCGCGACGCATTTCGCCTGGTCCACCGCGTTCTGCACCGATTCCAGCCGGACGAGGCCGCCGACGTGACGGGACGTGAACGCGGCGCAGTCGCCGACCGCGAAGATCAGCGGATCGCTCGTCGTCATGAAGCGGTCGACGAGCACGCCGTTGCGTGTTTCGAGACCGGCTTCGGCGGCGAGCGCATCGTTCGGCACGACGCCAACCGCGACGAGAACGAGGTCGGCGGCATGGAAACCCATCGCCGTCTCGACGCCCTCGACCTGGTCCGTTCCCGCGATACCCCGGACGCTCTGGTCGAGCAACACCTCGGTGCCCATGGCGCGGTGGGCGTCGAGGAAGAACGCGGAAACGGCCGGTGAAACGACGCGCGCCATCAGGCGCGGCCCCGCTTCCAGCACCGCGACGGCGAGACCCCGCATGCGGGCGGAGGCCGCGACCTCCAGGCCGATGAAGCCGCCGCCGATCACCGCGAGCCGCCGCGCGCCGCGCATCGCCGCGCGCAGACGCTCGGCATCCGCCGCGCCGCGCAGCATGTGGACGCCGGGAAGCTCGCGTCCGGGAACGGGCAGGACGCGGTTGCGCGCGCCGGTGGCGAGAACGAGATGATCGTAGGACAGCCGCCGGCCGGAGCGGAGCTCCAGCGCCTTCGCCGGCCGGTCAATCCGGCTCGCCGGATCGGCAAGGTGCAGGTCGATGGCGTTCCCGGCGAAGAAGTCGGCCGGCCGCAAGGTCAGGCGCTCGAAGCTGAACCCTTCCTGCAGGTAGCTCTTCGACAAGGGCGGACGCTGGTACGGCAGGCGGTTTTCGTCGCCGACCAGCGCGATCGAACCGGCGAACCCGTTTTGTCGCAGGCTCGCGGCCGCCTGGAAGCCGGCCTGCCCCCCGCCGGCGATCACGACGCGCCTCATGCCGCTTTCCCTTTTCCGCCCGCGAACCCCGAGGTGGAGCGATCGCACGGGGCGCAATCGACCCGCAAGCCGGCCGTCAGGCCATGAACTGGCCGCCGTTCACCTCGATCACCTGTCCGGTCAGGTAGCCGGACAGCCGGCTGGACGCGAGGAACAGGTAGGCCGGGGCGCAGTCCTCCGCCGTGCCGAGCCGGCGCATCGGGATCGCGGCGGCGGTCTGCCGGAGCTTCTCCTCCGACGAGTAGCGGCGGTGGAAGTCCGTCATGATCGTGCCGGGCGACACGGCGTTGACGCGCACGCCGTCCGGCGCGAGCTCCCGCGCCAGCGCCCGCGTCCAGGTCGACAGGAACGCCTTCGAGCCCGCGTAGAGTGAGGAGCCCGCGCTGCCGCCGATCCGCGCCGAGATCGAGGCGGTGGTGACGATCGCCCCCTCGCCGGCGCTCTTGAGCGCCGGCAGCAGCGCCGTGGTCAGCGCCACGACCGAGCGGACGTCGAGGTCGAGGATGCGGTCGTAGTCGGCGTCCGTCACGTCGGCCGCGGCGATGCGGCCGCCCATCGTGCCGGCGTTGTTGACGAGGACGTCGAGGCCGCCGCCGCCGGCACCGATCGCTTCGGCGAGCCGCTGGCCGCTGCCGGGCGCGCCGAGATCGGCGGTCAGGACGTCGAGCCGCGCCCGCGTGGGCAGGAAGTCGAAGCAAGCCTGCGCCAG
>CAXUCL010000148.1:0-5326 GCA_964249395.1 uncultured Rhizobiaceae bacterium
CGTCGATCTCGCGGCCAACCGGCACCCGAACCACCGCCACCGACTCGCTCGCCAAGTCCGCCGCAGCGATCTCCTCGCGCACCACGGTGCGCGTTCGAACCCGAACCCGGCCGACGACCCGATCCCGCTTGTCGATCCGGGCTGTTTCCTCGACGAGGAGGAGAGGGGAGGGGGCCGGAACGGGAGCGGAAACGGCCGGGCTGCCGCGCTTGCGGCGGCGGCCCGCCTGCCGCTCCGTCTTGTCCGTCATGCCCTGAGGTCGTCGATGGGACGGCGCGTCGGCACGATGCGGTCGGCGAACACCGGGTGCACGACGCCGGAGCGTCCGCCCAGCCAACCGGCGCCGGCGCCGAGAACGAGCGCGACGAAGGCGAGCAGCGCGCCGGTCGAGACCGCGGACGCCGCCGTGTCGGCCGCTTCGGTCGCCCGCTGCTTGGCGGTGTCGACCGTCTGCCGGTACTGCTGCTCGATCTGCTGGACCTGGCTGCGCGCCTGGTCTTCCGGAATGCCGCGGGCCTGCGCCAGCGCCTGGGCGGCTTGGCCCCGTGCTTCCTCGGTGTTGCCGTTCGTCACGAGCGCGCGGATCGCGTTGACCGCGCTCGCCTGCAGCGCGTCCGGGTCGGTGCCGCTCGCGCGGACCTGTCCCTCGATCGCGTCGAGCGGGTTGGAGGCGGCGAGCGCCGGAGCCGCCGTCTGCGCCGCGGTCTGGCCGAGGCCGCCGAGCGTCGACGTGATTCCCGAGAACACGCCGCCGACGATGCCCCCGACCGCGCTGGTCAGGAGGTAGAGCACAACAAGCGTCATGAAGGCCCAGGCGGTCAGCCCATGGAGCGCGCCCGTCGTCGGCACGGTGCGGCCGGACATGCGGGCCGCCACGTAGCCGCCGGCGAAGGAGGCGACGATGCCGGACAGGGCGTACCAAAGGCCGGCGCCGATCGAGAAGGTCGAGGCGGCTGGGTTGTCGCCCGTGCCGGGATCGAGCGTCGCGATGCCGATGCCGACGCCGAGCATGGTGAGAAGCACCTGCACGACGAGCCCGACCACGACGCCGGCGAAGATGGCGCCCCAGCTCACCTTATTGATCATGATGGCGTGGGCGTCGGCCGTTGCGGCGGACGCCGCCGCGCGCCCGTCGCCGACGACCGTCGTCGTGGTCCGCGTTCCGGCGGGTGAGGCGTCGTGCGGCCTGTTCGTGCGGAGTTCGTCGTTCATGGCTCGTTTCGTCCGGTGAGGTTGAATGAAGCCGGTCGCGCGAAGGCGCGACGGCATTTCGGAAGAGCCGCGACCCTGGGGGCGCGGAAACGGGGCGACGCGCGACGGTTGCCGCGGCGCGTCGCGATGACCTTGACCCAACGAACTTCGGCTTCGCCGCAACAGGCAACATCCCGAGCGTCGCCGACGTTCCTTCCGGACGGGCTTTCGCCCGCGTCCCAATCGGTCTCGTTTTCGAAGGCGGCAACGGATCGTCCCGCCTTTGCGATGCGCATCGCAGTCATCGCTCCCGCCTTCGCCCGATGGCCGCGACGGACCAGGTGTGGGGAAGGATTTGGGCAGGACGGACGGCGTCTCCAGAGCGAAACCCACCAGTTCGCCTGGTAGGTTTCAGCCTTTCTTCGGCGGCATCCGTCGCGGCGTCGGACCGGTCACGCCGCGCTCGCGCGCCCAGACCACCGCCGCCGAGCGGCTGCCGACGCCGATCTTGCGGTAGAGCGAGCCGACATGGTTGCGGATCGTGTGCGGCGACAAGTGCAGCGCTTCCGCCATCTCCTTGTCGTTCCGGCCCTGGCAGATCAGGCCGAGCACGTCGCGCTCGCGGTCCGAGAGCGTGTCGAGCCCGGCGGAGGCGGCCGCGCCGCCGGTGACCTTCTTGAAGCTCGCCAGCTTCTCGACCACCGACCGGCTGAACCAGGAAGCGTCCGTCATCACCGCCTCGATCGCCTCAACGAGTTCCTCTTCGGAGCGTTTGCGCTCGGTGATGTCCTGAAGAACCAGGAGGACGCTCGGCGCATCGGCGATGGTGAACGCCGCGGCCGTCAGGGAGCACTCCACCGGCGACCCGTCGCCCGCGCGCAGCCGGACGTCGGTGGCCGGGAAGCTTCCCGTCTCCTTCAGCGTCCGCTGCAGACGGCCCTGCAGGTCGCCCTCGTGCCAAAGCCGAAGCTCACTTCCGCTGCGGCCGACCGCCTGCTCCTTCGCGAAGCCCGTCAGCTTGCTGAAGGCGTCGTTGACGTCGGCGAACTCGAAGCGCTCGAGCGAGGCGATGGCGAGCGCGGCGGGCGACAGCGCGAACGCCTTCGAGAAGCGCTCCTCGCTGCGTTTCAGCGCCGTTTCCGCCCGCCGCTGCAGCTCGACGTCGGCGAACGTGAAGAGCATGCAGCGCTCGCGCCCGACCCGGATCGGCTGGCCGGCGACGATGACGCGCCTGACGCTTCCGCCGGGAAGCGGGATCTCGGCCTGGTTCTGCGGGATGGGGCGGCCGGCTTTCAGCAGGTCCAGGACGGCGTCCCGTTCCCCGCAACCCGCCAGGACGTCGAGGTTCTGCGCGGCCGCGCCGACGATCTCGTCACGCCGGTAGCCGGTCATCTCCAGGAAGCCGGCGTTCACCCGCACGAAGCGCAGGTCCGACAGGCGGCAGATGAGGGCCGGTGCCGGGTTCGCCCGGAACGCGCTCTCGAAACGGTCCTCGGCGGCGTAGCGGTCCGTTTCGTCGTCGATGACGAGCACCATGAAGCTCGGCCGGTCGTCCGCGTCGGCGATCATGAAGCAGCGCAGGTCGTGGGTCCAGGAGTCGTCGGGCTCGCCGATCGGCGAGACCATCACCGTGACCTCGCGGGGCGCTTCGCCCTTGGCCGCGCGTTCGACCGGAAAATCCTCGACCTTCACCGGCCGCTTGTTGCGGTAGGTGACGTGAAAGCGCTTGCGGTACTCGTCGATGTCGGCGCCGAGGTCGGCGACGTGTGCCACTCCGTGCAGCGCCAGGGCCCGCTCGTTGGCCCAGGAGATGGTCTGGTCGAGCTCCACGAGCACGATGCCGTCGTCGAGACCGGACACCAGCTGCCGGATCTGCCGGCTCAACCGCGTCGGATGCGACGGCTTGTCGTTCATCGTCGCCTCTTCGACCAGGTCCCAGCCCGAACGAACCGCTCGCCGCGACGGTCGGTTCCGAACGCCGCGCGTCGCGTCGATCGCCGCCCTCGTCGGGGATGTCGAGAAGTAGGCCGCAGGTCTTGCGGCGCGCGGCGTCCGCGTCGTGGCGCGCCAGGTCGCACCGAGGGCAAAGGAACGGCGTCACCCCCGGCGATCACGATCGCCACCGTGACGATCCGGCGATCCTTCACGCGAACCGTTTGGCGCCGGCGACGCAGGCGACCACGAGCCCCGCGGTGGCGATCATGCTCCAGGCGACCGGCTCGCCGAGGAGGAGCGCGGCGAGGAGGAGGCCGAGGAAAGGCTGGAGGAGCTGGAGCTGGCCGACGCCGGCGATGCCGCCGAGAGCGAGGCCGCGGTACCAGAACACGAAGCCGACCAGCATGGAGAACACGGAAACGTAGGCGAGCCCGGCCCAGGCGGGCGCCCCGATGCCGCTCCACTCGTCCGGCAGCGTCGCCAGCGCCAGCGCCGCCATGAGCGGCAGCGCCAGCACCAGCGCCCAAGAGATCACCTGCCAGCCGCCGAGCCGGCGCGACAGGCTCGCGCCTTCCGCGTAGCCGAGGCCGCACAGCAGGATCGCCGCCACCATCAGAAGGTCGCCGGTTGTCGAGCCGGGCCCGCTTCCGGCCAGCGCGAAGCCGGCGACGACGAGGCTCCCGAAACTCGAGAACAGCCAGAACGCGGGTCTCGGGCGCTCGGCCCCGCGCAGGACCCCGAAGACCGCCGTGCAAAGCGGCAGGAGGCCGACGAAGACGATCGACCGCGCCGCTGTCACGTGTTGGAGGGCGAGGGCCGTCAACAACGGGAAGCCCGCCACGACGCCGAGCGCGACCACGGCAAGGGGTCCGAGATCGGGCCTCTTCGGCCGCTTCTGCCGCAGCAGGACGAGCAGGCCCGCGCCGAGAAGCGCCGCGATCACCGCCCGCGCCGAGGTGAGGAACAAGGGCGTGAAACCCTCGACCGCGACGCGCGTCGCCGGCAGCGAGCCGCTGAAGATGAAAACGCCGACGAGGCCGCTGCCCCATCCCGCCGTCGTGCGGTCCATCGCCTCGCCTCCCCGCCGATCTGTCCGGAGCGATAGCGCGGGCCGGGCTGGCCGCGACAGCGACGGTGCCGTACGGTAGGAGCGAACTGTATGGCTTGGGGGAACGATACGCTTGGGACCCGACGCACCGAACGAGACCGGTCCCGCCACCCGCACCGGCGCGGTGATGGCGGCGATCCGCCGGCGGATCGCCGCCCGCTCCTTGAGCGCCGGCGAGAAGCTGCCGTCGATCCGCGCCTTCGCGACGACGATGCGCGTTTCGCCGTCCACTGTGGTGGAAGCCTACGACCGGCTCGCGGCGGACGGGTTGATACGCTCGCGTCCCGGCTCCGGCTTCTTCGTGGCCGGCACGCTGCCGCTGGCGCTCGCCGAGATCGGACCGCCGCTCGACCGCGCGGTCGACCCGTTCTGGGTGTCGCGCCAGTCGCTCGACGGCGGCCCGGACCTTGCCAGGCCCGGCTGCGGCTGGCTGCCCGCCGACTGGATGCCGAACGCGGCGATCCGCCGGGCGGTGCGGGGGCTCGCGAAGGCCGACGACGCGGTTCTCGCCGACTACGGCACGACGCGGGGCTCCCTGGCGCTGCGCGGGCTGATCGCCCGGCAGTTCGCGGCCGAAGGGCTGGACGCCGGGCCGGACCGGATCCTCTTGACCGCGTCGGGCACGCAAGGCCTCGACCTCGTTTGCCGCTTCCTGCTGCAGCCCGGCGACACGGTGCTCCTGGACGATCCCTGCTACTTCAACTTCCGGGCGCTCTTGCGCGCCCATCGCGTCGAGGTCGTCGGGGTGCCGATGACGCCGGGCGGGCCGGACGTGGCGACGTTCGCTCAGGCGCTGGAAGCGCACCGGCCGCGCCTCTACGTCACCAACTCGGCGCTGCACAACCCGACCGGCGCGACGCTCTCGCCGCAAACCGCGCACCGCGTCCTCGCCCTCAGCGCGGCGCACGACGTGACCGTCGTCGAGGACGATGCCTTCGTCGACTTCGAGCCGGAACCGTCGCCGCGTCTCGCCGTGCTCGACGGCCTCGACCGGGTGGTCAGGATCGGCAGCTTTTCCAAAACGCTGTCGGCTTCGGTCCGCTGCGGCTACATCGCCGCCAGGACCGACTGGATCGAGGGCCTGATCGACCT
>CAXUCL010000148.1:5336-5940 GCA_964249395.1 uncultured Rhizobiaceae bacterium
GTAGGGGGCTGGGCGCTTGCCCCGACAGCGGCTTTCACCGGCACCTGGCGGCCCTGCGCGCCCGCCTCACCAAGCGCCGCCGCGAGGTCGCGGCGATGCTGGCGCCGCTCGGCGTCGAACCGTGGACGGAGCCGCGCGGCGGCTTCACCCTCTGGTGCCGGCTGCCGGACGGACGGGACGCGGCCGAAGTGGCGAGAACCGCGCTCGCCCGGAACGTTGTCCTCGCCCCCGGCGACGTCTTCAGCGTCGCGCGCGCCGCCACCGACATGATGCGCTTCAACGTCGCGCAAACGAACGGAAGGGTCGTCGACGTGCTCCAGCGCTCGCTGCTGGAGACAAGCCGAGGTTCAACACCGACATGCCGCGTCTCCTGAAACGGATGCGCGGCAGCGGCGCCGCACGGCGGCCCCGCGCCCCTCTCGGTCATCCGCGCAGGCTCCGCCGAAGCCCCCGGCCTGCCGTTCGTCGCTGGGCATAGGCCGAGACCGCCGTCGCCGGGCCAGGCTTGTTCGCCGAACGCCGTCAGGTCAGGTCAGCCGGCCCGACGAGGCGGTGCCCGGGCGCGCCGGTCACGGCCGCCTCGACCAGGCATGCGGCGATCCGC
>CAXUCL010000149.1:0-5928 GCA_964249395.1 uncultured Rhizobiaceae bacterium
GCCGCAGGGTGCGCTGGCGGATGGGCGCCGGGCCGGGTCGCCAACCGTCGTTCCGCCGGCGGTGCGCCCGGCCGAAGCCTGACGCGGCTTCGCCGCCGCCAGTCGGGAAGGCGCGATCCGCCTTCTACGGCGTCGTCGTTGCCGCCGGCTCGGGCACCAGGGCGTCGATCTGCGCGAGCAGCTTGGTGAAGTCGAGCGGCTTGGGGTGATAGTCGTCGCAGCCCGCCGCGATGGTCTTCTCGCGGTCGCCGGACATGGCGTGCGCCGTCAAGGCGATGATCGGCATGCGGGGGATCGACGAGTCGGCCCGGATGGTGCGCGCCGCCGTCCAGCCGTCGAGGATCGGCAGGTTCATGTCGAGCAGGACGATGTCCGGGTTGGCGATCTTCGCCTTCTCGACCCCGTCCTGCCCGTCGAAGGCGAGCACCACGTCGAAGCCGCGGCGCTTCAAGCGCCGCGACACGAAATCCCCGAGGATCTCGTGGTCCTCGACCAGCAGGATGCGCCTCATGCGACGGGCTCCGGTTGAACGGGCGCCGCGGCGGCGGGCCCGCGGGGGGCGCCCTCGTTCTTGGCGAGCGTAACGCGCAGCTGCGCGATGAGGTCCCGTGTTTCCACCATGCCCTTGGTCAGCACCTTGTCGGCGCGCCCGCTCAAGCGCCGCCAGTCGTCGGCGGTCAGATCCTTGGAGGTCAGGACCACCACCGGCACGTCGTTCCATTCCGGCTGGCTGCGGAACTCGCCCAGGAAGCCGAAGCCGTCCAGCACCGGCATCTGCAGGTCGAGCAGCACGAGGTCCGGCCGGCGCGCCCGCGCCTTCTCCAGGCCCGCCGCGCCGTTCGGGGCGGTCTCGACGTTGAAGCCGGCCCGCGTCAGCATCTTGGCGGTGCGCGCCAGCGCGTCCTCGTCGTCGTCCACCGCCAGCACCACCGCCTCGGCCGACACCGCCAGGCGCTCCACCACGGTCTTCAACCGCTCCCATTCCACGGGCTTCAGCAGGTATTCGGACGCGCCGAGCGAGTAGCCGAGGCTGTGCTCGTCGATCACCGTCACCATCACGACGGGGATGTCGGCGAGCGCCGGGTCGCCCTTCAGGCTGGACAACACCGACCAGCCGTCCATGCGCGGCATGGTCACGTCGAGCAGGATGATGTTGGGCATCAGGTCGCGGGCGAGCTGCAGGCCGGTCGCGCCGTCGCCGGCGGTTTGCACGGTGAAGCCCTCCTTGATCAAGAAGCGCGTCATCAGATCGCGGGCCGACTGGTCGTCGTCGATCACCAGAACGAGACCGGCGTCGCCCTGCCCGCTCAAGGTGCGCGCCGGCGCCTCGTCCGGCTCGTCTTCGCTCTCGGGCCGCGGCAGCTCGGCCGGCACCAGCATGGTGAAGCAGGAGCCTCGGCCTTCCTCGCTCGCCACCGTGATGTCGCCGCCGAGCAGCCGGCAGAACGAGCGCGTGATCGCGAGGCCGAGGCCAGTGCCGCCGAACTTGCGCGTCGTCGAGGCGTCGGCCTGGCTGAAGCGCTCGAACAGCTTCTGGGTTTGCTCCAGCGACATGCCGATGCCGTCGTCAACGACGGCGAGCGACAGCCAGTCCGCCCCGTCGCGCGTCATGCGCTCGGCCTGGAGCGTGATCGTGCCGTTCTCGGTGAACTTCGCGGCGTTGCTGAGGAGGTTCATCAGGCACTGCCGGAGCTTGACCTGGTCGGAGCGCATGGCGCCGAGCGCGTTCCGCTCCTCGATCACCAGGCGGTTGTTCTTCTTCTCGATCAAGGAGCCGACCGTCGCGGCCACCTCGGCAAGGGTTTCCGACACGGGGAAGGATTCGGCGAACACCTCCATCCGGTCCGCCTCGATCTTCGACAGGTCGAGCACGTCGTTGATCAGGCTGAGGAGGTGCCGGGCGTTGTTCTTGATCTTCTTGAGGTCGCTGAGGAGGCTCGCCTCGCCCAGGTCCTCCACCTCCTCCTCCAGCATCTCCGTGTAGCCGATCACCGCCGACAAGGGCGTCCGGAGCTCGTGGCTCATGTTGGCGAGGAACTGGCTCTTGGCGACGTTCGCCTCCTCGGCAGCGTCGCGGGCGGCGGCCAGCTCCTCCTCGAAGGCGCGCTGCTTGGTGACGTCGGTGTTGGTGCCGAACCAGCGGAACACGCGTCCCGTGTCGTCGCGGATCGGCAGCGCCTGGCTCAGGAACCAGCGATACGCGCCGTCGGCACCGCGCAACGGGAACGTGTCCTCCCAGACCTCGCCCTTCGCCAGCGCCGCCTTGAAGTTGGCGGTGGCCGCCTCGACGTGGTCCGGGTGGTGGACCTGGCTCCAGCCGTAGCCCTGCATCGCCTCGAACGTGGTGCCGGTGAACTCGTACCAGCGCCGGTTGTACCAGACGAGCCGGCCGTCCGGCTCGGAGATCCAGGCCATCTGCGGGATCGAGTCGGCGATCATCCGGAACCGCGCCTCGCTTTCGCGGATGCGCCGCTCGGCCTCGCGCGCGTCCGTTTCGTCGGAAACGATCAGGCCGGCGCCGCGGTCGATCGACTTCTCGCCGCTCTTCGTCAGCGACAAGGGGAACAGGCTGAACAGGAGGACGCGCTCGCGCCCGTTGTCGCGCGGCAGCAGCGCCTCGGCTTCCACCGTTCCGGTGCGGCCGGCGATGACGTCGGCGAGCGGCCGCTCCAGCTTGGGGCCGAGCTCCGGATAGGCCTCGAAGAACGGCTGGTCGACGCCCGCGTCCGCCGCGTGGCCGACCGTGCCGGCGAACAAGCGGTTGGCGCGCACGAGACGCCCGCCCGCGTCGACGAAAGCAAGGCCGAGCGGCGCGTGGTCGAGGACCCGCGACAGGAGCTGCGCCGTGCGCCGGGCGTCGCGGTTGCGGAAATAGGCGAGGGCCGCGAGCGCGACGCCGACCGCGAGCGCCAGGAGGAAGGCGATCGTCGCGATGCGCCCGCTCCTCCCGTCGGCGGCCTCGGCCACCGCGACGCGCTCGCGCGCCCGCTGCTGCACCGCCGCGAGGGCGAGGCGGAAGGCGTCCATCGTCGCCTTGCCTTCGCCGGAGCGCACGATCGCGGCGGCCGGCTCGAACCCCTGCTCGCGTCGGGTCCGGACCCCCCGGTCGATGTAGGCGAGCTCGTCGCGCGTTCGTTGGCTGATGCGCTCCAGCGCGCCGGTGTCGGCGTCGGTGCGGCGCCAGTCGTCGCGCAGCCGCGCCAGCGCCGGCTCCACTTCCGGCAGGGTGGCGCGGTAGGGTTCGAGGAACGAGTCGAGGCCGGTGAGCACGAAGCCCCGCTGGCTCGTCTCGATCGTCGTGAGCGCCCCGAGGAGCTGCTCGCTGGAGTTCAGGAGCGCGGTCTCCGCGTCGCTCGCGGCGGCGCTGCGCGAGGCGGCGACGCTGGCCCAGGCATAGGCGGCGAGCGCGGCCACGAGCAGCAGCCCGGCCACCAGGAACGGCAGGCCGCCCTGGCGCGGCGCCGGCTTGGGAACGGCGGTCGAGGCGGTCGGGTCGGGCATCCGGGCTCCTTCGACGGCCGGCGAACGGACGGTGCGACCGCTTCCGGCCGCGCGCCTCGTATGGCCGGCGCGACGCGGCGGCCTATCTCGATCTGTCCTTCCCGCCTGGAAAAGCAACGATGGAATACCGTCCGCTCGGCCGTTCCGGCCTGAAAGTCTCCGTTCTCACCCTCGGCACCATGACGTTCGGCGGGGGCGGACGCTTCGGCGCGGTCGGCAACACCGACGTCGCGGGCGCCCGCCGGCAGATCGACATGTGCGTGGAAGCGGGCGTCAACTTCATCGACACGGCCGACGTGTATTCGGCGGGCGCGTCCGAGGAGATCGTCGGCGAGGCGATCGCCGGGCGCCGGAATAGCCTCCTCGTCGCCACGAAGGCACGGTTCCCGATGGGCGAGGACGTCAACGACCGCGGCCTGTCGCGCCACCACATCCTGCGCGCCTGCGAGGCGAGCCTGAAGCGCCTGCGCACCGACACCATCGACCTCTACCAGTGCCACGAATGGGACGGGCTGACGCCGCTGGAGGAAACCTTCCGGGCGCTCGACGACCTCGTGGCGACGGGCAAGGTCCGCTACGTCGGCGTGTCGAACTATTCGGGCTGGCACCTGATGAAGGCGCTGGGGGTGGCGGAGCGGGACGGCCTCGTTCGCCCCGTGGCGCAGCAGATCCACTACACGCTGCAGGCGCGCGACGCCGAGAACGAGCTCATCCCGATCGCCGTCGACCAAGGCGTCGGCGTCCTCGTCTGGTCGCCGCTCGCCGGCGGCCTCCTGTCCGGCAAGTACCGCCGGAACCAGCCGGAGCCGGAGGGCACGCGGCGCGCCGCCGAATGGACCGAGCCGCCGGTGCACGACCTCGACAAGCTGCACGACGTCGTCGATGCGCTGGTGGAGATCGGCGAGGCGCGCGGCGCCAGCGCCGCGCAGGTCGCGATCGCCTGGCTGCTCGCCCGGCCGGGCGTCGCCTCGGCGATCATCGGCGCGCGCAACGACGCGCAGCTCGCCGACAACCTGAAGGCCGCCGAGCTCGCGCTGTCGCCCGGCGAGATCGACCAACTGGAGGCGGTGAGCCGGCCGCCGCTGATGTATCCCTACTGGCACCAGCGCAACACCGCCGCCGACCGCTTGTCGCCCGCCGACCTCGCGCTGATCCGCCCCCACCTGCCGCGCTGACGGCCCCACCTTCCCCGTCGAGGGGACGGAACCGGACGGGCCGCCATCGGTTGATCAAACAGCGAACACCCTTTGGCCACGGATCATTTCCATGCACCTGCGAGAAACCCGAATCGAGCGCGCCGAGCGCCGCGTGCGCGAGGCCGAAGCCAACGTCGAGCGCCAGAAGGCCCGCCTCCTCGCGATGGAAGCGCGCGGCGACCGGCAGGCGTCGTTCCGCAGCGGCCGCGAGGTGCTGCAGTCCTTCAAGGACGCGCTGCACGCCATGAAGCTGCGCCTGCGCGAGACCCGCCGCCAGCACGCCGCCTGAGGCGGCCCACATCCTTTGAACCGAACGGCCCGCCGGCTCACCCCGCGGGCCGGTCGCGTTACGCGGCACGGGTTCAGGCGCCGGGCGCCAGGGCCGGATCCGGCAGCCCGCCCCGGGCCGACAGGAAGCCGAGGATGTCGGGTAGGCCCAGCCCGCGCGACAGGTCGGCGAACACGGTCGGCCGCGCGCCCCGCCCCGCCGCCGCGTCCCGTTCCATGCGGGCGAGGTCCGCGCCGACATACGGGGCGAGGTCGGTCTTGTTGACCACGAGCAGGTCGGAGCGGGTGATCGCCGGGCCGCCTTTGCGCGGGATGTCGTCGCCCGCGCAGACCGAGATCACGTAGATCGACAGGTCCACGAGGTCGGGCGAGAAGGTGGCGGCGAGGTTGTCGCCGCCCGACTCGACCAGGACGAGGTCGAGGCCTGGGTGACGGGCGCGCAGCGTCGCGATCGCCGCGAGGTTCAAGGAGGCGTCCTCGCGGATCGCCGTGTGCGGGCAGCCGCCGGTCTCGACGCCGAGGATGCGGTTGGCGGGCAACGCCTGCGCGCGCACGAGCGCCTCGGCGTCCTCGCAGGTGTAGATGTCGTTGGTGACCACGGCGATCGACCAGCGGTCGCGCGCCGCGCGGCAGAGCTTCTCGCACAGCGTCGTCTTGCCCGCACCGACCGGCCCGCCGATGCCGACGCGCAAGGGGCCGTGCCGGGAGGTCACGAGCGGAACAGCCGGGGCGACAGGGTTTCGTGGCGCATGGCGGCGATCTCGGAGCCGATCGCGGCCGAGCCGAGGTCGTCGAGGGTCGAGCGGGCGGCGCGCCCGGCGGCGCGCAGCGCCACGGGTTCGAGGGCGTGGAGGATGCGCACGGCCTGGCTCTGGCCGAGCGGCACGAGTCGCGTCGCCGCGCCGAGAAGGGTCGACACGAAGCCGTGCGCGAAGCCTCGCTC
>CAXUCL010000150.1:0-5927 GCA_964249395.1 uncultured Rhizobiaceae bacterium
CGCCGTCGGTTCGCGCGGCGTCGAGTCTTCGCGCGCCGCCGCGCGGCAGTCGGCGGCGAGGCCTGGGCTCGACAAGCGCAGGTCGCGGCCGACCAGCACGGGCGACCCGGGTGGCGGACCGAGATAACGCAGAAAGGCGAGGGCGTGGGCGAAGGCCGGCCCGCTCTCCAGGTCCGAAACGAGGCCGCGCAACCCGCTCGTGCCGAAACGCAGCGACGACATCGATTCTCCCGCCCTTGTCGCTTCGGCCGACAACGGCCGTTCGCGTCCTATCTCATCGGCGCAAACAAGCGAAGCCGTCGAAGGATCGGGCATGAGCGAAACGCATCGGATCGAGGCGGACGGCATCGCCGTCACGGTGAAGGCGGATGGCGCGGAACTCGTCGGCATCCGCGACGCGGCCGGCGCCGAGCTTTTGTGGCAAGCGGGCTCCGAATGGCCGCGCCACGCGCCGGTGTTGTTTCCGATCGTCGGCCGGCTCGCCGACGACACGCTCCACCACCGGGGCCGCAAGTACACGCTCGCGCAGCATGGCTTGGCGCGGGACAGGCGGTTCGAATGGGTCGAGCGCTCTGCCACGCGCGCTCGGCTGCGGCTGATCGAAGACGACGGAACGCGCAGCTTGTTCCCGTGGCCTTTCGCGCTGGAGCAGCTCTACGAGGTCTCCGGCTCGACGCTCGCCGCGACCTCCCGCATCACCAATCCTGCGAACTCCGAGCCGCTGCCCTGCGGGATCGGCGCGCATCCCGGCTTCCGCTGGCCGCTGGTCGACGGCGTTCCCAAGGACCGGCACGTTCTCCTGTTCGAGAGGGCAGAGACCGGCCCCATCCTGTCGGTGGAAGGAGGGCTGCTCGGCGCTCCGAAGCTGGGAACGCCGTTCGACGGCGCGGTGCTGCCCCTGAGCGAGAACCTGTTCGCGAAGGATGCCCTGGTGCTGCCGGGCGTCGCCAGCCGCTCCGTGCGCTACGCCGCGCTCGACGAGGATGGCCGGGAGGCGCGCGCGCTCGACTTCGCCTGGGAGGGCTACAAGGACCTCGGGCTCTGGTCGAAGCCGACCGGCGCGCCGTTTCTGTGCATCGAGCCCTGGTTCTCGATGGCGAGCCCGGTCGGCTGGGACGGCGATTTCGCCGACAAACCCGGCATCCTGCGCCTTGAGCCGGGCGAGTCGCGCCTCTTCGCTTGGCGCCTGACGGTCTGAGACCTTCGCGATGTCGCATCGACCTGTCCCTTTTTCCTCCCGTTTCCCCTTCGTCATCCCGGGCTCGACCCGGGATCCATGCCTCGCCCAGCGACGGCGGCCCGGGCGGGGACGGAAACGCATGGGTCGTCATCTGTCCCCGCCGGACACGGTTCGGCATGGGTCCCGGATCAAGTCCGGGATGACGACGTGCGGGCATGGGTCGGTTCGGCAGCGCGGCGGCATGACGGTGCGGCGGCCTGCCGGCCCGCGCCGCGCGAAACATCGACCTCCCTTGCCGAAATCTTATCGCCCCGGCGCCGCCGTCACCCTTCGTTAACCATGCGTTGAGGGTTTGCCGGCGATAACACGCTCGACCGGCCGCATCCGCGCGGCTCTTCCGAGGGGTCGGGGATGAACGTTTCGCGCCTTGCGGTGCTCGGTGTCGCGCTGGTGTCGGCCGCCGGCGCCGGCTACGTGGCGCTGAACCTGTCGACGCCGCCGCCGGCGGAGCCCGTGATCATCGCGGCCACCAACGAGCCGGCGGTCAAACTCGTCGAGGTGCTCGTCACGATCCGCGACGTGCCGATGGGCTCCACGGTGGACGACGCGCTCGGCTGGCAGGCCTGGCCGGAGGACGCGCTTGGGCCGTCGCTGATCACCAAGGCGATGAAGCCGGACGCGATCGAGGCGTTCAAGGGGGCGATCGCCCGCCAGTCCTTCGCCACCGGCGAGCCGCTGCGCGAATCCAAGCTCGTGCGCTCCGACCGCGGCTTCATGTCGGTGGTCCTGCCGCAGGGCAAGCGGGCGGTGGCGGTGCAGATCGCGGCGGAAACGGCGGCCGGCGGCTTCATCCTGCCGAACGACCACGTCGACGTCATCATGACCCACAAGCTGATGAAGGACGGCGAGCCGACCGGCGAGTTCGAGACCGAAACGGTGCTCGCGAACCTGCGCGTCCTCGCCATCGACCAGACCATCGAGGAGCAGAACGGCGCCAAGGTCGTGGTCGGCTCCACCGCGACGCTCGAGGTCACCTCGGAGCAGGCCGAGGCGCTGACCGCGGCGCAGCAGATCGCCTCCAAGCTCGTCCTGTCGCTCCGCTCGCTGGAGGACTCGGTGCCCGGCGGCTCCGGCTACGCCGAGTTCCTGCTCGCCGGCCAGCCGAAGAACGGCAAGATCCGCATCGTGCGCTACGGCCGCCCGGCCGACGTGACCACCAGGAACTGAGGCGGGAGATGGCGCGCAACTTGACCACCGATCGTCGCGTCCCGCCGGCGTCGCGCCGGGCGCTCCTGTCCGTCCTGGCGCTCATGACCGGCGTCGCGCCCTGCTTGCCGGCCGCGGCGCAGGAATCGCAGACCATCCGCGTGACGCGGCCGCACCAGGCCGTCACGCTCGGGCTCGACAAGTCCAAGGTCATCGACCTGCCGGCTGACGCCCACGACATCCTGGTCGCCAACCCCGCCATCGCCGACGCGGTGACGCGCACGGCGCGCCGCCTCTACGTGTTCGGCAAGTCGGTCGGGCAGACCAACGTCTTCGTGTTCGGCCGCGACGGCCGCGAGATCGCGGTGCTCGACTTCCGGGTCGAGCGCGACACGGCCGGACTGGCGGCGGCGATCGCGAAATACATCCCGAACTCGGAGGTGAAGGTCGAGATCCTGAACGACAACGTCGTGCTCACCGGCGACGTCGAGACGCCGCAGGACGCCGCGCAGGCGGTGCGACTCGCCAACATCTACCTGAACGGCGGCGAGGCGACCACCGGCAAGTACGTCCAGTCCGCGACGTCGACCCCGTCGAGCCAGAGCGGGTCTGCCTTCGGTGACACGGCGCTCCTCGAGCCCGACCGGCAGCAGAGCCAGATCATCAACCTCCTCACCATCGCCGGCGAGGACCAGGTGATGCTGAAGGTGACGGTCGCCGAGCTGCAGCGCTCGGTGGTGAAGCAACTCGGCATCAACGGCATCGGGCAGGGCACGATCGACGGCATCGCCGTCGGCGCGGTGTCGGACAATCCGTTCGGCCTCGGCCGCGCCCTGTCGAGCTCGGCGCTCGCCGCCGTCGACCAAAGCGGCCCCGTGCGCAACATCGACGCGCAGCTCAACGCTTTGGAACAAGCGGGCGTCATGCGGACGCTGGCCGAACCGAGCCTGACGGCGATCTCCGGCGAGGCCGCAAGCTTCAAGGTCGGCGGCGAGTTCGTCATTTCCGACGGCAAGGAGGACGGCGAGGACGGCGTCGTCTATCAGGTGCGTCAGGTCGAATACGGCATCGGGCTCGACTTCACGCCCGTGGTCCTGTCGGCCGGGCGCATCAGCCTGAAGATCCGAACCGCTGTGTCCGAGCCGACCTTCGAGAACGGGCTGGCGATTCCCCGCGGCCAGGCGCCGGCGGCGAGCTACACAGGTCTGCGCAAGCGTCTCGCCGACACGACGGTCGAGCTGCCCTCCGGCGGCAGCATGGTGATCGCCGGCCTGGTGCGCGACGACATGCGCCAGGTGATCTCCGGCTTTCCCGGCCTGTCGAAGGTGCCGGTGCTCGGCACGCTGTTCCGCTCCCGCGACTTCCAGCGCCAGGAAACCGAGCTGGTGGTGATCGTCACGCCCTACCTCGTGAAGCCGACCAGCCGGCAGGCGCTGGCGCGGCCGGACGACGGGCTGAACTTCACCGCCGACGGCGCCGGCAACTTCCTCGGCCGCATCAACCGCGTCTACGGCGCGATGGACACCGACCTTCCCCCCGGCCGCTACCACGGCATCGTCGGATACATCTACAAATGAGCGAGCGCCTCAATCCCATGCGCGTTTCCGGCACGATCGGCCGCGCCACCTTGGCTCTCGGCCTGGCGCTGCTGGCCGGCTGCGCCAACCGGCACAACATCGAGGTCGGCTCGGTGCCGGACGACTACCGCACCCGCCACCCGATCGTGGTGGACGAGGCCGAGGCGCTGCTCGAAGTGCCGGTGACGGGCGCCGACGTCGACCTGCCGAAGTCCGCCAAGGGCCAGATCGCCGACTTCGGCCGCCAGTTCCGCGTCGCGCGCGCTTCCGCCATCCGCGTCCTCGTGCCGGAAGGCTCCAACAACGCGGCCGCGGCCAGCCACGTGTCGCGCGACGTGGTGGCGGCGTTGGAACACGCCGGCGTGCCCGGCGACCGCATCCTCGTCCAGCCCTACGGCGCCGGCGGGGCGGGCGGCGCCCTGCCGATCCGCCTGTCGTTCACGACGCTCGCCGCCAAGACCGGCGCTTGCGGCCGCTGGCCGGACCAGCTTGCCGACACCGAGCAGAACCGGAACTACCACAACTTCGGCTGCGCCTCGCAGCAGAACCTGGCCGCGCAGATCGCCGACCCGCGCGACCTGCTCGGCCCCCGCGGCCGCGACCCGATCGACGCCGCACGGCGCACGGACATGCTCGAGAAGTACCGCCTGGGCAACCAGACCGCGTCGGCTCCCGGCCGCGGCGAAGCGGAGTACAACTGGTGAGCGGAGGCATCATGCACAGCGCATCCGCCAGGCTCGCGGAGGAACTCGAGCCGCGCGACGAGGTCGCGGCGATCGAGATGCTGCGGCCGATCCCGCGCATCTCCATCCAGGCCTTCTGCGAAACGGAGGCCGTCAGCCGGCCGATCGAGCGGGCCGCCGCCGACCGGCGCATGGCGAAAGCCCACGTGCGCGTCCACATGGGCGGCGTGCGCGCCGCGGTGGAGCACTACAGCGGCGCGCCGACGCCCAACCTCGTGATCATCGAGTCGGAGGTCGGCCCGGCCGAGCTCGTCGGCGAGCTGGAAGGGCTGGCCGACGTCTGCGACCCGACCACCAAGGTCGTGGTGATCGGCCACCACAACGACATCGGCCTCTACCGCGAGCTGACGCGGCGCGGCATCTCGGACTACCTCGTCGCGCCGGTCTCCATGGCCGACGTCATGGGCGCGATCGCCGCGCTGTTCGCCGACCCGGACGCGGCGCCGCTCGGCCGCACCCTCGCCTTCGTCGGCGCCAAGGGCGGCGTCGGCGCTTCCACGGTGGCGCACAACGTCGCCTGGTCGATCTCGAAGCTGTTCTCGACCGACGTCGTGCTCGCCGACCTCGACCTGCCGTTCGGCACGGCGAACATCAACTTCGACCAGGACCCGGCGCAGGGCATCGCGGAGGCCATCTTCTCGGCCGACCGCATGGACGAGGTGTTCCTCGACCGCCTCTTGGCCAAGTGCGCCGAGCACCTGTCGCTGCTGGCGGCCCCGTCGCTGCTCGACCGCACCTACGACTTCGGCACGGAGGCGTTCTCGGCCTTGATCGAAACGGCGCAGCGCACGACGCCGGTGGTGGTGCTCGACGTGCCGCACGCCTGGAACGACTGGACGAAGAGCGTGCTCGCGAAAGCCGACGAGGTGGCGATCGTCGCGATGCCGGACCTCGCCAACCTGCGCAACGCCAAGAACCTCGTCGACACGCTTAAAAAAAGCCGGCCGAACGACAAGCCGCCGCACCTGATCCTGAACCAGTTGTCGGTGCCCAAGCGCCCCGAGATCCCGGCGGGCGACTTCGCCGAGCCGCTGGAGCTGCAACCGCTCGGGCTTCTCCAGTTCGACCCGGCGGTCTTCGGCAGCGCGGCGAACAATGGCCGGATGATCGCGGAAAGCGATGCCAAGCACGCGGCGGTGGCGACCTTCGAGCAGATCGCCCACGTCCTCACCGGCCGCGGCGAGCCGAAGAAGCCGAAACGCGCCGGCGCGCTGGACCTCC
>CAXUCL010000151.1:0-5897 GCA_964249395.1 uncultured Rhizobiaceae bacterium
GCTTCTTCGACAGGATCGAGGCGACGATCAGCGGCACCGACTCCACCGTCGCGGTCACGTCGCGCACCGCGTAGAAGCGCCCGTCGGCGGGCGCGAGCCGCGCCGTCGGGCCGACGATCGCGCAGCCGGCCTCGCGCACGGTGCGGCGGAACAGGTCGAGGTCGGGCGCCACGCGGTAGCCCGGGATCGCCTCCAGCTTGTCGAGCGTGCCGCCGGTATGGCCAAGGCCGCGGCCCGACACCATCGGCACCGCGCCGCCGCAGGCTGCGACGATCGGCGCCAGCACCAGCGAGACGTTGTCGCCGACCCCGCCGGTGGAATGCTTGTCGACGACCGGCCGGTCGCCGTCGCGCCAGTCGAGCCGGTTGCCGGAATCGCGCATGGCGAGCGTCAGCGCCACCGTTTCCTCGCGCGTCATGCCGCGCAGGAACACGGCCATGCCGAAGGCGGCGATCTGCGCGTCGGAAACGCGCCCGTCGGCGATGCCCGACACGAACGCGGCGATCTCATCGAGACCGAGCGCCGCGCCGTCGCGTTTGCGCCGGATCGTCTCCTGCGGAAGAGAGCTCATGCGGCCGCCAGCGCCGGCAGCGCGCGCTGGAGGATGCGGGCGAGGACGCGGCCGCCGCGCGGCGCCACCGCCTTGGTTTCCGCGTGGCTGAGCTCGGCGCCGGTCATTCCGGCCCCGTAGTTGGTGATGACGGACGCCGCCGCGACCCGCAGCCCGAGGAACCGGCAGAGGATCGCTTCCGGCACGGTGGACATGCCGACCGCGTCGGCGCCGAGGAGCCGCGCCATGCAGATCTCGGCCGGCGTTTCGAAGCTCGGGCCGGAGAACCAGGCATAGACGCCGCGGTGCAGCGCCTCCCCTTCGGCTTCGGCGGCTTGGCTGAGCGCGGCGCGAAGCTTCACGTCGTAGGTTTCCGTCATCCCGACGAAGCGCCGGTCGCTCGGCTCGCCGTGGAGCGGGTTCATGCCGGACAGGTTGAGGTGGTCCTCGATCAGCATCGCCGAGCCCGGCGACATGGTCTCGCGCAGCGAGCCGGCCGCGTTGGTGAGAAGGACGCGGTCGACGCCGAGCGCGGCCACGGCCTCCAGAGCCGGGCGCATGGCGCTCGCGTTTCCGGTCTCGTAGGCGTGGACGCGGCCGGACAGGACCAGCGCCTCGACGCCGCCGATCCGCCCCGCGACGAGCGTCCCGCCATGGCCCGACACGCCGCTCCGCGGCCAACCCGGGATGTCGGCATAGGGGACGCGAACGGCATCCGCCGCGGCATCGGCGAGGCCGCCGAGCCCGGACCCGAGCACGATGGCGATGTGCGGACGACGGTTCTCGAGACGCGCGCGCAGGGCGGCGATGTCGATGGTCATAGGCGCGACCCTTCCACGAACCGCAGATGTTTCAAGTGCGGGCGCACCCCCTCTCCCGAGTCGGGAGAGGGTGGCTGCGAAGCAGTCGGGTGAGGGGATGACGGGCGATAACGTCTGCGCCCCTTCGCACCCTCATCCCGCTGCCGCGACCTTCTCCCGACTCGGGAGAAGGAATGCGGCGTCGCCGCCCGCGTCCTCAATCGAACCCCTCGCTCTCGAACGCTCGCGGCAGGAGTTCCCTTATCGTCATCGTCAGCTTCACGCCCCCTTCGTCGCACAGGTGGACCTTCGTGTCGCTCGACGCGAACTCGGCGATGCGCTGCCGGCAGCCGCCGCAGGGCGTGCAAAGCGCCATCTTCTCGGCCACCACCGCGATCTCGGCGATGCGCTTCCCCCCGGCCATCACCATGTGGCCGATCGCCGTGGTCTCGGCACACCAGCCCTCCGGGAAGCTAACGACCTCGACGTTCGCGCCGGCGTGGACGCGGCCCGCCTCGTCGCGGATCGCCGCGCCGACGGGGAAGCGCGAATAGGGCGCGTGGGCGCGAGCCATCGCGCCGCGCGCCGCCTCGAACAGCTCGTCCATGCCGCTAGCGCTCCTTCACGTAAGGAACGCCGCCGGCCTTTGGCGGGCTCGGCTTGCCGACGAAGCCGGCGAGCAGGATCACCGTCAAAACGTAGGGCAGCGCCTGCACCGCCTGCACCGGCACCTGACCGACGAAGGGGAGCGGCACGCCCTGGATGCGGATCGACACGGCGTTCAGGAAGCCGAACAGGAGGCAGGCGCCCATCACCGGCACGGGCCGCCAGTTGGCGAAGATCAGCGCCGCCAGCGCGATGTAGCCCTGCCCAGCCGTCATCTCGCGGTTGAAGCCGGCGGCCTGCGCGGTGGAGAGATAAGCGCCGGCGATGCCGGTCAGCAGGCCGCAGATCAGCACCGCCCGATAGCGCGCGAAGGAAACCGAGATGCCCGCCGTGTCCACCGCCGCCGGGTTCTCGCCGACGGCGCGCAGGCGCAAGCCGAAGCGGGTGCGGAACAGCGCCCACCACGTCACCGGCACGGCGAGGAAGGCGGCGTAGACCAGGACGTTCTGCCCGGACAGGATCTCGGCGTAGATCGGCCCCAGCACCGGCACGTCGCGCAGGAGCTCCGCCCCCGGTAACGAAACGGCGCCGAATCGGGCGGCGCCGGACAGGTTCGGCGTGCGGCCGCCTTCCCCGTACCAGTTCTGCCCGAGGATCACGGTGAGGCCCGAGGCCACGAAGTTCAGCGCGACGCCGGACACGATCTGGTTGCCGCGGTAGGTGATGGAGGCGAGGCCGTGGACGGCGGCGAAGACCAGCGCCGCGGCGACGCCGCACAGGAGCCCGAGCGGCGCCGAGCCGGTGAAGGCCGCGCCGACCGCGGCGAAGAACGCGGCGACCAGCATCTTGCCTTCCAGGCCGATGTCGAACACGCCGGCGCGCTCGGAATACAGGCCGGCGAGCGCGGCGAAGAGCAGCGGCGTCGCGAGCCGGATCGCCGAGGCGGTGACATCGAGGAACGCGTCGAAGCCCATCACGCGCCGCCTTCGGCCGGGACGGCGGGCGCGGGCCGCAGGCGGATCCAGGCGAACACGGTGCCGACCCCGGGCCGCAGCATGTTTTCCAGCGCCCCGGCGAACAGGATCACCAGCCCCTGGATGATGACGATCATGTCGCGCGAGATCGCCGGCATGTCGAAGGCGAGCTCCGCGCCCCCTTGATAAAGCACGCCGAACAGGATGGCGGCCGGCACGATGCCGGCCGGGTGGGCGCGCCCCATCAAGGCGACGGCGATGCCGACGAAGCCGGCGCCGGCCGGGAACTCGATCTGCAGCCGCGCCTGGTCGCCCATCACCGGGTTCAGCGCCATGAGGCCGGCGAGGCCGCCGGAGATCATCATCGCGACGACGATGAGCCGCGTTTCCCGCATGCCGGCGTAGCGCGCGGCGCGGGGGGAATGCCCGAGGGTGCGGATCTCGTAGCCGAGCCGGGTGCGCCAGATCAGCACCCAGACGGCGACGGCCGCCAGAAGCGCGACGAGGAACGAGACGTTCAACGGCGCGCCGCCGAGGTCGAGCCCGAGCGCCTCGAACAGGCCGTCAAGCTTGGGCAGTTGCGCGCCTTCGGTGAACGTGCGGGTTTCCGGCGCCATCTGGCCGGGCGCCTTCAAGGGGCCGACCAAGAGGTAGACCATCAGGCTGGCGGCGATGAAGTTGAACATGATCGTGGTGATCACGACGTGGGAGCCGCGCTTGGCCTGCAGCACCGCCGGGATCAGCGCCCACAAGGCGCCGCAGCTGAAGCTCGCCAGCATCGCCAGCGGCAGGTTGAGCCACCACGGAAACACGGCCTGCAGGTTCAGCGCGACCAGCGCGACGCCGAGGCCCCCGAGATAGGCCTGCCCCTCGCCGCCGATGTTGAACAGGCCGCCGTGGAAGGCGACCGCGACGGCAAGGCCGGTGAACACGAAGTTCGTCGCGTAGTAGAGCGTGAACCCCAGCCCCTCGCCGTAGCCGAAGGCGCCGCGGAGCATCAGCCGCGCCGCCTCCACCGGGCTTTCGCCGACCACCAGCACCACGACGCCGGCGACCAGGAACGCGACCGCGAGGTTGACCAGCGGCAGCACGACGTAGTCCACCGCCGGCGGGAGTTTCGCGTAGGGACGACTCACGGGCGCCGCTTCTGCATGCGGGTGGGACGACACCGAAGCGCCGGCCTCACGCTGGTAGGAAGTTCCATCCGGCGGACCCTTTCATCCGAACTGGACGCGCAGCGGTTCGCTGTATATCCGATACCCGATCTTAGCGTCCCGCCCGATGAGTCCCAAGCGTTCAGTTGAGACCCCTTTGCAGGTCATGCGTCGGCTTCGGCTGGAGCGAACGGAAAGGCAAAGGCGACCACGTCATCTTTTCCAAGCTCGGCGCTCGGGCGATCGTGTCCGTGGATACGGGCAAGAAGGAAATACCCGTCGGGACGCTCCGGTCGATCTACCGCGCCGCCGGCTGGTCCTGGTGAGAAGAGAAACCTTCGGGAATCGAGGCCAAGGACATGACGATTTTCGTCGCGCTCGTTCATGGACGGGAAGGCGCCTACGGGATCTCCTATCCCGACGTTCCGGGCGCGACTTCGCTCGGAGAAACGATCGAGGAAACCATGCTGCGCGCTCGGGATGGACTCGCCGGTCACATCGAGGCGATGACCGATGCGGGCTTCCCTCTGCCCTCGCCGAGCACGGTCGAACGGTTGAAGGCCGATCCCGACCATCGCGAGGCGTTCGACGACGCCGTCGCGGTCGCGTTGGTGGACGTCGATGTGCCGGCCCGCTCGGTCCGCCTGGATGTTTCGATGGAGGAACATCTCGTGCGGCGCATCGACCGGCGGGCGAAAGCCCTCGGCGAGTCCCGATCGAGCTTCCTCGCGAAAGCCGCGCAACGCCTGCTTGCGGAGGCCGACACGATCTGACGCGCAAGGTTTCGGGCCAGCCGCGCGCCACAACGCGCAAGCCCGCGTCGGGCGGACCTTCATCAGGATGGAGCGACGCCTTTCCGAGCACCGGCCGGTTCCACTTTCAGGTCGATGCGCCCGTCCGCCGTCAGGGGCCAGAACGGGTTGTGGGCGAACTCCCACAGGTGCCCGTCGGGGTCGCGGACGTTGCCGGAGAAGCCGCCCCAGACCGCGTGGCCCGGCGGCTTCACCGGCTTCCCACGGCCGGCGACGGCCCGCCCATGGGCGTCCGTCACCTCGGCCTCGGAGGCAAAGTTCACCGCGAGCGCCATCGAGCCGGAGCCGGGAGGCAGTTCCCCCTCCCCGCCGTCGGTCGTCATCTCGACGCGGAGCCAGAGCGACAGGACGATCCCATTGCCGATCATGAAGGCCGTGGTCTCGACGCTCTGCCCCGCCTTCTCCCAGCCGAGCGCCTCGTAGAAGGCGACCGCCCGGTCGACGTCGTCGACGCCGAGCGTCACGAGCGACACGCGGGCCGGGATCACGCCGCAGCCTCGCGCCCGACGCCGGCCATCAGGAGGCCGAGCTCGCCTTCGTCGGCGCCGGGCGGGCGCTCGCCGACGATGCGGCCGGCGCACATCACCAGGATGCGGTCCGACAGGGCGCGGACCTCGTCGAGCTCGACGGACACGAGGAGGATGGCGCGGCCCGCGTCGCGCATCGCGACGATGCGGCGGTGGATGAACTCGATCGCGCCGACGTCGACGCCGCGGGTCGGCTGGCCGATCAGCAGCACGGACGGCCCGCGCTCCATCTCGCGCGCCAGCACGAGCTTCTGCTGGTGGGCGCACGTCGAAAGCCTCCATCCGCTCCTGCGCCTCGCGTCGGACGGCTCCCTGGTCGAGGAAACCGCCGCGGCCGAACTTCGGGTCGCGCTGGTAGCCGAGGATCGCGTTCTCGCTCGCCTCGAACGGCAGCACGAGGCCCATGTGATGCCGGTCCTCCGGTACATGCGCGAGACCGCGCCGGCGAAGCTCGGCCGGGTCGCGCGCATGTAC
>CAXUCL010000152.1:0-212 GCA_964249395.1 uncultured Rhizobiaceae bacterium
CGGTGGCGGAGCTGCTGGAGGACAGCGGCTTCACTCTCGCCACGCGCCGTTTCGTCACGCTGCGCGAAGATCGCGGCGAGCCGGTGAAGGGGTGGACGTTCGCGGCTTCGGCCAGATGACGGAGGAGCCGACCGCTCCTCCCCTCGCCGCGTCGCGGCCGGCGTCTTACCTTGCACCTATGAGCCTCGCGCCCGCCCTTGAATCGCCGAGCG
>CAXUCL010000152.1:415-5363 GCA_964249395.1 uncultured Rhizobiaceae bacterium
CGCGGCGGCGCCCCTGCCCTCGCCCTTCGCCGAATGGTTCTCAGGCAAAGGCTGGACGCCGCGCCCGCACCAGCTCGATCTTCTGGAGAAGGCCGAGGCCGGGCGCTCGGTGCTGCTGATCGCACCGACCGGCGCCGGCAAGACGCTGGCCGGCTTCCTGCCGACGCTCGTCGCCCTCGCCCGCCGCCCGCGCTCGCAACCGGGAACACGGCCGCGCGGCGTCCACACGCTCTACGTTTCGCCGCTGAAGGCGCTCGCCACCGACATCCAGCGCAACCTCAGCCAACCCGTGGCGGAGATGGGCTTGCGCGTTTCCATGGAGGGACGCACCGGCGACACCTCGCAGTCGCGCCGGCAGCGCCAGCGGGTGAAGCCGCCGGACATCCTCCTGACGACGCCGGAACAGCTGGCTCTCCTGATTTCCAATCCGGACGCCGAGACCTTCTTCTCCGACCTCGACACCGTGATCTTCGACGAGCTTCATTCGCTCGTCGCCTCCAAGCGCGGCCACCTCCTGGCGCTCGGCCTCGCCCGGCTGCGCCGGCTGCGGCCGGGGCTGAAGACGGTCGGCCTGTCGGCCACCGTGTCGGACCCCGACGAGCTGTGCGGCTGGCTGGTGGCGCAGCGGCCGGGCGCGACCGCCCTCGCCGACCTCGTCACCGTCGCCGGCGGCGCGAAGCCCGAGATCACCATCCTCCAGTCGCAGGCACGCGTGCCCTGGCAGGGCCACATGTGCCGCTACGCGATGCCGGAAATCTTCGAGGCGATCCGCGCGCACCGCACGACGCTGCTGTTCGTCAACACCCGCTCCCAGGCCGAGCTGCTGTTCCAGGAGCTTTGGCGGATCAACGAGGACACGCTGCCGATCGCGCTGCATCATGGCTCGCTCGACGTCGGCCAGCGGCGGCGCGTCGAGGCGGCGATGGCCGCCAACGAACTGAGGGCCGTCGTCGCGACCTCGACGCTCGATCTCGGCATCGACTGGGGCGACGTCGACCTCGTGGTGCATGTCGGGGCGCCGAAGGGCGCCTCGCGCCTCGCCCAGCGCATCGGCCGCTCCAACCACCGCATGGACGAGCCGTCGAAGGCGATCCTGGTGCCCGCCAACCGCTTCGAGGTGATGGAATGCCAGGCGGCGCTCGACGCGAACTACCTCGGCGCGCAGGACTCGGCGCCGATGCGCGAAGGCTGCCTCGACGTGCTCGCGCAGCACGTCCTCGGCATGGCCTGCGCCGCGCCGTTCCGCGCCGCCGACCTTTATGCCGAGGTGGCGTCGGCCTATCCCTACCGCGCCCTCGACCGCGACACCTTCGACCGGGTCGTCGATTTCGTCGCGACCGGCGGCTACTCGCTGCGCGCCTACGAGCGCTACGCCAAGATCCGCCTGACGGAGGACGGGACGTGGCGGATCACCCATCCGTCGGTGGCGCAAGGCTACCGGATGAACGCCGGCACAATCATCGAGTCCGAAACGCTGCTGGTGCGGATGGTGAAGGCGCGGACCGCCAAGGCCCTGCGCGGCGGCGGCGCGGTGCTCGGCAAGATCGAGGAGAACTTCCTCGAAACGCTCACCCCCGGCGACACCTTCCTATTCTCCGGACACGTCGTGCGCTTCGAGGGCATCCGCGAGATGGAGTGCCTCGTCACCAAGACGAAGGGCGAGGAAGCGAAGGTCCCGTATTACGGCGGCCAGAAGTTCCCGATGACGACGTTCCTCGCCGGCCGCATCCGCGAGATGCTCGGCGACCCGGCGCAGTGGAACGCGCTGCCGCCGCAGGTCCGCGACTGGCTCGACATCCAAGCGGAAAAGTCGGCGATCCCGCGCGCCGACGACCTGTTGGTCGAGACGTTTCCGAACGGCAACCGCTTCTTCCTGGTGGCCTATCCGTTCGAGGGGCGGCTGGCGCACCAGACGCTCGGCATGCTGCTGACGCGCCGGCTGGAGCGGGCGCGGGCGAAACCCTTGGGCTTCGTCGCCACCGACTACGCGCTGTCGATCTGGGGGCGCGGCGACTTAGGCGGCATGATCGCCGACGGGCGGCTCGTCCTCGACGACCTGTTCGACGAGGACATGCTCGGCGACGACCTGGAAGCCTGGATGGCCGACTCCTGGCTCCTGAAGCGCACCTTCCGGCAGTGCGCGGTGATCGCCGGCCTCGTGATGAAGAACCAGCCCGGCCGCGAGAAGACCGGCCGGCAGGTGACGGTCTCGTCCGACCTCGTCTACGACGTGCTGCGCGCCCACGAGCCGGACCACATCCTGCTGCGCGCCACCTGGGCGGATGCGGCGACTGGGCTTCTGGACGTCCGCCGCGTGTCGGACCTTCTCGCCCGCATCCGCCGGCGCATCCTGCACAAGGATCTGCCCGAGATCTCGCCGCTGGCGGTGCCGATCATGCTGGAAGCGGGGCGCGAGCGGATCGAGGGCGAGGCGCGCGACGACCTGCTCGCCGAGGCCGCCGAGGAGGCGCTGATCATCCGCGCGCTGGGCGAGAACAACCGCTACAGGTCGAACTACCTCAGGTAACAGTCCGACCGTTCGCGGTAATCCTTCGCCAGTATTTCTAAGCACAGTGAATCACGGGCACATTTTCCATCTCGTCGTCCGTCACACGACGGGGAAAAGCTGTGGATTAACTAGGAGAGGGTTCTGACGGACCGTTATCCTTCATCTAGCTTTTCCTGAAATTGGGGAAGGTCGATGCGTATAGGCCTCATGCTTGCATTTGCGGCGACGGCGCTGTCGGGATGCCAAGGTTCGCCGGCTCGAACTATGTTCGAGGGGCAAGAAGCGCGCGACACGCGGGCAGCAGATCAATGTCGGCAGTATGGCGCGCAACCTGGTACAGATGCTTACGTGTCCTGCCGCGTGCAGATGGCGCAGATGCAGTCACAAGAGCGCGAAAATGCCCGCATATACTTCCGCGAAGCTCTGCGCGGACAGCAAACGCAGGCCAACAGCATGACAACATGCACGACTTCACCAACTGGAACGCTTGGCGGAAGACCGACCGGGCTTGTGACTCACTGCTACTAGTAAGCGTCAGACCCGCCAACTTTACGGTGGCTAAACCGTCTGATGGGACGGTGTTGCATCGCGAGACCGTTATCGTTTTCGCAACAACCCCTCGCGCGCCTTGCGTTTAATTTCTTCGACGTCGAAAGGCTCCGGCGGTCCGCTCGCCAATCCCTCGTCGATGAGCTCTCGCAGCCGCTCGACCCCTATCGCGTCGATGTGGCGGTCGAGCAGCCACTCGTCGAGCGCCGCACCGACGACATCGCTGGTGGAAGCATAGTCGCCGCTGGCGACAGCCGACATGACGGCCTCGTACTGATCCTCGTCGAGTTCGATTTCGAGCGGCTTCGCACCGGCCATGAACAAGCTCCTCGCTGGGTCATCTTCCCACCATAGCCCCCGAACGATGTCGGTGCCAGCGACGGCCTGGCCGGAGTTGCGTCACGACGACCCTTCCCGCATTCCCGCCTTGCCTTCGCCGGCAATCCTGATTCTATCGGCCGTGACCCACCCGGCGGACACGAACCGAATGAACGCGATCCTGCGGCGCGCGCGCCAGGCGGAGGCCGAGCCGTTTGCGGCCGAGATCAACGGCGAGCCGGCGCTCTGCGACCCGTCGGGCGCGCTGTTTCTGCCCGAACGCGAAACGCTCGTCGCCTCCGACCTGCACCTGGAGAAGGGCGCGGCCTTCGCGCGGCGCGGCATGATGCTGCCGCCCTACGACACGGCGGCGACGCTGGCGCTGCTCGTCCACGCGATCGAGCGCTACGCGCCGCGCACCGTGATCTGCCTCGGCGACTCGTTCCACGACCGCAACGGAGCCGCGCTGATGCCGGACGGCTACCGCGCGATGCTGCGAACCCTGATGGTCGGGCGCGACTGGGTCTGGGTGCTCGGCAACCACGATCCCGAACCGCCGGCGGGCCTCGGCGGCGACGCGGCGGCAGAGATCGCGCTCGGCCCCTTGCGCTTCCGGCATGAGCCGACCGCCGGCTTCCGCGCCGGCGAGGTGGCGGGCCACCTGCACCCGGTCGCGCGGGTCGCCAAACAAGGCCGCTCGGTGCGCGGCGCCTGCTTCGCGACCGACGGCGCGCGCCTGGTGATGCCGAGCTTCGGCGTCACCACCGGCGGCCTCAACGTCCTCGACGCGCCCTTCGCCGGACTGTTCATGCTCGAAGCGGCCTGCGCCTTCGTGATCGGCCAAACACGCATCTATCCGGTGCGCTTCGCGGCGCTGTCACGCGGCTGAGGCGCCGGCGCCCAGCGTGGCGACAAAACTTGCGGCCTGGGCCAGCACCACGACCAGCGTCAGCACGATCCGCAGCTTGCCGAAGTAATGCGGCAGCGCGCCGCGCCGGATGGCGAACAGGTCCCACGCGCCCTGCAGCAGGAACGCCACGGCGAAACCGGCGAAGCACCAGGGCGCCGGCACGAGAAGCAGCGCCCAGCCGGCGAGCGCCGGGACGACGGAGGCGATCAGCGTTCCCCTGCCGCTTGCCGGCGTCATCAGGCTCGCGCCCCAGCGGATGCCGCCAAGGAACGACAGGATCACCGCGCTGTAGCCGGCGAAGGCGGTGACGAGGAGGCCGAAGGCGATGAAGCGGTCGCCGGCGTAGAGCAGCAGCGCGGCGAACGCGACGAACGGGATCAGGCCGCCGCCGCCCAGCGCCCAGAGCGTCGGGCGGTGCTTGGCGAAGTCCGGGTCCCAGGTCCGCCCGCCGGTGGGATGCGTGTCACCCGTCGCCGCCATTGTCCGCCCTTGCCGTCCGCTTCGCGACGGGCAATTTCTCGCCGGCGCGCCGTTCGGCAAGGCGCCGGGACCATCGCGGCCGGGTCGCGCACCGCGGCCGATCCGCCTCCGCCGTCCGCAGCGACGTTGCTTATCGATGAACGAATGGCTCGCCCGTATCGCCGCGATCGACGTCCCGGCCG
>CAXUCL010000152.1:5373-5887 GCA_964249395.1 uncultured Rhizobiaceae bacterium
AGCGGATACGTCGGCCACGGGGTGGACTCTGCGCGGGTTTCCGGCGGCCGAGGCCGCGCTGCTGCCGCCCGCCGATCCGGCGAGCGAGGCGGCGATCCGCGAGTACCGGGAGGGCTCGCGCCACGTTGCCGCGCTGGTTGCGCCCGACGCCGACAACCCCTGGCCGAACCACAGCAACATCAGCGGCGCGAACTTCGCGGTGCGGGGAATGGCCTACGCGCTCGCCGGACCGCTGCCGACCCCGCCGTCCGGCGAGGATCGCGCCCTGCGGCGGCGCTTCGAGGCGTTCGGACGGCGCATCCGCTACGCGGACGACGCCTGCGCCGAGACCTCGTGCCGGCTGGTCGGCCGCGCAAGCGGCGGCCTGTCGGAGGAGTTGCGCCGCAACCGCTCGGAAGCCGATCCGCTGGTGGACGAACTCCTGGAGCCGCCGGACGCGCTGCTCCTGCGCTGCTTCAGTCGCCGCGCGTTCCTCGCCGCGAGCGGCGCGGCCGAGCGCACGTCGCTGCTGGCC
>CAXUCL010000153.1:0-5877 GCA_964249395.1 uncultured Rhizobiaceae bacterium
AAGTAGCCGAACACGAGGCTCAGGAAGGCGGTGGCGTCGCCGAGCATGGTGATGAACATCGCCCACCAGGACACCGAGTGCGGGCCGGACACGTAGGTCGGCAGCGTCAAACCGAGGCCGACGTATTTCTCGTCCTTCTCCGGGATCACCGCGGTCGCCTGCCAGAGCCAGAACAGGATGACGCCGACGCCGACGACCAGCGTCGCGACCGTCAGCGTCCAATAGTGGAAGGTCGCGGCGATGAAGCAGGCGCCGATGAACACCGCGGCCGCCATCGGCACGAAGCTCGGGCCGGGCACGCGCAGGACCTGCACCGGCTCGGCGTCGAGGACGCTGGTGACGAGCGTTTCGCGCTTCTCCTCCGCCGCGTCCGGCAGGTAGAAGCGGCCCTTGTCGACGTCGTCCAGAAAGTTCGGCTGGTCCCACAGCGGGTAGCGCGAGCGGATGATCGGGATCGAGCGCACGCCCCAGGGCTGGTCGGGGACCTCGCCGGCCCATTCCAGCGTGCCGGCGCCCCAGACGTTGCGCGCCGCGTAGGGGCTCTTGCGCGGCCGCAGCACGTCGACGACGACGATCGCGAACCCCGCCGCGAACACGAAGGCGCCGACGGTGGAGACGAGGTTCGGCAGCTCCAGCCCGAGCGCTTCCGGGTAGGTGTAGACGCGGCGCGCCATGCCGACCATGCCGGAATAGTGCATGGGGAAGAAGCCGACGTTGAAGCCGACGAACATCAGCCAGAAGGCGATCTTGCCCCAGCGGTCGGAGAGCTTCCGCGAGGAAACGATCGGCCAGTAGTAGTAGAGGCCGGCAACGATCGGGAACAGGACGCCGCCGACGATGACGTAGTGAAGGTGCGCCACCACGAAGTAGGTGTCGTGCACCTGCCAGTCGAACGGGGCCAGCGCCACCATGACGCCGGTGAGGCCGCCGATCACGAAGATGCCGAGCGAGCCCGACACGAACAGCATCGGCACGGAGAACAGGACGCGGCCGGCGAGGCACGTCGCCAGGAACACGAAGATCTGCACGCCGGTCGGGATCGCCACCGCCTCGGAGGCGGCCGAGAAGAAGCCGAGCGACATGGCCGGCAGGCCGGTCGCGAACATGTGGTGGACCCACAGGCCGAACGAGATGAAGCCGGTGCCGACGGCGGCCAGCACGATCCACGAATAGCCGATCAGCGGCCGCCGGCAGAAGGTCGGGATGATCATCGCGAACAGGGCGATGGAGGGCAGGAAGATGATGTAGACCTCCGGGTGGCCGAAGATCCAGAACAGGTGCTGCCAGAGCACCGGGTCGCCGCCGCGCTCGGGGTCGAAGAACGGCCAGTCGAACAGACGCTCCATCTCGAACAGGATGTCGCCGGCGATGAGCGGCGGGAAGGCGAACAGGATCATCCCCGCCACCACCAGCACGTACCAGGCGTAGAGCGGCATGAGGTTCAGCCGCATGCCGGGCGGGCGGCACTTCAGCGTGCCGACGATCAGCTCCACGGCGGCCGCGATGGAGGCGACCTCGATGAAGGAGAGGCCGAGCAGCCAGATGTCGGCGCCGTAGCCGGGCGTGAAGCGCGCCTGCGTCGTCAGCGGCGGGTACATGAACCAGCCGGAGTTCGGCGCCTGCCCGAAGAAGATCGAGCCGCACACGAAGATGCCGCCGATCAGGAAGCACCAGTAGCCGAAGGCCGACAGGCGCGGGAACGGCAGGTCGCGCGCGCCGAGCATCTGCGGCAGCAGGATCACCGCCACCGCCTCGAAGATCGGCACGGCGAACAGGAACATCATCACCGTGCCGTGCAGCGTGTAGGCCTGGTTGTAGAAGGTGGCCGACAGGAAGTCGTTCGCGGGCACGGCGAGCTGCACGCGCATCAGGAGCGCGAGCACGCCGGCGAACAGGAGGAAAGCGAAGGCGGTGGCGGTGTACCAAACGCCGACCGTGGTGTTGTTGACGTCGCTCCAGTAGCGCCAGCCGCGCGGGCTGTCCCAAACGCGGATCAGCCGCTCGGCCTGGGCGCGGCGGACCGCCTCGTCCTCCTGGTCGGGGTCGTCCGGGCGCCGCAGCGCCATGAGCTCGGCCGCCACGCTCATCGCAGCGATCCCAGCCACTCGGCGACCGCGCGCAGGTCCTCGGCCGGCAGCATCGGGAAGGCCGGCATCTCGACGCCGGGCTTGGCGTGGTCGGTCTCGGCGACGAAGCGGGCGATGCTGTCCGGCGTCACCGGCAGGATGCCGGCGCCGAGCGTTTTGCGGCTCGCCAGATGCGTCAGGTCCGGCCCGACGCGGCCGCTTGACGCCGTGCCGCGCACCGCGTGGCAGGCGCCGCAGCCGCTGCGCTCGAAGACGGCGCGGCCGGGATGGGCGAGCACCGCGGCGGGCGCGGCTTCCGCCGCGACCTTCGCGTCGAACGCGGCTTGGGGAACGACGCGCACGCGCAACCCCATCTGCGCGTGCGCTGTGCCGCAGAACTCGGCGCAGATGCCGTTGAAGACGCCTTCGCGCGTCGGCTCCACCACCAGGCGGTTGACCCGCCCGGGGATCGCGTCGGTCTTGCCGGCGATGTTCGGCACCCAGAAGGAATGGATCACGTCGGGAGAGCCCAGCAGGATCTCGGTGCGCCGGTTCACCGGCAGCCAGACCTCGTTGGCCGACGGCACGCCCTCGCCGGACAGCGCCTTGGCGACGCCGGGCCTATTGGGCGCGCCGTAATGGACGCGCCACCAGAAGCGCTCGCCGGACACCGCGATGCGCGGGCCGTCGTCGGCCGCCGCTCGGAACTCCGGCATCATCCGCAGCCCGAACACCAAGAGCGCCACCAGCACGACGGTCGGGAACACGACGCCGCCCCAAAGGATGAAGCGCAGGCCCGTGCGCTCGCTGTGCGCCTCGGACTGCACGACCGTCGCGTAGACCGACACGCCCATGACGAAGAGCCAGATCAGCGTGGCGCCCGCCGTCATCACCCAAAACAGGTCGAGGACGCGATCCGCTTCGTGACCCGCCGGCGCGAAGGCCGACTGCGGCCCCCGGCAGCCGGCGACAACGAGCAGAAGACCAACGAGCGGGCCGAGCGCCGACCCGCGGACGAACCGCCGCCCGCGCCCGAAATCCCACCGTGTCGCGCCGTTCCCCATCCGCACCCCGTTCGCGCGACTCGAACGGTTCAACCGTCGAGCCCCTTCGGATAAACCAGCCCGGCCCTCGCGTTCAAGCGAAGCGGCCTCGCGTCGCTTCGCCGCCTCGCGCGACGCTGCGCGCGACGCGGCCGCAGGCGTCCAGCGGCGTCACGGGCGCTCCCATCCGTTCGAGCGGGCGGAGCGGAACAGGGCGTCGAGGACGCGCATGTTCAGGACCGCGTCGCCGATCGGCCATTCGAGCGGCGCCTCGCCCCGCACCGCCGCCGAAAAGGCGTCGGCCTGCAGCGCGTACTGGTCGCATGCGGGGAACTCGATCACCTCGCGGCCGCCGCCGTGGAGGTCGCGGCCGTCGTCCACCACGATCCGCGTCGGGCGCTCGTCCGGGGCGTTGAACGGGATCTCGATCGCGATCCGCCCCGCCGTGCCGAACACGGCGACGCGCTGGGCGGGCGCGAGCTGCGTCGCGCAGGTGAAGCCGAGGTGCCGGCCGCCCGGAAACGCGGCGAGGCCGCTCGCCAAGCGGTCGACGCCGGTTTCCGGGTCGTGGTCGAAGGTCGCCACCACCCGTTCCGGCTCGGCCCCGAACAGGAAGCGCGCGGTTGCCACCGCGTAGCAGCCGATGTCGTAGAGCCCGCCGCCACCGATCGCGGCCTGGTTGCGGATGTTGTCCGGGTCGGCGAGGTGGTAGGCGAACACGGTCTGGATAACGCGCGGCTCGCCGATGCGCCCGTTCCGCAGGAGGTCGCGGACGCCGCGCCATTGCGGGTGCTGGCGCACCATGAAGGCTTCCGCCGCGAGCAGCCCCGTGCGGGCCGCGGCGTCGGCGAGTCCTTGCGCTTCGGCCGCGGTGAGCCCCACCGGCTTCTCGCAAAGCACGTGCTTGCCGGCCTGGAGCACCTTGATCGACCAGGGCACGTGCAGGTGGTTCGGCAACGGGTTGTAGACCGCCTCGACCTCCGGGTCGGCGAGGAGCGCCTCGTAGGAGCCGTAGCTCCGGTCGATCCCGAGCGCCCCGGCCGTCGCCTCCGCCCGCGCCTCGTCGCGCGAGGCGATCGCCACGACGCGGCTGCGCGACGCCCCTCGCATCGCCGGGATCACCTTCTCTCGGGCGATCTTGGCGGTGGACAGGACGCCCCACCGGACCTTGTCGGACGTCGCCATCGGCGGACCTCGCGTTTCGTAGCGGCGCCGCGAAGCCGCGCGCGCGTCCCGTCTTTTGACGCGCCGTCCCGCGCTCGCGCAAGCCCGGTCCCGCGGTTCCGGCTACGAAGCTCGTCCCAGTGCCGGCTGGATCGCGCCGGGCCCCCGCGCAGTTAGCTCCCGATGTTCGCAGATCTCGACTGGCAACCCGACCCCTACATCCTGATCCTGACCGGCATCGGCGTCCTGGTCGCGCTGGTGGTCTGGCTGCCGCTCGCGCTGCGCCGGCTGCCGTTGTCGCTGCCGATCGTTTGCGTCCTGATCGGCGTCGGGGTGTTCGCGCTGCCGGGCATCGTTTGGCGGCCGCGGCCGCTCGCCTACCCGCAGGTCGCCGAGCGCGCGACCGAGTTCGTGGCGATCATCGCCCTGATGGGCGCCGGCCTGAAGCTCGACCGCGTGTTTCACCTGCGGCGCTGGGCGATCGTGTGGCGGCTGCTCGGGCTCACCATGCCGCTCGGCATCGCCGCGATCGCCGGGCTCGCGGTCTGGCTCTGCGGCCTTTCCTGGCCGGTGGCGCTGCTTCTCGGCGCGGCGCTCGCCCCGACCGACCCGGTGCTGGCCGCCGACGTGCAGGTCGGGCCGCCGCGCACCGGCGAGGAGGACGAGGTGCGCTTCGGTTTGACGGCGGAGGCCGGCCTCAACGACGGCCTCGCGTTCCCGTTCGTGCACCTGGCGATCGCGCTCGGCACGCTCGGCCTCGCCGGCGAGCCGTGGTTCGCCGAATGGCTCGGCGTCAACGTCTTCTGGGAGATCGGCGCGGGGGTCCTCGGCGGCTGGCTGGTCGGCCGCCTGTTCGGCTGGCTGACCTTTCACGTCCCGGCCGAAACCAAGCTGGCGCAGACCGGCGACGGCCTGATCGCGCTCGCCGCGACCTTCGTGTCCTACGGCCTCACGGAAGTTCTCCACGCCTACGGCTTCCTCGCCGTGTTCGTGACCGCGCTCACCATCCGCCATTCGCACCGCGACCACGACTTCCAGCGCGACATGCACGACGTCACCGAGCAGATCGAGCGCATCGCGATGATGATGCTCCTGGTGCTGTTCGGCGGCGCGCTGATGAGCGGCCTCCTTGGTCCCCTCCAATGGCAGGACGGGCTCCTCGTGGCGCTCCTCCTGCTCGTCGTGCGGCCCCTGACCGGGCTCCTCGGCCTCGTCGGCGTGGAGGCGGACCGATCCGAACGGCTGACGCTCGCCTTCTTCGGCATCCGCGGGGTCGGCTCGTTCTACTACCTCGCCTACGGGCTCAACCACATGCCGGTCGGCGACGCCGCGGCACGGCTCTGGGCGATCGTCGGCCTCGCGGTGCTCGCCTCCATCCTCCTGCACGGCCTGACGGTGACGCCGGTGATGCGCGGGCTCGACCGGCAGCGCGGCATCGACCCGGACGCCGACGTCGCGGCCCCGCCGCCGGACGCGGAAAGGTCGGCCGAGCGGACCTGACGCGGCCGCTTAGAACAGGTCGCCCTGCGTCGCCGTCGAACCGTCGAGGCGCCGGCGCTTCTTCGCGCGGCCGCCGGCGGGAACGGGGTCGCTCGTCGCGATCG
>CAXUCL010000154.1:0-293 GCA_964249395.1 uncultured Rhizobiaceae bacterium
CGACAACGAACGTGGCGCCCGCGGCGTCGCCGCCACGCGCGGTGCCGGCGGACAGGTCGACCTGCCCGGCGGCGGCCGAGTCCGCGTAGCCCGCCGGGTCGGCGCCCGCGCCGCCTTCCAGCGCGTCGGCGCCCGCCGCGCCCTCCAGCGCGTCGTCGCCGCCCGAGCCGCTGAGCGCGTTGCTGTTGGCGTCGCCCCGCAGCGCGTCGGCGAAAAACGTTCCCGCGACGGTCTCGATCGACTCGAGCGTGTCGCCTTCCGCGTCGCCGCCCCGCGCCGAACCGGCGGCCAGA
>CAXUCL010000154.1:336-5840 GCA_964249395.1 uncultured Rhizobiaceae bacterium
GCGCTGAAGTTCGCGGAGTCGATCCCGCTGCCGCCGATCAGCCTGTCGGCTCCGGCGCCCCCGATCAGCGCGTCGTTGCCCGCGCCGCCGTTCAGCGCGTTGGCGCCGGCGTCCCCTACCAGCGTGTCGTCGAAGGCAGAACCTGCGAGGTTCTCGATCCCGTTCAGCCGGTCGCCTTCCGCCTCGCCCCCGAAGCCGAGACCGGTCGACAGTTCCACCCGCACCCCGGCTTGCGAGCGCCCGTAGCTCGCCGTGTCTGCGCCGGCGCCGCCCGCCAGCGTGTCGATGCCGCCGCCGCCTTCCAGCGTGTCGTCGCCGTCGCCGCCGTTGAGCAGGTTGCGGTTGGCGTCACCGAACAGCGCGTCGTCGCGGCTGGAGCCGAGAAGGTCTTCGATCGTCGACAGCCGGTCGCCTTCCGCGTCGCCCTCGAAGCCCCGTCCCGCCAACAGGTCGACCCGCACCCCGAGCTGCGAGGCCGCGTAGCTCGCGGTGTCGCGGTCGACGCCGCCGTCCAGCGTGTCGGCGCCCGCGCCGCCTTCCAGGAGGTCGTTGCCGATGCCGCCGCTGAGCGCGTTGTTGTTCGCGTCGCCCCGCAGCACGTCGGCGAAGTTCGTGCCGACGAGGTTCTCAATGCCGACCAGCGCGTCGTTGTCCGCATGGCCGCCGCGCACGGTGTTCGCCGCCAGGTCGATCTGCACCGCGGTCGAACCGCTGTAGCTCGCCGTGTCGGAGCCCGCGCCGCCGATCAGCGTGTCGACCCCCAAGCCGCCGGTCAGCGTGTCGTTGCCGTCGCCCCCGTTGAGGGTGTTGTTGTTGCGATCGCCGAACAGCGTATCGTTGAACCGCGAGCCGACGATGTTCTCGATGGACGCGAACGTGTCCGTCGCAGCCGAGCGGCCGTAGCCCACCCCGCGGTCGAGCCTGATCGACACGGCGGAGTCCGAGCCGCTGTAGGATACGGTATCGCTGCCGCGCCCGCCGTTCAGGTAGTCCGCGCCGGCGCCGGCCTCCAGGACGTCGTCGCCGTCGCGGCCGTAGAGGGAGCTGCCTTCGGCGGCGACGACGAGGCGGTCCGCGTGGTCGGAGCCGATCACGGTCTTGAACGAGACGAGCGCGTCGCCTTCGGCCTGCCCCCCCGACCCGATCCCGCTGCCGAGGTCGACGGTGACGCCCGCCGCGCTTGCCGCGTAGCTAACGATGTCGTCGCCCGCGCCGCCGTCGAAGCGGTCCGGACGGTCGGACCCGACGAACAGGTCGGACTTGTCCGTTCCCGCGACGGACGCGGGTTCCGACGCGTCGTCCGCGACCGCCGACGCGACCGTGGACGGATCCACGAGGGCGCCGTCGAAGAGCGGCAGGCCGTCGTTCAGGTACTTCTCCAACGTCGCGATGGTCGGCCGGTCGGTTCCGTCGGGATAGGGCGCGGTGGTCAGCTTGTAGCCGTTCCAGAAACTGCTTCCGGCCCAGTAGGCGGACGTGACGCCCTCCTCGGCCAGCTTGTTGAGGAAGACGTCCATCACGGTCTGCCAGCGCGGATCGTCGGACGGAATGCCGAACTCGCCGATGAAGCCCTTCAGGTTGTTGGCCTTCAGCCAGTCCAGGAAGGGCTGCACGCGCTCCACGCCGATGTTGGGATAGGCGAAGTCGGCATCGTAGGTCTTGTTGTACTTGCCGGCGTTGCTGGAGTCGAAGTAGACGTGCGCCTGATAGATCAGGTTGTCGCTCGGGTCGTTCAGGATGAGCCGGGCGTTGCTCGACGTCAGCCAGCCGCCCGCGCCGCTGTAGTGGTCGCCGCTGATGTAGATCGCCGTTTTGGCGTCGACGGTGCGGATGGCGTCCACCGTCTTCTGGGCGATCCGCGGCCAGATGTCGTCGGCGCCCATGTCGTGCGGCTCGTTCATGATGTCGTAGCCGCCGACGGCCTCGCTGCCGGCCAGCGCGCCCGCCATCTTGACCCAGAAATCCGATAGCGCCTCGTCGGGCACTGCCACCGTGCCGACCCGCTTGTTGTCGTAGCGGCCGTAGTTGTGCAGGTCGAGAATGACCTTCATGCCCCGAGCTTCCGCCTCGGCCATGAACGTCGAAAGGTAGCCCATCTGCTCGGGATCGAGCTCGGCGAACAGGCTCGTCTGCATCCGCTCCCAGGCGAGCGGCAGGCGGACCGTGTCGAAGCCCTTGCTTTGGTAGTAGTCGAGGTCGGCTGCCGAAGGATAAGCGTAGGTTTGGCCATAGATGCCGGTGCGGGCGACGAATTCGGCGCCGGCGAGGTTGATGGCGATCAATTCACTTATCCTTCAACGCGTCGAACGACATGGCACGCGACCGGCCCGGCGCTCCGCAAACATCCGGGCGCCGGCGATCCCTGCCCGCCGCGGATGGCAGGATGACGGCGTCGTTCGCGACGCTCGCCGGCCGAGGAAAACAGAGGAGTCCGACTCGAAGCTTCCCGCAATCGATGTGCCGTCGCCCGTATACGTTTTCGCGTCAGAACAGGCAAGATTGGTTCGGCGACGCGTTCGGGTAAAGTTAAATTGCAACGGCGATCTGTCGAGTCGACGGTTGGAGGGCCGGAGGACGAACCGCTAGCCGGCTCACCTTTCTTCCGATCAACAGGATCGCCGCAGGGTTCCCCTGCGAAGTCCGTAGAACATCCGTCACGAATACTCGTAGTCCGCCGGGGAACCGCGCGTCCCGACGCCATTGCATGCCGCATCTATCGACTGCGGCAAGGACGAAGCCGCGATCCGCAACGACGGGCGCCTCGCTCAGTCGCTCAGGGACATGAACTCGGTCAGCATGTTCAGTTGCGGCAGCTGCAGCTCGTCGGGATCGTCGAGGTTCCGCGGCTCCGGGCTGTAGGGTTTGCGGATCGTTCCGTCGGCGTTCAGGGCGGCCCAGAACGGGCCGCCGCCCCAATACGCGAAACCTTCCCAGACGTCACGGTTGTCGTGGCAGAACCGCAGCAGCTTCCGGGCCTCGTCGACGTAGAGCGGGTCCTGAGTGGTCGCGAACTCGCCGAGAAACAGCCGATAACGGTTGCGGCGCGCGTGGGCGGTCGCCTCCAGCAGGCATGTCAGGGCCTTGCCGGGAACGAACGGCTTGTCCTCCTTGCCCGAGCCGTCGTCCAGGTACTGGTGGACCTCGACCACGAGTCGGTCGGCGGCGCCCTTGATCTCGGACACGAAGGCGTCGGCGTTGCCCGACGCGACCCAGTTGTCGGCCGTGCCCCAGCTCTGCCCCATGTAATGGATCGTGCCGCGCGGGTCGGCGTCGCGGATGCCGGCGATGCCGGCTTTGGCGACGCTCACCCAATGGTCGACGCCGGGTCCCCGCACCGGCCGCGACCGAGTGCTCCGCGGCTCGTTCATCAGGCCGTAGCGGACGTTGTCGAGATCGGCGAACTGCGCGGCGACCGTGCGCCAACGCGCGCGGAACAGGTCGCGGTCGGCTGGCGTGTCGGCGTAGAGCTCCAGCCCTTCCGGGTCCTTGCAGGCGTATTCGTGCATGTCGAGGATGACGGTGCAGCCGCGCGCGCCGGCCGCCCGCGCGAAGCCGCGCAGCGCCCGCACGTCGGCGTTCCGCAGCGATCCGTCCGCCTCGACGATGCGGTGGACCTTGAACGGGATGCGGAACGCGTTCACTCCGCGGCTGGCGTAGTAGCGGAGCTCCCCGACCGTCGGATACTTGTAGTCGCGGCCGAGCGAAACGCCGGCGCCGCCGAACTCGCCGCCCGCCAGGTTGACGCCGCGCAAGGGCAGCGGCGCCTGCGGCAACGCCTCGTACCAATCGAGAAGCGTGCGGACTTCGATCGAACCGGCGTCGTGCAGCGCGTCGAGGTAGTCCACCATCCGCCCGTAGGTGTCGACCGTGGTGCCGATGCCCGAGCCGTCGAGGTCGTGACAGAACACGACGAGCGTCGCGCCCCGATGCACCGCCGCGTCGATGGCCGCCTTGACCTCCTCGAAGCTCTTGCGGGCCATGCCGAACCGGCCGAGCGAGAAGTAGCCGATCACGCCGTCCTTGGTCGGGATCGGCGTCGGCTGCCCGCCGAAACCCGTCAGCATGCCCTTGGCCCGCAGGGCGGCGTCCGTTTGGGCGCTGCGGCCGCCGTTCGGGTAGACGCAATGATATTCCGACCCCTTGCACGACCGGCCGTCGCCCGTGACGGCGGTGGACAGGTCGTTGCCTTGGATGAAGTCGATGCAGCCCTGGAGTTCCGCTTCCGCCTCGGCCTGCGTGACGTCGGCCCAGTTCGGGTGCGTCGTCGAATGGTTGACGATGGGAACGCCGGCCGCCTTCAGCGCGGTGAGCTGTTCCAGGGTGATGCGCGGCACGTCGGCGTTCTCGGCGTCCACTGCGCTGACCTGCAGCGCCAGCGTCAGCCGCCAGCCCTTGTTCTTGGCCGCCAGCAGGTCGTTCGCCTTGACCTGCGAGGCATAGCCGTCGTCGGCCATCGGCACGATCGTGGCGCGTCCGGCCGCGTTGAACCGGATCGAGTCGAAGCTGACAACGGCGCCACCGGGCGAAGCGCCGTGAACGGCGAGCTTGATCGCCGCGACCGGTCCCTTGAAGAGGGAACCTGCCGTGCCCTCGTCGATCCGCTTGGCGTAGACGGCGGGACCGCTGGCGAGGTTGTCGAAGCCGATCTGCGTCGCCTGGCCGTCCGAACCGACGAGCACCAGGGCGAAGCTCTTGGTGTTGTTGGGATCGGCGACGTTCGCGGCGACGGACACCACGTCGCCGTCGCGCACCGCCACGGCCGACCGCAGCGCCTTCGTTCCCTGCACCGTCGCGGCGACGCCCGGCGCCTGCGCCAGCCGAAGCGACTGGCGGCCGGACACGAACCAGTCGGTGTCGGCTTCGTGGACGGCCGGCGCCGTTGTCCAGCCGCTCCAGCCCGCCGCGAGGTCGTTGAAGTCCTCCACCAAGACGGAGGTCCGCGGCGAGCGCAGCGTGAAGGTCGTCTCGCGCGTCTCGTTTGCCGCCGTTTCCGCCACCACGACGTTGAAGGAGCCGGGACGCACCGTCGCCCCGCCCTTGACGAGCGAGGCGTTCGGTCCGATCGCGACCCGCCGCTCGTCGTTGCGCAGAACGAGCGTCGCGCCGGGAAGAACGCCGCCGAAGGTGCCGATCGGGGTTCCGGGCGGCGCTTCCGGAACCACGTCCCGGCCGCGCAACGACAAGGCGGCGCCGCTTGGCGCGAGCGCGAGGATCGTGCGGCGCAGCGGCGGCTTCGCGCTCGGGTGCCACGTGTCGAACACGAGCTGGAGGGGACCTTCGCCGAGCGGCGCCGCGCCGCGCCGCAGCGTCGGGCCCTCGGCCGACATCACGACCCGTCCGTCGTTCGGCGCGAAGTCGACGATCGCCGCCTCCGGATCGTCGAGCGTCACCCGCGCGATCGCCTCGCCCGCCGGCAGCGAGGCGGGAAACGAGGTCGCGGAAAGCCGCACGCTTGGGGCGCGCTCGCCGTCGTTCTCCGCCATCGCGCCGATCTCCTCACGCAC
>CAXUCL010000155.1:0-5367 GCA_964249395.1 uncultured Rhizobiaceae bacterium
TTCGCCGGCGGGGCGACCGCGACCGGCCTTTGCTCCCCGTCGGCCTCGATGCGGCCGGAGCGCACGCGCAGCTCGCGCCCGCAGCGCCGCGCGAGCGTGGCGTCGTGGGTGACGAGCACCAGGGTCATGCGCCGCCGCGCTTGCTCGGCGAACAGGAGGTCGGCGACCTGCCGGCCGGTTTCGGCGTCGAGGTTGCCGGTGGGCTCGTCGGCGATCAGGATCGCCGGCTCCGGCGCCAGGGCGCGGGCGATCGCGACGCGCTGCTGCTCGCCGCCGGACAGTTCGCCGGGATAATGCGACAGGCGCTCGGCCAACCCGACGTTGCCGAGCTCTGCCCGGGCGCGCGCGAAGGCGTCGGCGCGGCCGGTCAGCTCCAGCGGCACCGCGACGTTCTCCAGCGCCGTCATGTTCGGGATCAGGTGGAAGGACTGGAACACGATGCCGACGTTGCGGCCCCGGAACGCAGCGAGCTTGTCCTCGTCGAGGGGTCCGAGCGCCGTGCCGGCGATCTCCACCGTGCCCGCGTCGGCGCGCTCCAGGCCGGCCAAGACCATCAGCAGCGTCGATTTGCCCGACCCCGACGGTCCCACGACGCCGACCGATTCGCCGCGCGCCACGTCGAGCGACACCCCTCGCAGGACGTGGACGGAGGTGCGGCCGTTGCCGAGCGTCAGCTGGACGTCGCGAAGGCGGATCGCGGGATCAATCACGCGGGAGGACTTCCTATATGCGGGGAAACGACGGAGCCGCCCGACCCGGCGGCTCGGACGACGGGATATGGGTTGATGACGCACCGCTTCCAAGTTTTGCGCGCCGCACTGACGGCTTTGTTATTGCTGACGGGCTCGGCCTCGACCCGGGCGCAGGACGCGCCGGCGACGGTGGTGGCCTTCGGCGACAGCCTGACGGCCGGGCTCGGCGTCGGCCCCGGCGAAAGCTTTCCCGAGCAGCTGCAGGCGGCGCTCGCGGCGAAGGGCGTCGCCGCCAGCGTCGCCAACGCCGGCGTGTCCGGCGACACCACCTCGGGCGGCCTGCAGCGGCTCGACTGGTCGGTGCCGGACGGGACCGACCTCGTGATCCTGGAGCTCGGCGCCAACGACGCGCTGCGCGGCGTGCCGCCCGCGATCACGGAAAAGAACCTCGACGCGATGCTGGCGCGGTTGAAGGCGCGCCGCATCCCCGTGGTCGTCGCCGGCATGCTCAGCCCGCCGAACATGGGGCCGGACTACGCGGCGGCGTTCAACCCGATCTTCGGGCGGCTCGCGGCCAAATACGATGCGCCGCTCTACCCGTTCTTTCTGGACGGGGTCGCGGCGGCGGCCGATCTCAACCAGCCGGACGGCATGCACCCGACGAAGAAGGGCGTCGCGGTGATCGTCGAGCGCATCCTGCCGACCGTGATCGGGGCGCTGGACGCGGGCAAGGCCAGCCAGGGCTCGGCCGGCTGAGGCGCGTCGACCCCCATCCAAGCTTATCTGTGGGAAACGCGCTGCGGCGACCGCCCGCGAGCAAGGCTCTCCTACTATTCTCTCCGAACGCGCCGACGCTCCGACCCGTTGGCCCCCATGGAGCCGCGTCCATGCCACGATTGTTCGCAGCCCTCGAGATCCCCCGCGACGCCGCCATGCGCCTGTCGATGCTGCGCGGCGGCCTGCCCGGCGCGCGCTGGGTGGAGCCGGAGAACTACCACCTGACGCTGTTCTTCCTCGGCGACATCGACGCGCGCCTCGCCGACGAGGCGGTGGCGGCGCTCGACCGGGTGGAGGCCGCCCCGTTCGACCTGACCCTGTCGGGGCTCGGCGCCTTCGGCTCCCGGAAGCCGCACGCGGTCTACGCCGCGACGCTCCCTTCGCCGGCGCTCGACGCGCTGCAGCTCGACGTGGAGCGGCGGCTGCGCCGCGTCGGGGTGGCGGCCGACCCGCGCCGCTTCACGCCGCACGTGACGCTGGCGCATCTGCGCCAGCCGCGCGACGCCGACGTCGCGCGCTTCCTGTCGGCCGGCGGGTTCTTCCAGGCGGCGCCCTTCACGGTGTCGCGCTTCGCGCTGTTCTCGGCGCGCGACTCCGTCGGCGGCGGCCCCTACATCCTGGAAGAAGCCTTCGCCCTGACGGACGAGCGGCCGCGCTTCGACTTCGAGCCGCGCGCCTCAGCGGCCGCGCGCTGAGGCGCGACCGCGCGCGGCTTGCTCGGCGCGGCCTTCCGCGCCAAGTTCGCCCGCGCAAGAGGCAACCACCAGCGAACGGGAGCGAGTTTCGATGCCGTCGGGCCTTGAGATCGCGCGAGCCAAGATCGACGCCATCCTGGCGCCTGCTCCTTCGGCCGAGCAGGCGGAACAGGAAAGCCGCGTCCGCGCCTCGTTCTTCGACACGGTGCGGCGGGCTCTGCGGCACGTGCCGTTCATGGAGGACGTGGTCGCCTCCTACCATTGCGCGCTCGACCCGCAGACGCCGGCGGCCTCGAAGGGCGTGCTCATCGCCGCCCTCGCCTATTTCGTGCTGCCGATCGACATCGTGCCGGACATCATCGTCGGCCTCGGCTTCACCGACGACGTCGCGGTGCTGCTCGCCGCCTTCCGGGCCGTGCAGGGCAACATCAAGCCGGAACACTACGCCAAGGCGCGCGAAACGCTTCGGCCGATCGAGACGCCTCCCGCCAACTGAGGCTCGCGGTCGAGCGCGGCGCGCTGCGTCGGGCCGGATCGCGCGCGCGGCGTTGCCGCGCCCAATTCCTGCCGGAATCCATCGCCTTGCTTCGACCGGGACGTTCGAGGCTCGAAACTTCGCGACGCGGTGCCGTCGTCGCGCGTCGGGAGCCGTCCGGGCAGACATTCCAGCGGTTTACGCCGCGGCAAGACTTCTTTAGTCAAATCGCGTCGATTGTCGCGGCAGCACAATCCTTCATCCGGCCTTCGTCCGGCGGCGGCGAGCGCCGGACGATCACAAGGGAGCCCTCCGTATGACCAGGTTCGTCGCCAGCGCGGCTGTCATTCTCCTTGCGGGCACGCTCGGCGCCGCGGCGCAGACGCCGACGCCGCTGAAGACCTTCGACAAGTGGAGCACCTATTCCTACACGCAGTCGGGCGCCAAGGTCTGCTACATCCTGTCGACCCCGACCACGAGCGAGCCGTCCAGCGTCGATCACGGCGACATCTTCTTTCTCGTGTCGCAGCGCCCCGGCGCCGCGCCGAGCTACGAGCCGCAAGTGGTGATGGGCTACCAGATGAAGGAAGGCTCGAAGGTCACCGTCGACGTCGACGGCAAGACGTATTCGCTGTTCACCCGCGGCGAGTCGGCCTGGATGGAGAACGCGGGCGACGAGCCGCAGTTCGTCCGGTCGCTGCAGGCCGGCCGGTCCTTGAAGGTCGCCGCCCAGTCGCGCCGCGGCACCCCCACCCGCTACACCTATTCGCTGTCGGGCGTGTCGGCGGCGCTGAAATCGATCCAGACCTGCAAGTAGCGGCGCGCGCCGCCCCGTTTCTCTCTCGGCACGGCCGAGGCCAGCCCCCGCTCTTGCGCCGCGGCGCGAGAGGCGTCACTTGCAACGGCATCCGAAAGCTCAAGCAGAACCGTCCGGCCGAACCGCGGCCGGACCCGCGAGGCGTTTCATGTCCTTCTCGATCGAACCGGCCCGGCCGGCTGCGACCGGCCCGCGCACGGCGCCGCCCGTCCCCGCTGTCGTCGCCAGGCCGCACCTCGTCGGCATGGGACCGGAGGCGCTGAAAGCCGCGCTCGCGGACGCCGGCGTCGCGCCGAAGCAGCTCAACATGCGCGCCGCCCAGCTCCGTCACTGGCTCTACGTGCGCGGCGCGTCGGACTTCGGCGCGATGCGCAACATCTCGAAGGACCTGCGCCAAGCACTCGGCGACCGCTTCGACCTTGCGCGCCCGGAGATCGTCGAGGAGCGCGTGTCCGTGGACGGAACGCGCAAATGGCTCCTGCGCCTGCCGGCGCGCGGCGCCGGGCGCCCGGTGGAGGTCGAGACCGTCTACATCCCGGAGGAAGGCCGCGGCACGCTCTGCGTTTCCTCGCAGGTCGGCTGCACCCTCACCTGCACCTTCTGCCACACCGGCACGCAGCGCATGGTGCGCAACCTGACCCCCGACGAGATCGTCGGGCAGGTGCTCGTCGCCCGCGACCGGCTCGGCGACTTCCCCGCGGGCGACGTCGCCGAAGGCGCAATGGTGCCGACGGAAGGCCGGCTCGTGTCGAACGTCGTGATGATGGGCATGGGCGAGCCGCTCTACAACTACAGCAACGTCAAGGCGGCGCTCGCCTGCGTTGCCGACGGCGACGGGCTCGCCATCTCCAAGCGCCGCATCACGCTGTCGACCTCCGGCGTCGTGCCGATGATCGGGCCCACCGGCGCCGAGATGGGCGTCGGCCTCGCCATCTCGCTGCACGCGGTGACCGACGACGTGCGCGACGTGCTGGTGCCGATCAACCGCAAGTATCCGCTCGCCGAGCTGATGGAGGCGTGCCGCACCTATCCGGGCCTGTCGAACGCCCGGCGCATCACCTTCGAATACGTGATGCTGAAGGGCGTGAACGACGGCCTCGCCGAGGCGCGCGCGCTGGTGAAGCTCCTGCGCGGCATCCCGGCCAAGATCAACCTCATCCCGTTCAACCCCTGGCCGGGTTCATCCTACGAGTGTTCCGAGTGGGAGCAGATCGAGCGCTTCGCCGCGCTGGTGAACGACGCCGGCTACGCTTCGCCGATCCGCACCCCGCGCGGCCGCGACATCCTCGCCGCCTGCGGCCAGCTGAAGTCCGAGTCGGAGCGGCTGCGCAAGACGGAGCGCCTGGCGGCGACGGCAACCGCGCCAGTTCCCGCCTGATCCGGCCTTGACCTTCCAGCGGCTGGAAGCGCCAGCTTGGCCGGATCGCGACCCGATCGGAGCCGAACCCATGCAGCCGACCGCCCTGTTTCTCGCCGCCGTTCTCGCGGCGGCTTCGTTGTTCGCCGGCGCCGGCGCGCAGGAAACGTCCGGCGGCCACGGGGGCACGCACCACGGCGCGACGGACCACGCCGCGCCGGCCGCCGCCGATGTCTCGCCCGCCTCGCGTGCGCTGATGAAGTCGATGCATTCCATGGGCGACGGCCTGGCGATGACCGGCAATCCCGACCTCGACTTCCTGAACGGCATGATCGCCCACCACGAAGGCGCGGTCGCCATGGCGCGCGTCGAGCTCCGCTACGGCCGCGACGCCGCGATCAGGGCCATGGCCGAGCGGATCATCGCCGCGCAGGAGGCCGAGATCGCCGCCATGCGCCGCATGGCGGTGGCGCTCGAGTAGCGCGGAACCGTTCGGCGCATTCCTGTCGGCCGCGCCCCGCGCTATCTCGCGCGCCATGACGACCGTCCTGCGC
>CAXUCL010000155.1:5377-5720 GCA_964249395.1 uncultured Rhizobiaceae bacterium
TGATCCCCGTCGGCTTCCTCGCCGCGTGTCTGGCCGCGGCCTTCGCGCTGGTCTGGCCGTTTCTGCGGGCCCGGTCCAGGCTGGAGGAAGACCCGCTGTTCTGGCTCGAAGCCGCGACCGGCTTCGCGTTGCAGGCGGCGCAGGTCGGGACCGTCCTGTTCCTGCCGTGGGTCGGCTTCGTGGTCGCGACGGAAGCGCTGGGCTGGCGCTCGCTGCTGTTCCACGTCGCGGCCGGCTCGCCGGCGCCTTCGCGGTGCTGCGCCTCGGCTACGGCGACGCGCCGCCGCAGAACAGCGTGCAGGCGGCGCTGTTCGTCGCGGGGCTCGCCTTCGCGCTCGTCTAC
>CAXUCL010000156.1:0-5715 GCA_964249395.1 uncultured Rhizobiaceae bacterium
GATCTCCAGGCCGCCGTCGACCGGCACGCGGCCGCGGTGGGCCTCCCGCCCAAGGCGCTGGCGCTGCGCGACACGGTGAGCCGCTGGGGCTCCTGCACGGCGGACCGGCGCCTCGGCTTCTCCTGGCGCATCGTCATGGCGCCGCCAGCCGCGCTCGACTACCTCGCCGCGCACGAGGTCGCCCATTTCCGGCACATGCACCATGGCCCCGAGTTCTGGGCGCTGTGCCGGGCGCTGTGTCCGGCCATGGACGACGGCCGCGGCTGGCTGAAGGCGCACGGCGCGAGCCTCCACGCGATCGAGTTCTAGCGCGCGTCGATCGATCTCGCTCAAGCCATCGCCCCGGTTCGCTTCACCGCATCGCCCTGCCAGCCGCAGGGCGCCCTGGTCTCTCCGCCATCCCAAACCTCTCCGCTTCGTCATCCCGGCCTTGAGCCGGGATCCATGCCGCAAGCCTTCGTGACGGGCGAACGGGACGCGGAAAGCGCGCGCATCCTCGAACGCGGCAGGCAACTCCATCGCTTCCGGCATGGATCCCGGGTCGAGCCCGGGATGACGAACGGTAGGAGTCGGCGCGTCGGCGAAGTCACGCAGCGCGGTCAGGACGGAGGCGGGCGGGTTCCATCGCTTCCGGCATGGATCCCGGCTCAAGGCCGGGATGACGAACCGGAAGGGTCGGCGCGTCGGCGAAGCCGCGCGGCGCGGTCACGATGGAGGCGGGCGGTTCCGTCGTTTTCGGCATGGATCCCGGCTCAAGCCCGGGATGACGAACGGTAAGAGCCGGCGCGCGGCCGGGATGACGGCTTTCGCCGAGACGCCTATAAGGCGGAACGACACCGGGCCGGCGCGGCGATGCGCTCGTTCCGAGGCAAGCGGAGCATCATGGCGCTCGACATCAAGATCTGCGGGCTGAAGACGGCGGAGGCGATCGCCGCGGCGGCGGGCGGCGGCGCGACGCATGTCGGCTTCATCCATTTCGGCCCGAGCCCGCGCCATCTGACGGTCGACGCGATGGCGGCGCTGCGCCCGCGCGTTGCGCCGCCCGTCGAACTCACCGTGGTGCTGGTCGACCCGGACGACGCGCTGCTCGCCGAGATCGCCACCCGCGTGCGGCCAAACCTCCTGCAGCTGCACGGGCAGGAAACGCCGGCGCGCGTCGCGGCCGCCAAGGCGCTGACCGGGCTTCCCGTGATGAAGGCGCTGGCGGTCGGCGAAGCGGCCGACTTGCAGCGCATCGGCGCCTACCGCGGGATCGCCGACCGCATCCTGCTCGACGCCAAGCGGCCGGCCGGGTCAAACCTGCCGGGCGGCAACGGCGTGTCCTTCGATTGGCGCCTGCTCGGCGAGCTTGACCCCGCGCAGCCCTATATGCTGTCCGGCGGCATCAACGCCGGTAACGTCGGGGAGGCTCTGGCGCGCCTTGCGCCCGCCGGGCTCGACGTGTCGTCGGGCGTGGAGCGGGCGCCCGGCGTCAAGGACGCTTCCCTGATCGCCGCCTTCTTCGCCGCGCTGCGCGCCGCCGCCGACACACAGGAACGGACCCTCTCGTGAACCAGATCGCCCCGCCCAACTCCTTCCGCGCCGGCCCGGACGAGGACGGCCGCTTCGGCCTGTTCGGCGGCCGCTTCGTCGCCGAAACCCTGATGCCGCTGATCCTCGACCTGGAAGCGCACTGGAAGGCGGCGCGAAACGACGCGGCGTTCCAAGCCGAGCTCGACCACCTGAACGCGCACTACACCGGCCGGCCGTCGCCGCTCTACTTCGCCGAGCGGCTGACGCAAGAGCTCGGCGGCGCCAAGGTCTACTTCAAGCGCGACGAGCTGAACCACACCGGCTCGCACAAGATCAACAACTGCCTCGGCCAGATCCTGCTGGCGCGCCGCATGAACAAGACGCGGATCATCGCGGAGACCGGCGCCGGCCAGCACGGCGTCGCCACCGCCACGGTCTGCGCGCGGTTCGGATTCCCGTGCGTGATCTACATGGGCGCCACCGACGTCGAGCGCCAGGCGCCGAACGTCTTCCGCATGAAGCTGCTCGGCGCCGAGGTGATCCCCGTCACCGCCGGCCACGGCACCTTGAAGGACGCGATGAACGAGGCGCTGCGCGACTGGGTCACCAACGTCGAGTCGACCTACTACCTCATCGGCACCGCCGCCGGCCCGCACCCGTATCCGGAGCTGGTGCGCGAGTTCCAGTCGGTGATCGGCACGGAAGCGAAGGCGCAGATGCTGGAGGCGGAGGGCCGCCTGCCGGACGTGCTGGTGGCGGCGGTCGGCGGCGGCTCCAACGCCATCGGCCTGTTCCACCCGTTCCTGGACGACCGCGAGGTGGCGATGGTCGGCGTCGAGGCCGGCGGCAAGGGGCTCGACGGCGAGGAGCACTGCGCGTCGCTGACGGCCGGCTCGCCGGGCGTCCTGCACGGCAACCGCACCTACCTGCTGCAGACCGCGGACGGGCAGATCAAGGAGGGCCACTCGATCTCGGCCGGGCTCGACTATCCCGGCATCGGCCCGGAGCATTCCTGGCTGAAGGACGCGGGCCGCGTCGAATACGTGCCGATCACCGACCGTGAGGCACTCGACGCCTTCCAGCTCCTGACGCGGATCGAGGGCATCATCCCGGCGCTGGAGCCGGCGCACGCGCTGGCGGAGGTCTGCAAACGGGCGCCCGGGATGGCGAAGGACAAGATCGTCCTGATGAACCTCTGCGGCCGCGGCGACAAGGACGTGTTCACGGCCGCCAAGCATCTGGGGGTGGAGCTTTAGCGAAGCCGCCGGATCGGCTACGATCGCCCAAGGTCTGCTTCAAACGGATACGACCATGGCCAAGGCCTCGCTCCTCATCGACGACGCGATCAGGCAGGACCTGGAGCGCGAAGCCGAACGGGCGGGCGAGTCGTCCTCCCGCATCGCCGAGAAGGCCATCGGCAGCTTGCTGAGAGCCCGTGCCGCGAAGCGACGGGCGATCGAGGAGGCCATCGTCGAAGCGGACAAGGGCGTCTTCATCTCCAGCGAGGCGGTGCAGCGCTGGGTGGAGTCCTGGGACACGGACAACGAGCTGCCCATGCCGGAGCCGGATATCTTTCCCAAGTGAAGGTTGTCCTGCTTCGGCGGGCCGCGGTCGATCTGCGATGGTTCGCCCTCTACTACGCCGAAGTCTTTCCCGAAGGCTCCAGACAGGCTGCGCGACGCTACAAGGCAGCCGTGAAGCGGTTGTCGGACATGCCGCGTCTCGGTCGGCCGGCGGATGGTCCGGCCATGCGCGAGTTCACGATCGCCCGAACGCCCTTCTCGTTGATCTACCGCATCCGGACGGACCGGATCGAGATCGTCAGGATATGGGACGCGCGCAAGGAAAAGGACGACGACTGGCTGGGTGACTGAGATGCGTCCGCCGCGTCGCCGTCGATCGCGGGAATGTCTCGCGCCTTTGCGATGCCCGCCGGAAGCCGGTCGAGGAATGGATCCATGCGAACAACCGACGGCGACCTTGACGAGTTTCGCGCCGGATCCTCGAATGTCGAGATCTATCGCCCGCGAGCCGTGCGCTTCGCCGGCGTTTGGGAAACCGCTCGCGCCGCGTTGAAGCTTTATACGATCGTCGCGACCCCGGAGCCGATGGCTGACGCGGCGCTGTCGACCGCGCGCGAAACGGTCGAGGCCGACGGCTCGGCCGAAGGCTTGGGCTTCCTCGTGCTCCACCGCGGCGAGGAGGCGCTGTGGCTGCTCCTCCACTGGTGGCTGCCCGGCGGCAGCCTGGCGGAGCGGCTCTGGTCGTCGCCGCTCGACGGCCCCGTCCGCTTCGAGCCGCGCGACCGGCCGCTGATGGCCTGCGTCTGGGAGCTCGTGCCGATTTCCTTCGAGCGCGACGGCTATGTTCGGACGGTCATGAGCGGTAGAAGCGGGAACGACTATCTGGCGCAGCACCTGCCCGACGGACCCTACTGACCCATGACCGCCCGCATCGACCGGCGTTTCGCCGAACTGAAAGCCCAAGGCCGACCGGCGCTCGTCACCTTCCTGATGGCGGGCGACCCGGACGCCGAAACCGCCTACCGCATCATGCGCGGGCTGCCGGCGGCGGGCGCCGACCTCATCGAGCTCGGCATGCCGTTCTCCGACCCGATGGCCGACGGGCCGGCGATCCAGCGCGCCGGCCTCCGGGCGCTGCGCGGCGGCGAAACGCTCGTCCGAACGCTGCAAACCGTCCGCCGCTTCCGCGCCGAAAACGACGAAACGCCGGTGATCCTGATGGGCTACTTCAACCCGGTCTTCGTCTACGGCGTCGAGCGCTTCGTGGCGGACGCGGCGAGCGCCGGCGTCGACGGGCTGATCGTCGTCGACCTGCCGCCGGAGATGGACGACGAACTCTGTTTGCCGGCGATCGGCGCCGGGCTCGCCTTCGTGCGGCTCGCCACCCCCACCACCGACGACCGCCGCCTGCCGGCGGTGCTGCGGAACACGTCCGGCTTCGTCTACTACGTGTCGATCACCGGCATCACGGGCGCCGCCGCGCCCGATCCGGCGCGCGTCGGCGCGGCGGTGGCGCGGATCAAGCGCCACACCGACCTGCCGGTCTGCGTCGGCTTCGGCGTGCGCACGCCGGAACAGGCCGAAGCCATCGCCCGCGCCGCCGACGGGGTTGTGGTGGGCTCGGCGCTGGTGTCGCTGATCGAGGCGGCGGCGACGGCCGGGCACCTCGGCGGGGAAACCGCGGACGCCGTGCTCGGCCTGGTGCGGGGTCTTCGCGCCGGGGTCGAGGCCGCCCGCCTTGCCGACGCCTGACCCTGAAGCCATCTGAACCGTCGTCCCCGCACGCACCGGAACCGTCGCCTTGAACTGGATCACCAACTACGTCCGCCCGAAGATCACCAGCCTGCTCACCCGCACCGAGGTGCCGGAGAACCTGTGGATCAAGTGCCCGGAAACCGGCGAGATGGTCTTCCACAAGGACCTCGAGGCCAACCAGTGGGTGATCCCGACCTCGAACCACCACATGCGCATCTCGGCCAAGGAGCGGCTCAAAAGCTTCTTCGACGACGGCGACTATCACGCGGTGGAGCTGAAGAAGGTCGCGGTGGACCCGCTCAAGTTCCGCGACGAGCGGCGCTACGTCGACCGATTGAAGGACTCGCGCGCCAAGACCGGCCTCGAGGACTCGGTGCTGGTGGCGCGCGGCAGCATCGAGGGGCTCGGCATCGTCGCGGCCGTGCAGGACTTCGCCTTCATGGGCGGCTCGCTCGGCATGGCGGCCGGCGAGGCGATCGTGACGGCGGCCGAATCGGCGGTGGAGCGGCGGCGCCCGCTCGTGCTGTTCGCGGGTTCTGGCGGCGCGCGCATGCAGGAGGGCATCCTGTCCTTGATGCAGCTGCCGCGCACCACGGTGGCGGTGGAGATGGTGAAGGACGCCGGGCTCCCCTACGTCGTGGTCCTGACGAACCCCACCACCGGCGGCGTCACCGCCTCCTACGCCATGCTCGGCGACGTCCACATCGCCGAGCCCGGCGCCTTGATCGGCTTCGCCGGCCAGCGCGTCATCGAGCAGACCATCCGCGAAAAGCTGCCGGAAGGCTTCCAGCGCGCCGAATACCTGATGGAGCACGGCATGGTGGACATGGTGGTCCACCGCCACGAGCTGAAGCGCACGATCGCGCGGCTGTTGCGGCTGATGCTGAACCAGCCGGCCATGGCGCCGCCGCCGCCGCCCCCGGAC
>CAXUCL010000157.1:0-5701 GCA_964249395.1 uncultured Rhizobiaceae bacterium
GTGCCGGTGCACCGCGTCACCCATGCAGAACACCCGGCCGGAGCGGTAGCGGGTGGCGTACATCTTGTTGTTGCCCCACAGCGACGTCGACCGGATCGTCACCGGCACCGTGTCGTCGCCGACCAGCTCGTGGACGATGCGGATCGCCAGCGGATGGGCGTCGAACGGCAGCCGCGACAGGTCGGCCTCGCGCCGGATCGCCGCGAAGCTTTCGCGATAGATCGCGTCCGGGTCGCGCTCGTAGTCGAAGACGGCGCTCATCGGCCGGCGGCGGCCCGCATGGAGCGCGGCCCGAGCGGGTGGTCGGCGTGCGGGTACGGTTGGTGGTGGCCGGCGGCGGCGTCGTGCGGGCCGTGGCTGTGTCCGTGATCATGGCCGTGGCCGGGCGCGCCGCCATGCTCGTGCGAATGGCCGTGGTCGTGGCCATGCCCGTGACCATGCGCGTGGTCTCCATCGCCGTGGCCGTGGTCGTGCGCGTGCGGTTCCCCCGCGCCGATGCCCTCGACGTGGTGGTGGTGGCTTTCCTGGCGAAGCCCGACCTCGGCCTCGAAGCCGAGCACCTGCTCGCGGTACTTGCACAGCGCGCAGTTCATGCGGTTCTCGCCGGCGTCGATCTCGTGGAGCCGGTCGACGAAGGTCTCCACCACGAGGTCGTGCGCGCCGAGATACGGGGCCTTCACGAAGCGGATCGCCGGGTGGCGAACGGCGACGCGGTCGGTCTGCTCGTGGATGCGCCGCACCAGGACGCCGGTGAACAGGAAGTAGGGGAACACCACGATCCGCCGGTAGCCGAGCCGGCTCGCGTGTTCGAGGCCCGGCTCCACCAGCGGGAAGGTGACGCCGGAATAGGCCGTCTCGCCCCAGCCGAAGCCCAGGCCCTCCCACAGGAGCCGCATCACCTTGGCGGCGTTGGCGTTGGCGTCCGGGTCGGAGGCGCCGCGCCCGACGAGCACCAGCATCGTGTCGTGCAGCGGCTCGCCGTCGCGCCAGCCCTCCGCGCGCAGGCCCTCGCGGATGCGCTCGGCCGCCGCGCGCAGCATCTTCGGGTCGATGCCGAGCTCGCGTCCGTAGTCGATCGGCAGGCCGTTCGCGGCCGCGTAGGTGTTGAGGACGCTCGGAATGTCGTTCTTGGCGTGGCCCGCGGCGAACAGCATGCCGGGCAGCGCCAGAACGCGGCTCGCGCCGCGGGCGCGCAGCGCGTCGAGCCCGTCGCGGATGATCGGCCGGGCGAACTCGAGGTAGCCGTATTCCAGCGGCCAGTCCGGCAGGCGCTTTTTCAACTTCTCGGCCAGCCCGGCGAACTCGGCGCCGGCGGCGGCGTCGCGGCTGCCGTGGCCGCACAGCATGATGGCGCGCATAGGAACCCCTCCGTTCGATCAAACGCCGGAGAAAGGCTCGGACACGGCTTGCGGCCACTTCGTCGCCGTTCCGACAGTCCGCGAACGGCGCCCCCGGCATGGGTCGGCGCATTCGTTCGCGGTCGCATCCGGCCCGGCGGCCAAGCGCCGGGCACCGTCAGTTGAGGATCGAGGCAAACAACAGAGGAGCGCGGTTGTCAATGAAGCGGGGTTCGGACATTTGCCGTTGCATATGGCATCGCGTCGATGCCGATGCTCGTGTTGGTAGACACCTCCGGTGCGGGCCAAAACTCCGGCGACCGCGCGATAGACCAAACCACAGGAGGGTGAACTGCTTGACACGCAACTGAGATGGCAAACGAGCGCCACCGGTGGCCGTATCACTCGGCATCGCGCGACGCCTGCCGGTCGATCGGATTGCAGCGACGCGTTCCGCACCGCCGCACGCCTTTCGCGACGTCGTTGCTCGGCGGCGCAACTTGGCACCGCTGAATGCGAAGCGGCACAAAGCTCCTCTCATCTGGCCGTATCAAGCTCCCAGCCTCGCAGCATTGCGCCGACGAGTTGGGCTTGTCTTGTTGCCACGGTGGCGGGGGTCCAGTCCTTTTGAGCCAGCACCTGACTGGTCAGCGCGTAGGACGTGACGCCGCGCGTGCCCGAAAAGTAGGTTTCGCATTTGCGGGCGAAGTCGAAGTTTTGAGCCGCCGAGTTGCGCTTCTTGTTCAAGGGCAAAAGGTTCGCCAACCGGTGCACCCAACGGTCGCGTTCGCTGGTATCCGGCCACCATTCCGCCCATTGACTGCCACTGGCGACGGTTTGCGGCAAGACGTGCTCGATTGTCAGAACGGACGGGTCGTAGTGGCTGGCGCCGCCATCGGATACGAAGGCGTCGAGGCGCAGAATGATGTAGTTCCGTCGCCGCGGCGTCATTAAGTAGATGTCGCCGTCGAGTTCGCGATGAAAGTTCCGTCTTGCTTCGTCGGTGAACTGAAGTTCCTCAATTGCATCCGGCTCACGTCCGGCTTCGATGTCCTTTACGATCTTCGCGTAGGACGCGATGCGATCGTTCACGTTGTAACGACGGGCGTACATGAAGGCCGCGCGGCGCTCCAGCAGTTGCAGGAAGCGAGCGACCTGCGCCGTGTCGTCTCGATATCGACGGATGAACAGCATCGCCGGGGGGACCCAGTCGGAGTTGTCGAAGCGGTTCAGCCAGCGCAGATATCCGTTGACAGTTTCAGCGTGCGTCGTAGCCGCGAAAGATGCCCCCCGAATGTCGGCGAGCGCGGCGGCAAAAGGGTCCAGAACCATGTCGACGAGTTTCATCGGATCGGGATGCCGCGGCAGGACACGCACCCGGAACTCTTCAAGCAACGTCTGTTTTGCCTTCTCGCCGACGTAGATCGTGCGGATATGGCCGAACAGATCGTTGAAGCCCTCACGCCCCAATTCGACTTCCGTCGCTTCCCATTTTTCGCTGTAAGCCTGTCGAACTGCCTCGTTTGGGATCTTTCCGATGACGTCGGCTTTGACGATGTCGGTCGCCTGCAGGTCGAGGCCGCGACTGTTCATGACAGAAAAGACGCGAAACGCAGACGCTTGGGTCGGGGTCGTCACGGCAACGAGGAAGCATCGGTTCAGAAGAAATCTTGCGAACGCCGCGACTGCCTCGGGTGTCGCAAAACGTGCTTCTATTTCACGCAGAAGGAAGGCGGCGTTGGCACGGACGTTGCGCTGTGCCTCGTTGTCCAACCCGGCAGGATCGCGCGAAACGAGTTCCGGAAGGCGAAAACCCTGCACGTAGACCCGAAACAGGTCGCGATCGCGTTCGCGCGGTGACAAACGCGGTTTTGGCTCGATCCCTTCCATTTTTTTACCGGGTTCAAGGACGTAATCTTTAAAATCTTGTGCATTTGTTGCATCGTGCGCACAGGCCATGGCCGCGAGCAGAATCGTAAGCGTCGTGAGCCGTTGCTGGCCGTCGATCACTTCAGCGCGCGACACGCCTTCTGATTTGATCAAGACGATGCTGCCAAGGAAATAGCCTTCATCCGTCTCGGCATCCTTAAACTTGCTTAGGTCATCGATCAGTTCCGAAACCTGATCGATTTGCCAAGCATAAGGCCGCTGATAGGATGGAATAACGAACTCAAACTCCGAGCTAAATATTTTTGCGATCGGATATTCAGCCCCGCTGATACGCTTCACCATGCCGCTTCCCGTTAATTCCGCTAAACGCGCGAAGCTTAACAAACGCATCGTCCTCGCCTCAAGATCGTAGTGGTTTGCGTTTGGGATGATGGCCCCAAACTGGACGCAGCCGGGCCGATGAGCGATGGAAAACGGGTCTCACTACGCTTCATGGAAGGCCATGCCCCCCGAAGTCTTCCTGCTCCTCGTCGCGGCGGCGTTCGTGGCGGGCCTCGTCGACGCGGTGGCCGGCGGCGGCGGGCTGATCACCATTCCCGCGCTGCTGCTCGCCGGCGTTCCCCCGGTCGCCGCGCTCGGCACCAACAAGCTGCAGGGCCTGTTCGGCTCCGGCTCCGCGACGCTCGCCTTCGCTGCCAAGGGCCACCTGGACCTGCGCAAGCTCGCGCCCACCGCGGCGCTGTCGCTCGCCGGTTCCGTCGCCGGCGCGCTGCTGGCGCTGGTGATCCCGACCGGGGCGATGCGCTCGCTGCTGCCGTTCCTCCTGATCGCGATCGCCGTCTACTTCGCCGTCCGGCCCGGCCTGTCGGACCTGGACGCCGGCCGGCGCTTGTCGCCCAAGCTCTTCGCCCTTCTCGTGGTGCCGCTGATCGGGCTCTACGACGGCGTGTTCGGGCCGGGCGCCGGCTCGTTCTTCATGCTGGCCCTCGTGTCGCTCGCCGGCTTCGGCGTCCTCAAGGCCACCGCCCACACCAAGCTGCTGAACTTCGCCTCCAACGTCGGGGCGCTCGCGGTGTTCGCCTTCGCCGGCCAGATCTTGTGGCTCCTCGGCCTCCTCATGGGCCTCGCGCAGTTCGTTGGGGCGCAGCTCGGCGCGCGCGTCGCCATGCGCTTCGGCGCCCGCCTCATCCGGCCGCTGCTCGTAGTGGTGTGCCTGGCGCTCGCCGCCCGGCTGCTGCTCGATTGAGCGCTCCCGCCGCCAGACCGCCCGTTCCGGCCCTGATGCTGCAGGGCACCGGCTCGGACGTCGGCAAGACGGTGCTGGTCGCCGGCCTCTGCCGCTTGTTCGCCGACCGCGGCCTGCGCGTCCGGCCGTTCAAGCCGCAGAACATGTCGAACAACGCCGCCGTCGCCACGATCCCCGGCACGAACGTCATGGGCGAGATCGGCCGCGGGCAACGGCTGCAGGCGCTCGCCTGCCGCGCGCGTCCGAGCGTCCACATGAACCCGGTGCTGCTCAAGCCCCAGTCCGAGACCGGCTCGCAGATCGTCGTGCAGGGGCGCGTCGCGGGAAGCGCGCAGGGCCGCGACTACCAGCGCTTGAAGCCGAGCCTCCTGCCGCGCGTCCTCGAAAGCTTCGCCGTTCTCGCCGCCGAGGCCGACCTGGTGCTGGTGGAGGGCGCCGGCTCGCCGGCCGAGATCAACCTGCGCGCCGGCGACATCGCCAACATGGGCTTCGCGCGGGCGGCCGGCGTGCCCGTCGTGCTCGTCGGCGACATCGACCGCGGCGGCGTGATCGCCTCGCTGGTCGGGACGCACGCGGTGCTGGACGGTGAGGACCGCGCGATGATCCGAGGCTTCCTCGTCAACCGCTTCCGCGGCGACCCGACGCTGTTCGCGGACGGGATGCGGGCGGTGACGCGCTTCACGAACTGGCCGGCGCTCGGGATCGTGCCGCACCTGGAGGCCGCGCGCCACCTGCCGGCCGAGGACTCGGTGGCGCTGGAGCGCCCAGCCGCGCCGGCCGGCCAGCCGGGCGAGCGCCTCGTGGTCGCCGTGCCGGTGCTCGGCCGCATCGCCAACTTCGACGACCTCGACCCGCTCCGCGCCGAGCCGGGCGTCGACGTGCGCTTCGTGCGCCCCGGCGACCCTTGGCCGACGGACGCCCGCCTCGTGGTGGTGCCCGGCTCGAAATCCACGCTCGCCGACCTCGCGGCGCTGCGAGGCAACGGCTGGGACGCGGCGATCCGCGCGTCCCGCGCGGGAGGCGCGCACGTCGTCGGGCTGTGCGGCGGCTTCCAGATGCTCGGCCGGCGCGTTTGCGACCCGGACGGGATCGAGGGCGACGCCGGGGAAGCGCCCGGCCTCGGCCTGCTCGACGTCGAAACGGTGATGGCGCCGGAGAAGACCTTGCGCGAGACCCGCGCCACCGCCGCCGAAGGCGGACTGCCGCTCCACGGCTACGAGATCCATCT
>CAXUCL010000158.1:0-5652 GCA_964249395.1 uncultured Rhizobiaceae bacterium
TGGTGGAGGACGCCGGATCGATCAGCCTGCGCGAGGTCATGGCGCGGCTCGGCTTCGGGCTGCCGCGCCGCCGCTTCTGGGAGCGCTTCGCCGACGCCGCCTTCGCGCGTGCCCCGGCGGAGGCTTCGACGGCCGAGCCGTCCGAGACAACGATGCGCCGCCTCATCGCCACCGTCGCGGACGCGCCGGAAACGATCGGGGGCCGCGTGACGCTCGTCGGCGCCGGCCCCGGCGAAGCCGAGCTCCTGACGCTCAAAGCCGTGCGCGCACTGCAGGGCGCCGACGTGATCCTGTTCGACGACCTCGTGTCGGACGACGTCCTGGAGCTCGCCCGGCGCGAGGCCCGGCGCATGCTGGTCGGCAAGCGGGGCGGGCGCGAGTCCTGCCGGCAGGAGGACATCAACGGCACCATGGTGCGGCTCGCCAAGGCGGGGCGCAACGTGGTCAGGCTCAAGTCCGGCGACGTTTCGGTGTTCGGCCGCGCCGGCGAGGAGATCGCCGAGCTGGAGCGGCACGGCATCCTCGTGACGATCGTGCCGGGCATCACCGCCGCCTCGGCGCTGGCCGCGGCCTTCGGCGTGTCCTTGACGCACCGCGATTTTGCCAGCGAGCTGCGGCTCGTCACCGGCCATTCGCGCGAGGGCCGGCTGCCGGAAGCGCTCGACTGGCCGCAGCTCGCCGGCGCGCGCGCCACCACGGTCTTCTACATGGGCGGGCGCACGGCGGCCGCCATCGAGGCGCGGCTCCTGGCGGAGGGCATGCCCGGCGACACGCCGGTGGCGGTGGCCGCCAACCTGTCGCGGTCCGACGAGACGAAGGCGGCCGGGCGCCTGGACGACCTCGCCCGCATCGTTGCGGCCATCGGCATCGACCGGCCGATCTTGATCGGCGTCGGCCGCGCCTTCGAGCGGCTGGCGGCACCGGCGGCCGGCCGGGCGGAAACGGACGCGCCGGCCCCCCGCCGGCGGTCAGCCGACCTCTAGCGGCGACCGGAACGGGAGGCGATCCTTGCTGCAGATCACGACGCTCGCCGCGCTTGGCGACCTGCTCGCGCGCGATACGGGCCGCCGCCGCCTCGTGGCGCTGGCCGGGCCGCCCGGCGTCGGCAAGTCCACGACGGCCGAGCGCCTGCGCGACCGCTTGAACGCGGTGCGGCCCGGCATCGCCGACATCCTGCCGATGGACGGCTACCACTTCGACGACCTCGTCCTGGTTCCGCGCGGCGACCGGCCGCGCAAGGGCGCGCCGCACACCTACGACCTCGCCGGCTTCCGCGTGATGCTCGAGCGCTTGAAGCGCGACGACGGGGCCGACGTCGCCGTGCCGGTGTTCGACCGGGACCTCGAGATCGCCCGCGCCGGCGCCCGCATCGTCGCCGGCGGGGTGCGGGTCATCGTGGTGGAGGGCAACTACGTGCTGCTCGACGCGCCGGGCTGGCGCGACCTCGCGCCCTTGTTCGACGTGACGGTGACGCTGCGGGTCGACTGGCCGGCGCTCGAAGCGCGGCTCCTCGACCGCTGGCGCGGCTACGGCCTCGAAGGCGAGGCGATGCTCGCCAAGATGGAGGGCAACGACCTGCCGAACGCGCGGCTGGTGGTGGAGCGCAGCCTGCCCGCCGACTACGTCCTGGAAACCGCGACGAACGCTTGATCGGTCCGGCCGCGCCCGCCCGTCAGGCCTTCGCGGCGTTCCGCCGGCGCGTTTCCGCCGCCTTCTTGGCCGAGGCCGAGCGGTCCGCCGCCGAGCGCTTGGCGGCAGCCGCGCCGCCGAGCTTGCCGCCGCGCTTCGACGATTCCTTCGTGTCGGGGCGGCCGCGGCCCGACCCCGACTTGTTGCCGCCGCCGGACTCCTTGTTGACGGTCGCCCAGGCCCGCGCTTCCGCTTCCTTCTCGGGCACGCCGCGCTCCTCGTAGCCTTCCGCGATGTGCTCCGCCTTGCGCTTCTGCTTGTCGGTGTAGGCGGACTTGTCGCCCTGGGGCATGGCTTGACCTCCCGTTCGGTCGCGCTCGAAGCGTTCGCGAGTGGGCAACGCGGCAGGTCGTTTCCCGGTTCATCGGCCTTTTCCGCCGGTGCGCGGCCGGTTACGGCTTCTTTCGAGCAACGGGAGACGGCGGCTTTGACGCGCAAGGTGTTGGAAGAGCTCGAACGCCGGCGAACCGAAGCGCGAGCCGGCGGCGGCGAGCGCCGGATCGCCGCCCAGCACGCCAAGGGCAAGCTCACCGCCCGCGAGCGGCTCGACGTCCTCCTGGACGAAGGCTCGTTCGAGGAGTTCGACGCCTTCGTCACGCACCGCGCGGTCGACTTCGGCATGGCGGCGGCGAAGGTCGCCGGCGACGGCGTCGTCACCGGCTGGGGTTTGATCAACGGCCGCCGCACCTTCGTGTTCAGCCAAGACTTCACCGTGTTCGGCGGCTCCCTGTCCGAAACCCACGCGGCCAAGATCTGCAAGGTCATGGACATGGCGGTCCGGGTCGGCGCGCCGGTGATCGGCCTCAACGATTCCGGCGGCGCCCGCATCCAGGAGGGCGTCGCCTCGCTCGCCGGCTACGCCGAGGTGTTCCGGCGCAACGCGGAAAGCTCCGGCGTCGTGCCGCAGCTTTCCGTGATCATGGGCCCGTGTGCCGGCGGCGCCGTTTATTCGCCGGCGATGACCGACTTCATCGCGATGGTGGAGGGCACGAGCTACATGTTCGTCACCGGCCCCGACGTGGTGAAGACCGTCACCAACGAGGTCGTTTCGGCCGAGGAGCTCGGCGGCGCGCGCGTCCATTCCGAGCGCTCGGCGGTCGCCGACCTCGCCTTCGGCAACGACGTCGAGGCGCTGGAGGGAGTGCGGCGGCTGTTCGACTTCTTGCCCTTGTCGAACCGCGAGCCGGCGCCCGTGCGGCAGAGCTTCGACGACCCGGCGCGCGTCGAGATGCGGCTCGACACGCTGGTCCCCGACAACCCGGCGACGCCCTACGACATGAAGGAGCTCGTCGCCGCGGTCGCCGACGAGAACGACGTCTGCGAGATCGGCGCGGCGTTCGCCCGCAACATCGTCACCGCCTTCGTGCGGATCGGCGGGCGCACCGTCGGGGTCGTCGCCAACCAGCCGCTGGTGCTGGCCGGCTGCCTCGACATCGACGCGTCGCGCAAGGCCGCGCGCTTCGTGCGCTTCTGCGACGCCTTCGCCATTCCCTTGCTCACCCTCGTCGACGTGCCGGGCTTCCTGCCGGGCACCGCCCAGGAGCACAACGGCATCATCAAGCACGGGGCGAAGCTCCTGTTCGCCTATGCCCAAGCCACCGTGCCGATGGTGACGCTGATCACGCGCAAAGCCTACGGCGGCGCCTACGACGTGATGGCCTCCAAGCACATCGGCGCCGACGTGAACTACGCCTGGCCGACGGCCGCCATCGCGGTGATGGGCGCCAAGGGCGCGGCCGAGATCCTGCACCGCGCCGAGCTCGGCGACCCGGCCGCCATCGCGGCGCGCGCGGCGGACTACGAGGCGCGCTTCGCCAATCCGTTCAAGGCCGCCGAGCGCGGCTTCGTCGACGAGGTGATCATGCCGCACGCCTCGCGCCGGCGCATCGCGCGGGCCTTCGCGATGTTGGCGAACAAGCGCGTCGACCGCCCCTGGCGCCGCCACGACACGATGCCGTTGTGAGGCCGAAAGCTTGCCGAAGCTTTTCGAATGGAAAGGTTGGGAATTCCTGTTCTACAGCTTGGACGGGCAGGAGCCGCCGCACGTTCATGCCCGCAAGGATCGCAAGGAAGCCAAGTTCTGGCTCGCAGACGTCCGGTTGGCGCGCAACAAGCGATGCACCGATCGGGAGCTCAACGAGCTGATCGCGGTGGTTCACGAACGGCGCGCGATGTTTCTGGAGAGTTGGCATGGCTACTTTGGAGATTGACGACGAGCTTCTGGAGCCGACAGCCGCGCACTGCACGGAGGCCGACCTCGTGGTCACCTTGTCCGACGGAGCGAAACTCGTGACCCCGCTCTGGTGGTACCCTTCGCTGCTTCGTGCCTCCGACGCGCAGCGGAACAGCATCGAGCTGTCGCCCTTCGGCGTTCACTGGCCGGACCTCGACGAGGACCTGAGCATCGAAGGCATGTTGAAGGGCCGGCGCGCCCCCGGCGCCGTGCCGCCGGCGGTGGCGGCCGAGTGAGCCCGCGCTGCTCGCGCCGGGTTCCCGCGCGCTTTCCCGCCGGCGCGACCTAGCTTCGTCGGGCGAGGCGACGCCACTTTCCAAGAGGACCCGATGACCGACAGCGCGAAGTTTCCGCCGGAGAACAACCTGCCCGCCGGCTACGTGCCGCCGCCGGTGTGGTCGCCGGACACGAAGGCCGGGGGGCAGTTCGCCAGCATCAACCGCCCGGTCGCCGGGCCGACGCACGAGAAGCCGCTGCCGGTCGGCCGCCATCCGCTGCAGCTCTACTCGATGGGCACGCCGAACGGGGTGAAAGTCACGATCCTCCTGGAGGAGCTGCTGGCGGTCGGCCACGGGCAAGCCGAATACGACGCCTGGCTGATCCGCATCGGCGACGGCGACCAGTTCGGCTCCGGGTTCGTCGAGATCAACCCGAACTCGAAGATCCCGGCGCTGGTGGACCACGCGCCGCGAGGCGGCGGCGCGCCGCTGCGGGTGTTCGAGTCCGGCTCGATCCTCCTCTACCTCGCCGAGAAGTTCGGCGCGTTCCTGCCGGCCGACCTGCGGCAGCGGACCGAAACGCTGAACTGGCTGTTCTGGCAGATGGGCTCGGCGCCGTTCCTCGGCGGCGGCTTCGGCCACTTCTACGCCTACGCTCCGACCAAGATCCAATACGCCATCGACCGCTACGCGATGGAGGCCAAGCGCCAGCTCGACGTGCTCGACCGGCGCCTCGCGACGAGCGAATACGTCGCCGGTCCCGACTACTCGATCGCCGACATGGCGATCTGGCCTTGGTACGGCTGGCTGGCGGCCGGCGAGATCTACGGCGACGCGGGCAAGTTCCTGGCCGTCGACGGTTACGAGAACCTGCAGCGCTGGCAGAAGAGCGTTGGGAGCCGTCCGGCGGTGCAACGCGGTCGGATGGTGAACCGCACCTTCGGCGAGCCGGCGAGCCAGCTGCCCGAGCGCCACGAGGCTGCCGACTTCGAGTCGCGGACGCAGGACAAGCTCGGCGGCTGATGGCGCTCGAGAAGCTCCTCATCGCCAACCGCGGCGAGATCGCGTGCCGGGTGATCCGCACGGCCAAGCGGATGGGCATCGCAACGGTCGCTGCTTACTCCGACGCCGACCGGGACGCGGCGCACGTGCGGCTCGCCGACGCGGCGGTGCCGATCGGGCCGGCGCCGGCGCGCGAGTCTTACCTGTCGATCGAGGCGATCCTCCAGGCGGTGCGGGAGACCGGCGCGAACGCGGTGCATCCCGGCTACGGCTTCCTGTCGGAGAACGGCGACTTCGCGGAAACGCTGGAACAGGCGGGCGTCGTCTTCGTGGGGCCGCCGGCGAGCGCCATCCGCGCGATGGGCGACAAGCTCGCCTCCAAGCGCCTCGCCATCGCCGCCGGCGTGTCCACCGTGCCGGGCGGCGATCGGGCGCTGGGCTCCGCCGACGACGCGGCGCGCGAGGCCGCGGCGATCGGCTACCCGGTGATGCTGAAGGCGTCCGCCGGCG
>CAXUCL010000159.1:0-5629 GCA_964249395.1 uncultured Rhizobiaceae bacterium
GCGTCCGGCTCCGCCGCGTCGGCGCCGTCCGCGCCGCTCGCTCCCTCCGCGGCGCTCGCCGCGGCGGGACTGCTTTCCGGATGGCGTTCGGGATGCGTCACCGCGTCCGGCAGGGCGTCGTCGCCGCCGTCGGTCGCCGTGTCCGCAACGAGCCGCCCGTCCTTGAACTCGACGACGCGGTCGAACAGCTTGGCCTGCGCCGCCGAAGCGAGCACCCAGAAGGTGCCGAAGGGCTTGGCGCCGTTTCGCGCGCGCTCCAGCGTTGCCTCGACGATGCGCGCCTGCGTGTCGACGTCCAGCGCCGACAGGGCGCGGTTCACGACGAGGAAGTCCGGGGCCTTCACGAGCGCGCGGGCGAGCGCCAGCTTCTGCTGCTGGCCGAGCGACAGGCGCTTGGCGCCGGAGCCGATGTCGTAGGTGAGGCCCGCTTCCTGCACGACGGCGGCGAGGCCCAGGTCGTCGAGGCTTTTCAGGAGCAGCCCCTCCACCGCGTCGCCGGCGTTGGCGAGGTCGGTGGCGATGCGGCCGAACAGGACGTTGTCCTGGACGCTGGTGGCCGGGTTGAAGCGGTCGGCCTCGTGGAACACAAGGAGCGCCTCCATCTCGGCGCTGAGGCGCTCGCGCAGCAGCGCGCGCGTTTCCACGACCTTCTGCGTCAGCGCCTCGTCCACCAGGCCGAGCCGGTCGCGCGTTTCGATGTAGGCGAAGGCGAGGCGGATGAAGGCGACGCGCTGCTCGTCGGGCAGGTCCTCGTAGCGGGTGCCCGTTTCGCGCCCGAGCAGCTGGCGGTAGTCGCCGAGCTCGTCCGGCGTCATCATCGTCATGCGGGCGAGCAGCGGGTTGCCGGGCTCGAGGTCGCCGAAGAGGTCCACCATGGTGCCGGCGATGTCGCGCCCGATCCGATAGAGCGCCTGGGCGAGGCCGGTCTCGCGCATCAAGGCGCGCGTCGCGTCGTTGGTCCAGAACTGGGCGAGGCCGGCGCGCGGGTCGCGCGGCGAGCCGAAGGCGATGTTCTCCATCAGCGTCGCGTTGCGGATGAACCGGTCCGGGTCGAAGGGCTCGACGTAGTCCTGCATGTTCTCGGCCGCCAGGCTTTCCCGGAAGGCGGCGCGGGCGGCGAGGACGCGCGCCTCGACCTCGGCGGCGTGTTCCTCCGGCACGCGCGAGCGCAGGCCGAACAGCCTGACGTCCCGGTCGAGCCGCACGAGCTTCAGGATGCCGGCGAGGTGGTCGCCGAGCGCCTCGCGCGAGGACAGGCCGATGTCCTCGTAGTCGATCCAGTCGTCGGACACGGCGAGCGCCGTGTTGCCGGACAGCCGGGTTTCCAGCGCCGACAGCTCGGCCTTGCGCGACGCACTGGCTCCGCGCCCGCTCGTTCCGGCGGGATGGTGCTTCAGGCCGTAGAGCAGCGCGTCGCGCAGCGACGTGCGCGGAAAGAAGGTCGCGGCGTCGACATAGGCGAGGCGCCGGCCGGTGACGGATTCCGGCAGCGCGGCGAGCGGCTGGCCGGCGAGCTCGATCGCGCCGCCGCTCGGGGCCGCAGCCGCACCAGCATCTCGGCCACCTGCTCGGCCCCTTCGCCGACCGGCCCGACCGCGGCGACGCGGGCGTCGAGGGCCAAGTCGAGCGTCACCGGGTCGAGGACGCGGTTGTTGTTCTCGTCGGCCAGCGCCGCGCCGGCGAGCGCGAAGGAGCCCGCGAGCGCCGCGACGCGGGTTCCTTCCGGCGCCAGCAGCGCCCGGTCGGCGACGTTGGGGCCGTAGAACTGCTCCACCACCTGCTCGAACTTCACCTGCACGTCGAGCCGCAGCTGGTCCCAGTCGATCAGGTCCTTCAACGGCGAGGGCAGGTCCTTGTAGGCAGCGATCACCGCGACGAGCTGGCCGATGTCGAGCTGGCCGGTGATGGCGAAGTAGCCGCCGAACAGGTAGAAGATGAAGGGCGTGAGCTGCGCCAGGAAGTTGTTCAGGAACTTGACCAGGAACTTCCACTGGTAGATGTCGAAGCGGATCAGGAAGATGCGCCCGAGCTCCTCCGACACGCCGGCCCGCTCGAAGTTAGAGGTGTCGTTGGTGCGGATGGAGGTGATGCCCTCGGCGATCTCGCCGACGCGGCCGGCGAACTGGCGGGCGGTGAGCTGGCGCTGGCGACCGAGCACCAGGAGGCGCCGGCGCATGCGCGGGATCAAGACCACCTGGATCATCATGACGCCGAGCGCCACGAAGCCGAGCGTCACCGACTGGATGAAGATGAACACGACCGCGGTCAGCACCTGGCTGATCAGGTAGACCGGCGTCACCATCGCGTCGCCGATGAAGCCGCCGATCGGCTCCAGCTCGTCCTTCACCATGGAGGCCAGCTCGGACGCGCGCAGCTGCCGGAAGCGCGCGAGCGGAAAGCGCAGCATCAGGTCGACGAACTCGTAGCGCATGCGCCGCAGCATCCGCTCGCCGAGCCGGCCCTTGTAGGTGTTGATGTAGTATTTGAAGCCGCCGTTGATGATGACGAGCGCCAGGAACAGGCCGGACAAGACGTAGAGCGCCTGCATCCGGTCGAACTCGAGCCCTTCGAACAGGACGAGCTCGCCCGGCGCGTAGAGCCATTCCGGCAGCGGGATCGCGGTGCGCAGGTAGGGCTGCAGGGCGCCGGCCGAGTCGAAGCCCTCGCCCTGGATCGGCCCGTTGACGATGAGCTTCGGCAGGTTCAGCGAGGCGAACAGCGGCACGATCGACACCGCCACCACGACGAGCATCCAGATCTGCGCCCGCTTCGTGTGCCGCCAGGCGTAGCCGTAGAGGGTTTGCGTCATCCGCGCCGTTTGAGCGTTGCGTCGGGCCTGAGGGCGGCCAGGGGTCGACGTTACCAGTTGGGCGAGGGGCCTGCCAGCGCAAGGGGCGAGGGGATCCCGAGCGGGCGTTCGCGGGCGGGCGCTCCGCGCGGGACCCTGACCGCGCGAACTGACCGAGCCGTGATTTGCGCTTCGGCCCGAAAAGGCGCACCTGGCGCCGAGATGCCGTTCGGGCAGGCAGGGTCGGCGTTTCCGACGGCCGCCATCGCCGCACGGCGAACCGAGGTCCGTATCCATGGTCTTTGCGAAGGTCCGCACCGCAGCGCTGCCGCTTCTCGCCGCCGCGGCGATCCTCGGCGGGATCGCGACCCTTGCGCCCCGCAACGCGGCCGTCGCCGCCGAGGACGCGTGGACGCTGCCGGTTCCAGCGCTCGACGTGAAGGTCACTGGCGCGGGCGAACAAACGGCGCTGTTCGCCGGCGGCTGCTTCTGGGGCGTGCAGGGCGTGTTCCAGCACGTGCGCGGCGTGAAGAGCGCCGTGTCGGGCTATGCCGGCGGCGACGCAGCGGACGCGACCTACGAGGCGGTCACAACCGGCCGCACCGGCCACGCCGAAACGGTGGAGGTGACGTTCGACCCGAGCGAGGTGACCTACGGCGAGCTCCTGCGCATCTTCTTTTCCGTCGCGCACGACCCGACGCAGCTCGACCGCCAGGGTCCGGACCGCGGACCGCAATACCGCTCGGCGGTGTTCCCGGTGAGCGACGAGCAGCGGCGCGTCGCGCAGGCCTATATCGCCCAGCTCGACGCCGCGAAGATCCACGGGAACAAGATCGTCACCACGACGACGCCGGCGCCGGCCTTTTATCCGGCCGAGGCCTACCACCAGGACTTCCTGGCGAAGAACCCGACCTACCCGTACATCGTCGTGCACGACCTGCCGAAGGTCGAGAACCTGAAGCGGCTGTTCCCGGCGGACTTCCGAGCCGACCCGGTGCTGGTCGCGGCCGCCGCCGCGCCCCGGAGCTGACGGACGAGCGGGGTGCTGGAATGTCGCTCCCGCGCGTTTCGATCACCTACTGCACGCAGTGCCGCTGGCTCCTGCGCGCCGCCTGGATGGCGCAGGAACTGCTGTCCACTTTCGGCACCGACCTCGGCGAGGTGGCGCTGATCCCTGGCACGGGCGGCGTGTTCGAGGTGCGGTGCGACGGCGCGCTCGTTTGGGACCGCGTGCGCGACGGCGGCTTCCCGGACGCCAAGGTCCTCAAAGGGCGCGTGCGCGACGTCATCGACCCGGATCGCGACCTCGGCCACAGCGACCGGTGAGCGCCCAACCGTTCGGGCAACCGGCGACCCGTTCGAACATCGAATAGCGAAAGGGGAGAAGATGGCGAAGCGGCGGGGTTCGGAGATCGCCCGACACTATGCCTCGTGGGGCGCCGGAGGCAGTTTCGCGACGGACGAGAACGCCCCGGTGCCGCCGCTCGTGCCTGCGACGCCGCCGGCCTGGAAAGAGATCGAGCGGGAGCGTCTAACCAAGCTCGGCTTCGGCATGTTCGGTCCGGTCGATCCGACGGTGATGAAGACGGCGGGGCAGCGGGCGCTGGAGGAGCGGCAGGCACAGTTGGACGAGGAGGCGGCCGCAGTCGCGGAGACCGCTGCTGGGATGCGGGAGATGGAAAAACTACGGCGACAGCGAGCGTCCGAAATCGGCATAACCGGGGCGGAGATCGTCGCGAAACGCCACGCCGCGGGACTACCGTCCTACGAACTCGATGACATCGAGAATGGTCCGTGGATGAAGATCATGCCGGATGGGACGCGGACAGCCTTGCTCGCACGGAACGACGCGCATCCCGATCAGTGGGAAGAGGTCCTGTTCGACGTCGCGGTCGCGGCCTACAAAAAGGAAAGGCCGCCCCGGCGTTAAGTTGGAGCGGCCTTCGTTCTGTGGGGTGACTGCGGGCAGCTCAGCGCACGATGCGCACGACCCGGCGGTTGGAGTCGACGATGATCGGCGCGCCGTCCTGGTAGAAGTAGGAATAGCCGTCGTAGCCGCGCACCGGCGCCAGCGTCACGCTCGGCGGCACGACATACCCGTCGACGATCCGCCCTTCCAGCACGGGCGCCGGATCGATCGGGTTCTCCCGCACGTAGGTCACGACATCGCCCGGCAGTTCTTCGGTGACCGTGGTCGTGGTCGTGGTGGTGGTCGCCGCGGGCGCTTCCTCGGTGATGATGGTGGTCTGCGCGAAGGCCGAACCGGTGGCGAGCGTCGCTGCGACCGCGGCCGCGAGTAGCGTCTTCATGAAACGGATGTCCTTGCCGTTGGGAACTCTAACCCTTCGGCGGCGATAACCGCCGGAACGGGCCCGCGGTTCCGACGGATCGTCTCACCCCACCTCGATCCGCAGCTTGTCCGGGTAGAAGGCGACGTGGCCGGCGATGGCCGACACGGCCTCGTGCGGGTTGTCGTAGGCCCAGGCGGCGTTCTCCAGCGCCCGGCCCTGGCCGGAGATCGTCCAATAGCGCGCCTCGCCCTTGTGCGGGCACGTGGTACGCTTTTCCGTCGCCAGAAAGAACTCCATCGCCGCGTGGTCCTTCGGCACGTAGTAGACCGGCGGGTGGCTGCCTTCGCGCAGGATCAGCGCGTCCTTGGTGGAGGCGACGATGTTGTCGTTCATCAGGACGGTCACCGGCCGCGTTTCGCGCTCGATCGTGATATGTGGTTTGGCTTGCGTGTCGCTCATCGGCGCGGCTCCTTCGCATCGGGCATCGTCGGCCAAACCGCCGGGTGGCAGGCTCGGTCAGTGGAAAGGCCTAAGGATCTCGAGACGCTGT
>CAXUCL010000160.1:0-5574 GCA_964249395.1 uncultured Rhizobiaceae bacterium
CTACATCCGCGCCAGGGCCGAGGACGTGCGCTCCGTCACCCGCCAGGTGGCGCTCGGCCTGCTCGGGCGGCGCGACGCGACGCTCGCCGAACTGCCGCCCGGCGCGATCGTGGTGGCCGACGAGGTGTCGGCCTGGGATCTCGCCAAGGCGACGCTCGCCGACATCGGCGGCATCGTCTGCCGGCGCGGCGCGGCCACCAGCCACGTCGCGATCATGGCGCGGGCGCACGGCATCCCGGCCGTCCTGGGCGTGCCGCTCGCTGAAGCCGCCCTGCGCGGCGCGACGACGATCGGGCTCGACGGCGCCACCGGCGAGGTGCTGCTCGACCCGGACGAGGTGGCGACCGTCCGGCTGAAGGACGCGATCGCCTGCGAAACCGCCGAGCGCCAGGCGCTCGACGCCTTCCGCGCCGCCGAGCCCCGGACCCGCGACGGCCGGCGCATCGAGGTCGCGGCCAACCTCGGCTCGCTCGGCGAGATCGACGGCGCGTTGCGGGCCGGCGCGATGGGCGTCGGCCTGTTCCGCACCGAGTTCCTGTTCATGGAGCGCCGGTCGCTGCCGGGCGAGGACGAGCAGGCCGAGACCTACGCGGCGCTGGCCAATGCCTTCGCGCCGCACCCGGTGGTGATCCGCACGCTCGACATCGGCGGCGACAAGCCGGTGGCCGGCATCGCGTTCGAGCACGAGGACAACCCGTTCCTCGGCTGGCGGGGCGTCCGGATGTGCCTGGAACGGCCGGACGTGTTCAAGCCGCAGCTGCGCGCGCTCCTGCGCGCCACCGTGTCCGGCAACCTCAAGATCCTCCTGCCGATGATCGCCGACGTCGAGGAGGTGCGGGCGGTGCGGGCGCTTCTCGTCGAATGCGAGAGCGAGCTCGACGCGGCAAGTGTGCCGCGCGGCGCCTACGAGCTCGGCGTGATGATCGAAACGCCGGCGGCGGTGTTCCTCGCCGCCGCGATCGCCCGCGAGGTCGACTTCTTCTCCGTCGGCACCAACGACCTGACGCAATACGTCATGGCCGCCGACCGCTTGAACCCGCGCGTCGCCAAGCTCAACCGGGCGGAGCACCCGGCGGTGCTCGCCGCGATCGCGCAGGCCGCGCGCGCCGCGCGCGAGGCCGGCATCTGGATCGGCGTTTGCGGCGAGGCGGCGGCGCGGCCCGACCTCATCCCGTTCTTCGTGGAGCAAGGGGTGACCGAGCTGTCGATGAGCCCGGCCTCCATTCCACGGGCGAAGAAGTGCGTGACGGAGATTTGAGACCGGCGGCGCGGCGCGGAACGTCTTCCCCCATCCTTCCGCTTTCCGCGATCCCGGCCCCAGCGGCACGACGGAACCGGACAGGTGGCGGTTGCTCGGCGTCCGGCCGTTCCCGCTGCCGTTCGATCGGCAGGAGGGTGCATCGTCCCCATAGGCTGCTATGGTGCCAGACGGGAGAGCCGCGGCCGGCGAGCGCGCCGCGGCGAACGAGAAGGAAGACCGTCATGTCCGCCCTGCAACGCCACGACCCCCTGGACGACCCGCGCGCCCTGGTTCTCGAGACCAAGGACGAGTTGTCCCTGCGCGAGTTTCCGGTGAACGAGACGCTCGGATCCCGCGATGTCCGCATCGCGATCCACACCGTCGGCATCTGCGGCTCGGACGTCCACTACTACACGCACGGCGCGATCGGGCCGTTCGTGGTGAAGGATCCGATGATCCTCGGTCACGAGGCCTCCGGCACGGTGCTGGAGATCGGCTCCGAGGTGACGAGCCTTTCCGTCGGCGACCGCGTCTGCATGGAGCCGAGCATCCCGGACCCGATGAGCCGAGCGTCGCGGCTCGGCCTCTACAACCTCGATCCGGCCGTGCGCTTCTGGGCGACGCCGCCGGTGCACGGCATCCTGCGCTCTTCCGTGGTCCATCCGGAGGCCTTCACGTTCAAGCTGCCGGACGCCGTGACGTTCGCGGCCGGCGCGATGGTGGAGCCGCTCGCCGTCGGCGTCCACGCCGCCACCAAGGCCCGCGGCGCGCCGGGCCACGTCGCGGTGGTGATCGGCGCCGGGCCGATCGGCCTCGTCACCGTGCTCGCCGCCTTCGCGGCCGGGGCGGCGCGCGTCTTCGTGTCCGACGTCGACGACACCAAGCTGGAGCTCGCGGCGACTCTCGGCGCCGTTTCGACGGTCAACGTTTCGCGCGACAACCTCGCCGACGCCGTCAAGCGGGGCACCGACGGCTGGGGCGCCGACGTGATCTACGAGTGCGCCGGCTCGGAGCGGGCGGCGGCGACGATCTTCGAGCCGCTTTGCCCCGGCGGCTGCGTCGTCTTCGTCGGCATGCCGATGTCGCCGCCGACCTACGACACGCTCGCGGCGATGCTGCGGGAAGCGCGCGTCGAACACGTGTTCCGCTACGCGCACGTCTTCCCGCGCTGCGTCGAGATGCTGGCGTCGGGCGCGATCGACGTCGCGCCGCTGATCACCCGGGTGTTCCCGTTCGCCGACAGCGTGAAGGCGTTCGAGATCGCGGCGCAGGCGCCGAAGGGCGAGGTGAAGATGCAGATCGAGATGGCGCCCGGCTGAGAGTGCCGGCGACCGGACCTCAGCCGGACACGCCGGCCGGCGGCGAAACCTTGTCCGACAGAAGCGCGTAGGTGCCGAAGGCCGGCACCTTCACCGCCAGACGACGCGGGTCGAGGCCGGCGACGAGGCCGAGAACGTTGACCTCGATTCCCGCCGTCGCCCCGACGCTGATCCCCGCATAGCCGAACAGCGACAAGCGGACGTCCCCCCGGTCCTGGTCGAAGGCGAGGAGGCGGCCGTCGGACGGGAAGTCGCGCCCGACCGCGGCCGGCGGCAGGACGGTGCGCAGGCCCGGCACGTGGCGCAGGACGTGCTCCACGAAGGTGTTGGAGTTCGGCCCGGGAAAGATGGTGTAGCCGCCGCGCATCGCGTACGGGTAGCCGGCGATCGCCGCGCGCACCGCCGGGATGATCGCTTCGGCCGCTTCGCCGTGCCGCTCCAAGACGAGGCGCGGCGGGTTGGAATACCAGCGCGCGTCGGCCGGATAGCCGTTGCGCCGGATCGGCGAGCCCCAGCCGACCTTGTCCCAGCGCTCGTAGGCGCGCGCGCCGGCGTCCTTCACGACGATCCAGGAATGCTCCGACAAGGCGCCCTTCAGGCCGCCGGTGCGCGCGGCGAAGACGTAGACGGCGGCCTCGCGCGAGGCGGTCGCCGCCGGCAGGACGCGCGCGCTCGTCCAGTCGGCGTCGCGCCAGCTCGACGGGCGGTCGCCGCCGTACCACACGAGAACGGCAAGCGCGACGGGCAGCAGATAGACGAGGCAGAAGGCGAGGAGGAGGAACCGCAAGACGCGCATCGATCGGTGACAGGAGCCGGGCCGGGCTGCTAGGCCGTCCGCCATATGTGGCGGTTTGAACCGCGCCGCGAAAGGGCGCGCGCCGAACAGCCACACCGATGACGGCGGAAACGGGGCGAGCGCTTGGACAATCCGATTCTGGTGGAGGTGACGCGCGGCGGCCGGGTCGAGAGCCGGCATCGCGGCACGGTCGCCGTCGTGGACGCGAACGGTCGGCTCGCGTTCGGGGCGGGCGACGCGCAGGCGCCGACGTTCCCGCGCTCGGCGGTGAAGGTGCTGCAGGCGCTGCCGTTCGTGGAGTCCGGCGCGGCCGACCGCTTCGGTTTCGGAAACAAAGAATTGTCGCTGGCCTGCGCCTCGCATTCCGGCGAGCCGGGCCACGTCGCGCTTTGCGCCGCGATGCTGGCGAAGGCCGGCCTCGGCGAGCCGAGCCTCGAATGCGGCTGCCATTGGCCGACCGCTGGCTCGGTCGCGCGCGACCTGGCCCGCCGCGGCGAAGCGCCGACGCAGCTCCACAACAACTGCTCGGGCAAGCACGCCGGGTTCTTGTGCACCGCCGTCGCGCTGGACGAGCCGACGACCGGCTACGTCGGGCCGGACCATCCGGTGCAGGAACGCGTCCGCCGGGCGATGGAGGACGCGACCAGCGAACGGCTCGACCCGGCCCATGCCGGCGTCGACGGCTGCTCCATCCCGACTCACGCCGCGCCGCTGCGCAGCTTCGCGCTCGCCTTCGCCCGGCTCGCGTCGGGGACGGGCGTTTCGGCGGCGCGGGCCGCGGCCGGGCGGCGGCTGATGGGAGCCTGCATGGCCGAGCCCTGGCTCATGGCCGGCACGAAGCGCGCCTGCACGCAGCTGATGGAGCGCGCGCCCGGCCGCGTCTTCGTCAAGACCGGCGCGGAAGGCGTGTTCTGCGGCGCGGTGCCGGAGCTCGGCCTCGGCTTCGCGCTGAAGGTCGACGACGGCGCGACGCGCGCCGCCGAGGCGCTCGCGGCGGTGACCCTGTCACACATCTTCAAGGCCCACGACGGGGCGCTCGCCGAGAGCTACGCGGCCGAGGCGCGCGCGCCGCAAACGCACAGGCGCGCGCTCGCGACCGGCGAGGTCCGCGCCGCGTTCAACTGATCCCGGTCGCCGGCGGCGGGGCGCAAGCCCATTGCTTCGCGTCGACCGCGCCCTTCCTTCCGCCCGAAGACCCCTTCCGCCCGAGGCTCGCGCGACATGAAGGTTCTCGTCACCGGCGCCGCCGGCATGCTCGGAACCAAGCTCGCCCAACGCATCGCGGCCGAGGGCCGGATCGGCGACCGGGCGGTGGAGGCGCTGCTGCTCGCCGACGTCGCCAAGCCCACGCCTCCGGCCTCGAGTAGCGGCGTGCGGATCGAGAGCCGCGCGCTCGACATCGAGGCGCCGGGCGCCGCCGAACGCCTCGTGGCCGCTCGACCGGACGTGATCGTCCACCTCGCGGCCGTGGTGTCCGGCGAGGCGGAGGCCGATTGGGAGAAGGGCTACCGGGTCAACCTCGACGGGACGCGTCGCCTGTTCGAGGCGATCCGGGCGGCGAACGCGGTGGACAGCCACCGGCCGCGCCTCGTGTTCGCGTCCTCCGTCGCGGTGTTCGGCGCGCCCCTGCCCCCGATCGTCGACGACGACTTCGCCCTGACGCCGCTGACGAGCTACGGCGCGCAGAAGGCGATCGGCGAACTGCTGCTTGCCGATTATTCCCGCCGCGGCTTCCTGGACGGCGTCGGGCTGCGCCTGCCGACGATCTGCATCCGGCCGGGCGCGCCGAACCAGGCGGCGTCCGGCTTCTTCTCCGCCATCCTGCGCGAACCGCTCGCCGGCCGCGAGGCCGTGCTGCCGGTTTCCGACGAGGTGCGCCACGTCTTCGCCTCGCCGCGCGCGGCGGTCGGCTTCCTTCTCCACGCCGCCGCGATGGACACCGAACCCCTCGGTTTCCGGCGCAGCCTCAACATGCCGGGCCTGTCGGCGACGGTGGCCGAGGAGATCGAGGCGTTGCGGCGGCTGAAGGGCGAGGCGGCGGTGCGGCTCATCCGCCGCGACCCGGACGCCACCATCCAGCGCATCGTGTCCGGCTGGGCGCCGCGCATCGAGGCGCGGCGCGCGCTCGCCCTCGGCTTCGCCCCCGACGCCGCCCTCGAGGCGCTCCTGCGGGCGCATGTCGAGGCCGAGATGGGGGGCGGGCTGGGACCGTGACGCCC
>CAXUCL010000161.1:0-1564 GCA_964249395.1 uncultured Rhizobiaceae bacterium
GGATGAAATCGGGGATGAGATCGACCGGCGAGAGCGCATAGGCCGCGATCGTCGCGCAGAACGCCTTGACGGGCCACGCGACGCGCCGATCGCGGGCGGCGATCCAGAGCGCCACGACGTCGCGCTTGACCGTTCGCGCCCAGCGCGCGAGGCGGCCGAGCCGCGAGGGGGCGTCTTCCACAGCCGGCCGCATGTCCCGATCCCCGCATCCTCGGCCGGATCGATGCCGATCCGCGCCTTTGCCGTTTCATCACGGAACCTTGCCCGTTCCCGGAAGGTTCAAGTCGGCTGAACGAAATGCGGCGGCCGGCGACGAACCGGGCGTCCGACGGGACGACTGGTGATGAGCGACTTCCTCTCGCGTCCGGCCTCACGGCGCGTCTTCCTGTCGACGCTCGGGCTGGGGGCCGCGGCCCTCGCCAGCGGTTGCGCGAGCGGTCCGCGCGCCCGCGTCGTCGCCGGCGCCGCCTCCTACGCGCCGGAATACGGCTCGGACGAAGGCTACGGCGGCGGCGCCTCCGACTACGCCTCTCTCTACGGGCCGATCGAGGACGAGGGCTACCTGATCCCCGGCATCGACTTTTCCCGCGTCGACCCGCGCTGGTTCCGGCAGATGGTGGCCGATCCGACCGGCGAGGCGCCCGGCACGATCACGATCGACACGGCCTCGCGCTACGCATACCTCAGCCAAGGCAACGGCTCGGCGATGCGCTACGGCGTCGGCATCGGCCGCGACGGCTTTGCCTGGGCGGGCGACGCGCGCGTTCAGTGGAAGCAGAAGTGGCCGAAATGGACGCCGCCGGCCGAGATGATCGCCCGCCAGCCGGAACTCGCCATCTACGGCGTCGACTTCGGCGGCAAGCCGGGCGGCCTCGACAACCCGCTTGGCGCGCGAGCGCTCTACCTGTTCCAGAACGGGCAGGACACGCTCTACCGCCTCCACGGCACGCCGGAATACTGGACCATCGGCACGGCCGCCTCGTCGGGTTGCGTGCGCTTCATGAACCACGACATCATCGACCTCTACGACCGCGCCCCGACCGGCTCGCGCGTCGTGGTGCGCCAGGACGGTGGGATCGTCTGATCCCTTAGAACGGCTCGACGGAACGGGGCGCGAGCGGCGGGCGCCGGCTCGCCCAACAGCGAGGGGCGCCATCCATGCGGCACGACGTTTGCGCGCTCGAAGACCTGTCGCAGACTGGCCTCGGCGAGGCCAAGGTCGGCGATCTGCCGCTGCTTCTCGTGCGCGAGGGTGACGAGGTCCGCGCGTTCGGCGGCACCTGCCCGCACAAGGGTGCGGCGTTGAGCGGGGGCGTGCGGATCAAGGGTAAGGTGATCTGCCCCTGGCACCACGCGATCTTCGATCTGACCACCGGCGACCACCTGCAGCCGCCCGGCAAGCAGTGCCTCGCGCGCTTTGACGCGCGGGTGGAGAACGGCCGCGTCCTCGTCGAGGTGCCGGCGAACGCCGGTCCGCACCGGCCGAAGGTCGAGCCCGGCGACCGGGCGCGGGGCGGCTCGGACGTATTCGCGATCGTCGGCGCCGGCGCGGCGGGCCTCGCCG
>CAXUCL010000161.1:1574-3710 GCA_964249395.1 uncultured Rhizobiaceae bacterium
GCGAAACGCTGTGCTACGCGAAGTGCTTCGTCGCGCCGGGCAGCGGCGCCGCGCCGCTCGACCTGCCGAACGCCGACCTTTCGAACGTCTACACGCTCCGCTCCCACGCGGACGGGCGAGGGTTGCGGGACGCGGCCGCGTCGGCGGAGCGGATCGTCGTCGTCGGCGCGGGCTTCATCGGCATGGAGGCGGCCTCGCAGTTCTCAGGCATGAACAAGCGCGTCACCGTGATCGCGAAGGAGGACCTGCCCTTCGCCAAGCAGTTCGGCGCGGCGGTGGCCGGGCAGATCCTCGCCAGGCACCGCAAGGAAGGCGTCGACGTGCGCGGCGGGGCGGCGATCGAAGCGCTGGAGGCCGAGAACGGGCGGGTGGTCGCCGTGCGGCTGCAGGGGGGCGAGCGGATGGTGGCGGATCTCGTGCTCGCCGCCACCGGCGCGGCGCCGCGCGCGCAGATCGTCGACCCGGCGGCCGAGCACGGCCTGGCGGTCGACGGGTTCCTGCAGCACGCGCCGGACTTGTATCTCGGCGGCGACATCGCCGCCGTGCCGCTGCCGAGTCACGCCGAGCCGGTGAGGATCGAGCACTGGCGGGTCGCCGAGCAGCACGGCCAGCAGGCGGCGCGGGCGATGATGGACCTGGCGGGCCCGTTCAGGGACGTGCCGTTCTTCTGGAGCGGTCAATACGACCGCATCAGCATGGTCGGTCATGCGCGAAGCGTCGAGGAGGTTCACGTCGAGGGCGACCTCGACGCCGGTTCCTACACGGCCTTCGTGATCGAGCACGGCCGGGTGACGGCGGGCATCGGCCGCGGCGACGGCGACCGGACGGCGGCGCTGCACGCCCTCATGCTGTCCGACCCGACGCCGCGGCGCGAACGACTGGAGGCGGTGAACTGGGACCCGGCGAGGCTGATCGAGGCCTGACGGCTAGCGAGCGAAGACGGGACGGCGTCGCTCATTCGCTTGCCGCCGCCGCGATCGCTTTGACGACCCACTCGTTGAGGCTCTGGTTGTTCGCGGCCGCGGCGACGACCGCCGCCTCGTGAGTCTTCGGGTCGAGTCGCAGGTTGAAGCGGCCTGAGAAGCGGCGCGCGGGCTCGATCCCCTTCTCGCGGCACAGGTCCAGAAACACGGCGAGCGATCGCCGTCCTTCGGCACGCAGACCGTCGATGCTCGTGGCGTAGAAGTCGGCACCGCCCTTGAAGTCGAGAAACTCGCCGCGGAACATGTCGATGTCCGGATCGAAGGCGATAACGGCCTTGTGTCCCTCGATTTCGATAATGTTCCTCAAGGAACCACCTCGTGATCTTCCAGCCATTTGCGGACGCTCGCGACCGCGCCCTTGTCCGTTTCGGGGGACGGATGCGGTCGATGAAACACTCTGACCTCGCCAAACAAAACGACGCCGATGTGCGACCCTTCCCGCTCGATGATTTCGGCACCGAGCGAACGGAACAGCGCCTCGATCTCCCGCCACCGGATCGAACCGCTGACCGGTCGGGCGAAAATGCGTCGCAGCGTCTCACGATCGCGCCGGCTCAGAAAGTCTGGTGCCATCAGATGGTACTGGAGCCGCTTGCCGTCAACGCCCGCGCTTCAAGCCGCCGAGGATGCCTCGGAGAACCGCGGAGGTGATGGTGGAGGCGGCAGTGCGGCCGACTTGCTTCAGGACCGCTTCCGCCATCGTTTGCCGCTGGTAGCCGCTTCCCGCGGGCGCACGGCGCGAGGGGCGGCGGGCCTGCCGTTCCGTCTCGTAGTCGTCGCGGGCGTCGTCGCGCCCGCCGCCGCCGAGCCCGAAGTCCGGTAGTTGGAAGCCGGTGCGGGTGCGGCGGATCGGCTCCTCGCTCACCTCACGGCCGCGCGCGTCCTCCGTCTCTCGTTCGCGCTCGGCCCGCGCTCGCGCCGCTTCCGCGCGCCGCGCCGTCTCGTCGGAGCGCCGCGCGGCCTCGGCGCGGCGCGCCTCCTCCTCGCGCTTCAGCTCGGCCTCGGCCCGCCCCGCCAGCAGCTCGTAGGCCGATTCCGGGTCGATCGGGTTGTCGTAGAGGCCGGCGACGGGGCTGCCGGGGCTAACCCCCCCCCCCCCCGCCCCGGGGGTAGCACCCCCCAGGGCGGCCCGCGGGCGGCGCCCCCGTCGCGG
>CAXUCL010000161.1:3720-5543 GCA_964249395.1 uncultured Rhizobiaceae bacterium
GGCGGATCAGCGTTCGCTGCACGATCGAGGGCACGCCGCCCGACTCCAGCGTCGAGACCAGCGCCTCGCCGACGCCGAGTTCGGTGATCGCGGTGAAGCAGTCGAAGGCCGGGTTCGGGCGGAAGGTCTCGGCGGCGGTGCGGACCGCCTTCCGCTCGCGCGGCGTGTAGGCGCGCAGCGCGTGCTGGAAGCGATTGCCGAGCTGGGCGAGAACGGGTTCCGGCAGGTCCAGCGGGTTCTGCGTGACGAAGAACACGCCGACGCCCTTCGAGCGGATCAGCTTCACCACCTGGCTGACGCGGTCGACCAGGATCTTCGGCGCCCCGTCGAACAGGAGGTGCGCCTCGTCGAAGAAGAACACGAGCTTCGGCTTCTCGAGGTCGCCGACCTCCGGCAGTTCCTCGAACAGCTCCGACAGGAGCCAGAGAAGGAAGGTCGCGTAAAGGCGCGGGTTCGTCATCAGCCGGTCGGCGGCGAGAACGTTCACGTTGCCGCGCCCGTCGCGGTCGGTGCGGATGAGGTCGGCGATCCGCAGCGCCGGCTCGCCGAAGAAGTTCGCCGCGCCCTGTTGCTCTAGGACCAGGAGCGCGCGCTGGATGGCGCCGACCGTCTGCTTGGCGACGTTGCCGTAATGTTTCGAGATGTCGTCGGCGTTGGCGGCGACGTGCGCGAGCATCGCCTGCAGGTCCTTCAGGTCGAGCAGCAGGAGGCCGTCGTCGTCGGCGAGCTTGAACGCGATGTTCAGGACGCCTTCCTGCGCTTCCGTCAGGTTCATCAGGCGCGACAGGAGCAGCGGTCCCATCTCGGCGATCGTCGCGCGGACGGGGTGGCCTTTCTCGCCGAAGATGTCCCAGAACACGGCCGGAAAGACGTCGTTGTAGTAGGGGTCGAGCCCGATCGCGTTCGCGCGCTCGACGAGGAAGTCCCGCGGCTCGCCGCGCTTGCTGATGCCGGACAGGTCGCCCTTGATGTCGGCGCAGAACACGGGCACGCCGGCCTCCGACAGGCCCTCGGCCAGGACCTGCAGCGTCACCGTCTTGCCCGTGCCGGTGGCGCCGGTGACGAGGCCGTGACGGTTGGCGAGTCGCAGGTCGAGATACTCGCCGCGCCGGGACGCGCTCCCCGAACCGCTGGAGCCGACGAACACCTTGCCTTCTTCGAGCATCCGCCGAACTCCCCTCCCGAACGGCGGCAGGTTATAGCGATGCGGCGCGGCGCGGCAACGAAGGGCCGAGCCGTCGCCCCGTGGTCGCGGAAACCAAGCCTCGTCCCCCGCGCCGATCCCGAAGGTGTCCCGTATGAGCGAAGCCGATACCAACACCAGGCTGCGTCCGAAGATCCAGCCGAAGACCGAGCGGCCGAAGCTGCACAAGGTGATCCTCGTCAACGACGACTACACGCCGCGCGAGTTCGTGACCCGCGTCCTGAAGGCCGAGTTCCGAATGAGCGAGGACCAGGCGCGCCGCGTGATGATCACCGCGCACCAGAAGGGTTCGTGCGTCGTCGCCGTGTTCACGAAGGACGTGGCGGAAACCAAGGCGACGCGCGCCACCGACGCTGGCCGCCGCAAGGGCTATCCGCTGCTGTTCACCACGGAGCCGGAGGAATAGGCGGAGCCCATCGGCCGGGACGCCCGCCGCGGTTCGGGGTGGGTTAAGGTTCGCTGCGGCGAGGCCCGCTCCTGCCGCCGCCTCCTCTTCGTCATCCCGGCCTTCGAGCCGGGATCCGTGCCGCGGCGCCAAAGACGTCCGAACCGTCGGAACAAAACGTTTCCTGCTTCCGCTGCGACCTCCGGGCGGGCGTTGGCGGCATGGATCCCGGGT
>CAXUCL010000162.1:0-5188 GCA_964249395.1 uncultured Rhizobiaceae bacterium
CGCCTGACGGCCGGGCTGGCGCTCGCCAACCGTCCGGGCTGGCGCTCGCCGCCGCCCGCGCCTTATGGTCGTGGCCGCGGGCGAGCGGACGGAACGGCGGGCGCCACGGTGGCGAGCGAGGACGATCTAGTGGTGGGGCGCCTCGTCGTGCCGGCGGAGGACCTGGAGGAAAGCTTCATCCGGGCCGGCGGTCCGGGCGGCCAGAACGTCAACAAGGTCGCGACCGCCGTGCAGCTCCGCTTCCGCGCGGGCGCGTCCGCGGCGCTGGCGCCGCCCGTCCTCGAGCGGCTGCTGAAGCTCGCCGGCAGCCGCGCCCCCAAGAACAACGAGATCGTGATCGAGGCGTCGCGCTTCCGGCGGCAGGAGCGCAACCGCGAGGACGCGCGCGATCGGCTCGCCGCGCTCCTCGCAGAGGCGCTGACGCCCCCTCCGCCGCCCAGGCGCAAGACCCGGCCCTCGAAGGGCGCGGTGGAACGGCGCCTGACCGGCAAGAAGCTGCGCGCCGGGATCAAGCAGAACCGGAGCCGGGTCGACGACTGACGCGCCCACCGCCGCCGACGATCAATAAAGCGTGACGCGGCGGCGAGTCATCTTTTCTGAGCCGCGCCGCGTATCTCCCACAGCCCTCCCGGGAGGACGGCTTCCCACGCAACGAAAAAGGATCCCATCCCATGACGACATTTATGACGCGCGGCTTCGTCGCCGCGACGCTCGCGCTCGGCCTCGCCGCCGCGCTGCCCTCGATGGCCGCGGCGCAGGACATGCCGATGGTCGGCGGCGCGCCGATGGACCCGGCGAAGCCGATCCCCGAGAACGCCTCGAAGGCCTCCAACCTGACGACGCTGGTCGCCGCCGTGAAGGCCGCGGGCCTTGCCGAAACGCTGGCCGGCCCCGGCCCGTTCACGGTGTTCGCGCCGACCAACGCCGCCTTCGAGAAGCTGCCGGCCGGCACGGTGGACACGCTGGTGAAGCCGGAAAACAAGGAAATGCTGACGAAGATCCTGACCTACCACGTGGTGCCGGCCAAGGCGACGTCGGACGCCGCGATGAAGATGATCAAGGACGACGGCGGCAAGCACAACGTCACCACCGTGTCGGGCGACACGCTGACCCTGCAGATGCAGGGCGACAAGCTGGTGATCATCGACGAGGCCGGCGGCGCCGCGACCGTGACGCAGGCCGACGTCCTCCAGTCGAACGGCGTCGTCCACGTTATCGACACGGTTCTGATGCCGAAGTGACGGCGACAGCCTGAACGCATAAGATCGGGGGCGGCGCTGCGCCGCCCCCGGGTCACGTTTCCGGGCGCGATCGACACGGGAGGCCCCCATGCACCGCAGGCAGTTTCTCGGCACCACGGCGCTGGTCGCCGGCGCCGGCCTCCTGGCGAGTCTCGGGTTCGCCGCGCGCGGCCGGGCGGTCGCCGCCGAAGGCGCGTTCCCGGTCCGCAAGACGCCCGACGAATGGCGCAAGGTCCTGACGCCGGATCAGTTCGCGGTGCTGCGCGAGGAGGCGACCGAGCGGCCGTTCACCAGTCCGCTCAACGACAACAAGCAGGCCGGCACCTACAATTGCGCCGGCTGCGGCGCGGCGCTCTACCGATCGGCCGCGAAATACGATTCCGGCACCGGCTGGCCGAGCTTCTGGCAGGCGGCGGGCACCGGCGCGGTCGCCACCACGACGGACTACAAGCTGATCTACCCGCGCACGGAGGTGCATTGCGCCGCCTGCGGCGGCCATCTCGGCCACATCTTCGACGACGGCCCGCCGCCGACCGGCAAGCGCCACTGCATCAACGGCGTCGCGCTGCGCTTCGAGGCGACCCCCGCCGCGTCGGGGTGACGACGGGCGGTTGGTCGCCTTCCACGTTGCGGGCCGGGGCGATGAAGTGGGAAGGCGTCGGTCGCACCGTCGGGGAACGATTTCCGCCGATAAGGATGTAATACGCTCGCGACGTCTCGTCCCGTATCGCCGTTTCGTCATCCCCGCCCCCCGAGCCGGGATTCATGCCGGGAGGGCTGAGGCAGCGCGCTTCGGACAAGGATGACCGGCTTTGCCTCCGACGAAGCGGCGGTGGATGGGTCCCGGCGTAACGCCGGGATGACGAAGCGGAGATGCCGGAGCGGACGAGTGGGACTCCGGCACGCGCCGCGATCCGTCTGGTGCCCTCGTCCTGGGAAAAACCGGAGACGGGCCGACCGAAGCCATTGCCCTCCCATCGTCTCCCGCAAGACTTCCTTCACCGGGCGGGCGCAGGATGCTGACGGGCGCTTATTTCGGGCGGCGCGACGCGGTGGATGTCCGGTCGCGCGGCGTCGCGGGGCCGCCGCCGGATATTGAAGTGGACGCTCCGCGCCGCCATATTTCGACCTGTCGAGCGGGGGTGCCGCGAAGAAGGGCCCTCGCGACAGGTCGCTTCGCGCAAGGACTTTCCCATGAGCCGGGTTACGCCCTTTTCCAGCCCGCTGCTTCTCGGCTTCGACGCCGTGGAGAAGACCCTGGAGCGGATCGGCAAGTCCGGCGACGGCTACCCGCCCTACAACATCGAGCGGCTGCGGCGGCCGGACGACGGGGCGCCCTCCGGAACGCTGCGGATCACCCTGGCGGTGGCCGGCTTCGGTCCGGACGACCTCGAGGTGACGGTGGAGGAAAGTCAGCTGACGATCCGCGGCCGCCAGGGCGAGGCGGACGACCGGGACTACCTGCACCGCGGCATCGCGGCGCGCCAGTTCCAGAAGACCTTTCTTCTGGCCGACGGCATGCGGATCGCCGGCGCGCTCTTGCGCAATGGCCTCCTGGCAATCGACCTCGCCCGGCCCGAGCCCGAGCGGGTGGTGCGGCGGATCGCCATCGCGGTCGCCGACTGACCATTGAAACCGCGCAGCCTCGAAGCGGCGAACCGGACGCGCCCGTCCGGCACCAGCGAACGTTTGCCTTGCGAAGGAGACGACCGATATGGCTTCCATGACCCAGAGCATCTCGCCCACCGATCTCGCCGCGATCGGCGAAGGGCACCTCGCCTACCTGCGCCGCATGCGCTCCGACGACATCCGGGCCCGGTTTCCGGGCGCCGAATCGATCCGGCCGGGCGTCGACCTGTGGACGCTGTTCTCCGCCGACGGCACGCCGCTCGCGGTGTCCGACGACCGGGGCAGCATCCTGGCGAGCGCCAGCGAGAACCAGCTGCAGACGCTCAGCATCCACTAAGCCGGCCGAAGGGCGCGCCTCGCGGGTCGCGGGGCGTTAGGCGGCGTGGGACGGCGCCGCTTCCGTCATGAGGGCGTAGATCGCCTCGGCGTCGCGCGATCGGCGCAGCCGCTCCACCGTTTCGGCGTTGCGCAGGAGGCGCGCGATCCGCGACAGCGCCTTCAGGTGCTCGGCGCCCGCCCCGCCGGGGGCGAGCAGGAGGAACACGAGGTCGACCGGCTGGTCGTCGAGCGCGTCGAAGTCCACCGGCTTGTGGAGGCGCCCGAACACGCCAACCAGCCGCGTCAGGTCGCCGAGTTTGCCGTGCGGGATGGCGATGCCGTTGCCGACGCCGGTGGAGCCGAGCTTCTCGCGTTGCAGCACCACCTCGAACACGTCGCGCACCCCGAGGCCCGTGCGCTCGGCGGCCTTGTCGCAGAGCTCCTGCAACACCTGTTTCTTCGTGCCGCCGCGCATCGACGGCAGGATCGAGCCTGGCTCGATCAGGCCGCCGAGGTCGAGGCCGGAAGGGAAGGAAGGGGACGTCATGGGTTCATGCCGCTGGGTCCGACCGCCGCTTCTCGGGTGAGCTCGGCCATCCGTCGCTCGCTTCGTCAGGCTTCCGGCTTCACCGCGGACGGGTCGACCCAGCCGAAGTTGCCGTCGTTGCGGCGGTAGACGATGTTCACCTGCCCGTTGCCGGCGTTGCGGAACACGAACAACGGCCCGTCGCGGCGGTCGAGCTCCATCACGGCGCCGGCTACCGACATCGTGCCGACGGTGAGCGAGGTTTCCGCGATGATGGCGGGGGCGAAGTCCTCCGGGATCTCGACCTCGTCGTCGTCGTCGGCGGCACCCGCCGCCGCGGCTGGGGCGGTGATCACCGAATAGGAAACGTCGCGCGACTGGCCGTTGTGTCCGGCATGGTGGTCCTTCAAGCGTCGCTTGTAGCGGCGCAGGCGCTTCTCGATGCGGTCGGACGCGTCCTCGAAGGCGGGCTCGGGATCGTGCGCCGCGCCGGCGGCCTGGAACACCACGCCCGTGTCGAGATGGATGGTGCAGTCGGCGGAATACCGCGGGCCGTCCTTCGACATCACCACCGTGCCGCTGTAGTTGCCGTCGTAGTATTTGGCGACGAACTGCGCGAGCCGGTTCTCGATGCGCGAGCGGAACGCCTCGCCGACGTCCATGTGCTTGCCCGAAACCCGAACGGTCATCTGGAAGACTCCCTCCGCCGGACCGCTGGAAAGAAGCGGGGCGGGATCTCAGTCGCTGTCCGCGGGCTCGAGGCGGCCGCGCGGATCGTTGCCGGAAGCGCCGATGGGCGGCGCGTGAACGGGGCCGGCGCGGTCTTCCTTCGGGCGGCGTTTCGGACGGTCCGAACGGCGCGCCTTCTAGGGACGGCGGTCCCGCCTGTCAACGCGGCAAGGGCGACCCGGTATCCCTCCCCCAAGGCCGGCGGGCCCCTTTTCGCGGCGAGCCGCCGCCGCTGGGGTCAGGACGCGAGGCGCCGCGCGTTCGTTTCGCGCCGGCGCCGGACGGAGGACGGAATGCCGAGCGCTTCGCGGTATTTGGCGACGGTGCGGCGGGCGAGGTCCACCCCGTCGCGCGGGAGCGCCGCGGCGATGTCGTCGTCCGACAGGACGCCGTCCGCCGCTTCCCGCGCCACGAGGAGGCGGATGCGGTGCTTGACGCTTTCCGCCGAATGGGCGTCGCCGCCGTCGGTGGCTTGTATCGCGACGGTAAAGAAGAACTTCATGTCGAACAGCCCGCGCGGCGTCAGGATCGTCTTGTTGCTGGTGACGCGGCTGACGGTGGATTCGTGGACGCCCACCGCATCCGCGACCGCCGCGAGCGTCATCGGCCGCAGACCCGACACTCCGCCCACTAGGAAGTCGTCCTGGCGGCGCACGATCGCGGCGGCGACCCGCAGGACCGGGCGCGCCCGCTGGTCGAGGGCGCGCACCAGCCACGTCGCCTGCGCCTGCGCCTCGCTCAGGAA
>CAXUCL010000162.1:5198-5526 GCA_964249395.1 uncultured Rhizobiaceae bacterium
CCGTGGGCGACAAGCGCGGCGTTGCGGTTGTGCGGCACGAGGGGCGGCAGGACGGCGGCTTTGAGCGCCACCGCCCAGCCGCCGTCGGGGCGCGCCGTCACCACGACGTCCGGCGCGCCCGGCTCGTCGCGCTCGAAGCTGAAAGCGTGGCCGGGCTTCGGGTCGAGCGCCCGGATCTCGGCCAGGATCAGCAGCAGCCCGGCCTCGGTCTCGCCCGTCAGCCGCTTCAGCGTCGCGAAATCGCGCGCTCCCAGGCGATCGAGGTTGGCGAGCACGGTGGCCATCACCGGATCGAACCGGTTGCGGCGGCGCAGCTGGATCGCCAAAC
>CAXUCL010000163.1:0-5512 GCA_964249395.1 uncultured Rhizobiaceae bacterium
GCGCTAGGCCCGCCCCGCGCGCCAACGGCCGCGCGAGCCGCCTAAGGAACCCCCGGTCGATTTCGCTTGACCTTTGCCCGATGCGGCCGGCAAAGCCCGCTCACGACGACGGGACCGGCCGCCGCGCCCTTTCCGCGCGCCGGCAACGGGAAGACAAGGCGACGATGGCACGAGCCGATTACCTGTTCACCTCCGAGAGCGTTTCGGAAGGGCACCCCGACAAGGTGTGCGACCGCATCTCCGACGAGATCGTCGACCTGTTCTTCCGGGAAGCCAAGAAGGCGGGCATGGACGCGGGCGCGGTGCGCGTGGCGGCCGAAACGCTGGCCACCACCAACTACGTCTGCATCGCCGGCGAGGTCCGCACCTCGCTCGACGAGAAGAAGATGCGCTCGAAGGTGAAGTCCGCCGCCCGCAAGGCCATCCGCGACATCGGCTACGAGCAGGACGGCTTCCATTGGAAGACGGTCAAGGTCGACGTGCGCCTCCATCCGCAGTCGCCGGACATCGCCGCCGGCGTCGACGCGGCCGGCGACAAGGATGTCGGCGCGGGCGACCAGGGCATCATGTTCGGCTACGCCTGCCGCGAAACGCCCGAGCTGATGCCGGCGCCGATCTACTACGCCCACAAGATCCTGGAGCTCCTAACGCGCTACCGCAAGACCAACGAGAAGGGCTGCGGCGTGCTGGGGCCCGACGCCAAGAGCCAGGTCACGGTGCGCTACGAGAACGGCCGGCCGGCCGGCGTCACGCAGATCGTCCTGTCCACCCAGCACCTCGACGAGGCGATGAGCTCGGCGGACGTGCGCGCCGTGGTGGAGCCGGTGGTGCGCGAGGCGCTCCAAGGCCTCGCCATCGACGCCGACTGCCGCTGGCACGTGAACCCCACCGGCAAGTTCATCGTCGGCGGGCCGGAAGGCGACACCGGCCTCACCGGCCGCAAGATCATCGTCGACACCTACGGGGGGGCCTCGCCGCACGGCGGCGGCGCGTTTTCCGGCAAGGACCCGACCAAGGTCGACCGCTCGGCCGCCTACGCGGCGCGCTACCTCGCCAAGAACGTCGTCGCCGCCAAGCTCGCCGAGCGCTGCACCATCCAGCTGTCCTACGCGATCGGCGTCGCCGAGCCGTTGTCGATCTACGTCGACCTCCATGGCACCGGCTCGGTGGAGGAAGCGAAGCTGGAAACGGCGCTGCGCGCGGTGATGAGCCTGACGCCGGGCGGCATCCGCGAGCATCTCGGCCTGTCGCGCGCGATCTACGCGCAAACCGCCGCCTACGGCCATTTCGGCCGCAAGGCCGGGCGCGACGGCTCGTTCTCCTGGGAGCGGACCGACCTCGCGCCGAAGCTGAAGGCGGCGCTCGCGGCCTGACGGCACCCACCATGACGGCATCTCGTTGACAGCGCGAACCGGCGAGCCGGACGACAACGGGGATGGCGTGCTGGCCGACCGCCCGAACCGGCGCCGCGCGGCGTTCTTCGGCCGCGTGGCGGGCAAGACGCTGCGCCCGGGCCAGGCCGCGCTGTTCCGCACGGTGCTGCCCGGGCTCCAGCTCGACCTCGCGGTTCCCCCGCCCGCCAACCTCGCCGTTCTGTTCGCGCCGACCCGCGTCGAGGCGGTCCGGCTCGAGATCGGCGTCGGCGGCGGCGAGCACGTCCTGGCCGAAGCCGACCGCTTTCCCGGCATCGGCTTCGTCGCGGCCGAGGTGTTCCGCAACGGCCTCGCCAAGCTCCTCGCCGACCTCGCCGAGCGGCCGCGGCCGAACCTCCGGATCCATCCCGACGACGCGGTGCCGCTGCTCGACTGGCTGCCCGCGGCGGGCCTCGCCGGCATCGACCTCCTTTATCCGGACCCCTGGCCGAAGCGGAAGCAGTGGAAGCGCCGCTTCGTGTCGCCGGCCAACCTCGACCGCTTCGCCCGCGCGCTGAAGCCCGGCGCTCCTTTCCGCTTCGCGTCCGACGTCGGGTCCTATGTCGAGTGGACGCGCCAACACGTGGCCGCGCACGCAGCCTTCAGCGACGCGACCGCCGAGCACGGCGGGCCGCTGGCGCCGTTTCCCGGCTGGCCCGGCACGCGCTACGAGGCGAAAGCCCTGCGCGAGGGCCGCCCGCCGGCCTACCTAACGTTCCGACGGCGCTGACCAAAGATGGGGGACGTTGCTCTTCCAGAATTACGGTATGGCCCCGCTCGCATCCAGACCAGGACAGGAACGAATACCCTAATGAAGCGGAGCGCGTGATTGCCTATTCAGTTTCACCCGCGCGCTGGTCAGATTCTCGTCTGTGACTTCAAGGGTTTTGAGCCGCCGGAGATGGTGAAGGTTCGTCCGGTCATCGTCGTTTCGCCAAAACTTCCCAACAGAAGCGAGATCGTAACGATCGTGCCAATTAGTACAACCGCCCCGAAGCACGGTCATCCGTTCGTGGTCAGGTTATCGAAAAACTACCATCCACGCGAACCGGACGATCTGCCTTGCTGGGCGAAGTGCGACATGCTTATGAACATCGCACGATGGCGTTTGGACGGCTTCAAAGTTGGTCGTCGGCGATGGGAGAATCCTCAAGCCACCGGCGAGGACCTGGAAGCGGTACGACGCGGCATTCTCTATGGTCTCGGCATGGGCAACTTGCTCCCGCGCCCCTAATAGGTTATATAGTGCCGTATCCCGGACATCGGGCTTTAAGACCTAGTTCCTAGGCAGGTTACCCGCCGAGCGATGACAAGCTTAGGGTAGCCTAGATTTTGTCGACGTCCCTTAGCCCCGCTTCGGCGGGGCTTTGCGTTTTCCGGCTCGAATCTGATCTAAACAGCGGCGCCGTCGTCAAAGCCGCATCTGGCTTGCGCTTTGCGATGCGCGCGGCTATATCGCGGCTGCAATCCTCTTCGATCGGCTGGTTGAGAGTGGGTCCCCCGGGTCCCGCTCTTTTTTGTTGGAACGGCGGCGACGCCCGAGCCTTTCGCTCCGATCGAGGCCCAGTTCGCGCCGGCGGCACGCCTCCGGCCCCCGTGAAGCCGACCGGAGTTCCGGTGAACGACACGACCCCTTCTTCCCCTGGCGCCGCGCCCGAGCCCCGCATCGTGGTCGAGACCGGCCTCGAAGCGCGCGTCGCCGCCATCGTCGAGCCCGCGGCGAACCAGATCGGCTACCGTCTGGTGCGGGTGAAGCTGTCGCAGATGAACGGCCTGACGCTGCAGGTCATGGCCGAGCGGCCGGACGGCACCATGTCGGTCGACGACTGCGAAGCGCTCAGCCGCGCCCTGTCGCCGGTGCTCGACGTCGCCGACCCGATCGACCGCGAGTACCACCTGGAGGTGTCGTCGCCGGGCATCGACCGGCCGCTGGTGCGCCGCAGCGACTTCGAGACTTGGCGCGGCCACGTCCTGAAGCTCGAGGCGAGCCGAACGATCGACAACCGCAAGCGCTGGCGCGGCCGCATCGGCGCGGTCGGCGACGCGGGCGTGATCGTGGAGCGCGACGCGCCGCCGCCGAACGAGGCGCCGACGGTGCTCGTGCCCTTCGACGCGGTCGCCGACGCGCGGCTGGTTTTGACCGACGAGCTGATCGAGGCGGCGTTGAAGGCCGACAAGGCGGCGCGGCGCGGCGGCTTCAAGGCCGCCGACAACGACAACGACGAGGACGACGTCGGCTGAGGCGCTGCTTCGCGCCGGACCGGACCGACGGAACAACGAGGGAGACCACCGGATGGCCGTGAGCGCCAACAAGCTCGAGCTTCTGCAGATCGCCGACGCGGTCGCGCGCGAGAAGTCGATCGACCGCGAGATCGTGATCGAGGCCATGGCCGACGCCATCCAGAAGGCGGCGCGCTCGCGCTACGGCCAGGAAACCAACATCCGCGTCGACATCAACCAGAAGACCGGCGAGATGCGCCTGCAGCGCCTGCTCGAAGTGGTGGAGGAGGTCGAGAACCCGGCGACGCAGATCTTCCTCGAGGTCGCGCGCGACAAGAACCCGGACGCCGAGCCCGGCGACTTCATCGCCGAGCAGCTGCCGCCGATGGACTTCGGCCGCATCGCGGCGCAGTCGGCCAAGCAGGTGATCGTCCAGAAGGTGCGCGAGGCCGAGCGCGACAAGCAGTACGACGAGTACCACGACCGGGTCGGCGAGATCGTCAACGGCACGGTGAAGCGCGTCGAATACGGCAACGTCATCGTCGACCTCGGCAAGGGCGAGGGCATCATCCGGCGCGACGAGCAGATCCCGCGCGAGCTGTTCCGCTACGGCGACCGGGTGCGCGCCTACATCTACGACGTGCGCCGCGAGCCGCGGGGCCCGCAGATCTTCCTGTCCCGCACCCATCCGCAGTTCATGGCGAAGCTCTTCGCCATGGAGGTGCCGGAAATCTACGACGGCATCATCACCATCAAGGCGGTGGCCCGCGACCCGGGCAGCAGAGCCAAGATCGCCGTGATCAGCCGCGACTCCTCCGTCGACCCGGTCGGCGCCTGCGTCGGCATGCGCGGCTCCCGCGTCCAGGCGGTGGTGGGCGAGCTGCAGGGCGAGAAGATCGACATCATCCCCTGGCAGCCGGACGCCGCCTCGTTCCTGGTCAACGCCCTGCAGCCGGCGCAGGTCGCCAAGGTCGTGCTCGACGAGGACGCCGAGCGCATTGAAGTCGTGGTGCCGGACGACCAACTGAGCCTGGCGATCGGCCGGCGCGGCCAGAACGTGCGGCTCGCCTCGCAGCTCACCGGCTGGGACATCGACATCCTCACCGAGCAGGAGGAGTCGGAGCGGCGCCAGAAGGAGTTCGCCGAGCGTTCCGCCCTGTTCATGGAGTCGCTGAACGTCGACGAGATGGTGGGGCAGCTGCTCGCCGCCGAAGGGTTCGCCTCCGTCGAGGAGGTGGCCTTCGTCGACACCGACGAGGTGGCGGCGATCGACGGCTTCGACGACGACACGGCGGCCGAGATCCAGCAGCGCGCCCGCGACTTCCTTCAGAAGCGCGAGGACGAGTTCGACGCGGAGCGCGTGGCGCTCGGCGTTTCCGACGAGTTGAAGGGGATCGAGGGCCTGCGCACCGACATGCTGGTGGGTCTCGGCAAGGAAGGCATCAAGACGGTGGAGGACTTCGCCGGCTGCGCCGCGGACGACCTCGTCGGCTGGACGGAACGCGAGAACGGCGAGGTGAAGCGGTTCGACGGGGCGCTGTCCTCCTTCGCGGTCAGCCGGACGGAGGCCGAGGCGATGATCCTCAGGGCCCGGGTCAAGATCGGCTGGATCACTGAGGACGAGCCGGCAACCGCGGAGGAAGAGGAAACAGCGACGGAGGCGGCCGAATAGGGCCGACGCGAACGATGGCGGCAGGCGGCGGGAAACCGGCACCCGAAGAGCAGGACGCGGATCCGTCCCGCATGTGCGTCGTGTCGCGCCAAGTGTTCGCCGCCGACCGCCTGATCCGTTTCGTGGCCGCGCCCGACGGCGCGGTGGTGCCGGACCTCCGGCGCCGCCTGCCCGGCCGGGGCGTCCACGTCGAGGCGCGGCGCGAGGC